>JBKKAZ010000196.1:0-16514 GCA_046714435.1 Casimicrobiaceae bacterium
GCCGTGTCGATATCGCCCACGACGACGCCCGGTCCCTCGACATGGCGGGCGACGACCTCCCCCCACGGATCGACCAGCATCGAATGCCCGAAAGTGCGCCGCTCGTTCGGATGGGTTCCCCCCTGCGCCGCCGCCAGCAGGTAGCACTGGTTCTCGACCGCGCGAGCGCGGAGCAGCAGTTCCCAATGGGCCTTGCCGGTCGGCACCGTGAATGCCGCGGGGACGAGGATCAGCGCGAGATCGCCAAGCGACCGGTACAACTCGGGAAAGCGCAGGTCGTAGCAGATCGACAGGCCGACGCGACCGCAGGGCGCTTCAAACGCATCGGGTCGCGCGCCGGGCTCGATGGTCCTCGCCTCGTCGTAGTGTTCCTCGCCGTCGGCAAACGCGAACAGGTGGATCTTGTCGTAGCGGGCCAGCCGTGCCCCGTCCGGTCCGTACACGAGGCAGGCGCTGCGCACCCGATTCCGATCGTTGCTCGCGATTGGAACACAGCCGCCCACGACGATCATGCCGTATTGCCTCGCCGCGCCGGCAAGGAAATCCTGCTGCGGGCCGCTGCCGTCGCGTTCGGCGACCGCGAGCTTGTCCGTGGAGCGCGCGCCCATCAGTCCGAAATACTCTGGCAGCAGCGCAAGCGCCGCGCCACGGCTCGCGGCCTCGGCCAGCAGGGGCGAAGCCTGCTCGAGATTGCCGGCAACGTCCCCGCCGGACACCATCTGCACGGCGGCGACGCGGAACGCACTCATCGCAGCTCGCTCATCGGGTGGCGCCCTCCTCTTTCGTTGTCTCGCCGGCCCGCCGCGCCGGCTTGGGATCGATGCGCTCGACGACCGGTTCGGACCACGAGCCGCTGACGGCGTACTGGTAGCTGAAAATCTGCTCGAACGGGTCCTTCATGAGTTTCTGCGCGAGGAGGGTCCCGGCGCCGACCGCCGCGCCCACCAGCGGATTGGCCGCCAGCAGCACGACCGCCGCAGCACCTGCCCCGGTCGAAATCACTGACGACAGCGATGGCTGCACGCGCAAGCGCAATTGCTGCGTTTCCCGCTCCAGGTCGACGTCGCCGGCGAAGTTCACCTTCGCCCCGGGCCCCGATACCAGCAGATCGTCGGTGTGCATGACTCCGTTGGCGATGCTGACGTTGCCGGCGATGGTGTCGAACGCGAAGCCCTCGCTGAACACGTCGCGAAAGTCGAGCGTGATCCGTCGCGGCAGCATCTGCAGCGACAGCACGCCGAGCAGCTTCCCGACCCCCGGGTCGACTTTGGTGAATTGTCCTTCACCGACGGTGACCTTGAATTGCCCGGCCAGCGCCGTGTAGGCGAAATCGGTCGGCGAGCCCGGCCAGCCGACGTGGCCGGAAAGCCGGGTCGGGGCACCCTTGACGTCGTTCGGCATCCCCATCCGCGCCAGAAATGCGGCGGCGTCGGTCACCTCGACGTCGACATCGAACTCGGTCTGCTGGCGAGGGCCGAGCAGCTTCCAGTTTCCCGAAGCGTTGATGCGCCCGGCGTCGTTGTGCAACGCGAACTTGGTGACTCGCCAGTCAGTACCGTCGGGGCGCGCGACGAGTTCCATCCGGCCGAGATTGCCGGCCTTCGAGCTGAACCGCTCCGCGGTCACATCTAGCTCCGGCCACGAATTCGCCGATCCTTCGCGGCGCGCGACCTCGGACCGGGTAGCTTCAGCGGAGGCGTTCGCTTCGCCGGCAGCCGGCATTTCGAAGCGCGCGAGCTTCGCGGTGAATCGTCCATTGGCGAGCTTCGAGCCGGCGGGCTCCCACACGGCCGTTCCCTCGGCCTGCCGAGCGTTGAATCGCATTTGCCAGTTGTTCGCGGCGCGCCTCGCCGAGAGATGCAACTGGTCATAGCGCCGCCCGAACGCGGCAAACTCGACCGCCTCGAGATCGATGCGGTCGAAGTCGGGCATCGTCCAGGTCGATTCGGTGCGCCGTGACGCCGCGCCCTTGTCGATCGCGAGCCATTCGTCGAGGTTGAACGCGTCCAGATTGCCGCGCACGGTGAGGCCGGCGCGCTCCGGTTCACCGCCGCCTGACACTGCGCTTCCGAGCAGCAGCAGCGCACGCTCAAACGCGGGCGTGGCAGCCCCGGTCTTGCGGTGCGCAATCAGCCGGCCGATGGCGCCGTAGTCGACGATCAGGGCTTCGCGGACGCCGTCCTTACCCACGGCGCGGCGCTCGATCTTGAGCGAACGCACTTCGCTCGCGGCCTTGCCGAGCGGTGGCGGAAAGTCGAGCGTCGCCCCGCGCAGCGTCGACGAAAGCGTCCAGGCCGCGAAACCGTCGCGCGCCGTGAGCGCGATCTGCCAGTCGGTCATGCCCGCAAGGCGATCGTCGAACGGGCTGTCGAGCACCTGCCGCGCGGCAACGAGATCCGCGTTGCCGCCCCCGGTGAGCCGCACGACGCCGTCACGGCTTGCGATCGAGACCTTTGCCGGGCCACCCAGGAACGCGACCGACACCTCCTTGCCGCCAAGCTCTCGTTCCGTGAAATCCAGACGTCCGTTGACCTGCGACAGCGGCGCGATCCCCGGGAAGCGGAGCGTGTTATCGGTGAACTGGTAGCTGCCCGCCAGCTTCGCGACCTCATCGTCCTTGCCCAGCGCCAGCGCCAGTTTCAGCGTGAGCCGGCCATTGCCGGTCGCCTGTACCCCTTCGGCAAGGCCGCCGGTCCACTTGGCGAGTGGGCTCTGGTTGAGGTAGGCAACGACGTCGCTGGTGGCGCTGTCGGCTTCACCTTCTACAACCAACACCGGATGGTGAAGCGACAGGTCCGCGATCGTGGCGGTGGTACGGCCAAGCGTCGCGCCGAGCACGTTGGCGCGGGTCGCGGCCACGCTGATGCGGTTGCCTTCCAGGCGCAGCTCCGAGTCGATGCCCGTCACCGGCGGCCAGCCTTTCGCGTAATCGAGGGTCACGCCGCTGCTCTTGATGTCGATGACAAAGGTCCCGGACTTGCCGTCCGCAAACGGAAACTTCGCCAGGTCGCCCTTGAGCGTCAGCCGCGCGTCATCGGCACGTCCGGTGACCAGCGCGCTTCGCAGCCATGAGCGGATGTCCGCACCGACCATGAGTGGCACGTAACGGTGGGCTTCCCTCGCGCTTGCGCGCGTCACCCGGGCGCCGAGATCGATGAATCCCGGTCCCTTGGGCAGCGATTTCCAGCTCCCCTGGGCAGTGCCCGCGACATCTGCGCCCTGGTATTCGACTTCGTCGAGCCGGATCGTCACGCCATCGGCGCCTCGTTCCCAGCGCACTCGTCCACTCGCCGCGTCGAGCGCGATCGGTTCCGCGAACACCTTCGGCAGATGGACCACGACGTCGCGGCTCTTCAACGTCAGCGTGCCGCCAAGCTGCGTTGCATCGAATCCCCCCGAGATCCCGCTAAGTCCCGGCATCGACTCGAACGCCGTGACGCCGAGTTCGTGGAAGCTTCCCCGGGTTTTGAAGCCGGTCGGGTCTCCGGCTGGGCCCTCCCACGCATACTCGCCGTCGTTCAGCGTCCCGCGTGGCTGGTAGCGTGCCAGGTCCGTGCGCAAATGCTCGGGCATCGGCAGGCGGGCGGCCAGTGCCACAAGCGAAGCGAGTTCGAGACGGTTGAAAGTCGCCCGCCCGGTCGTGGTTTCGCCGCTGGCCGCGAGTTCGTAGCGCAGCGAGAGGTCCGTGGCCGCGATGCGCGTGCCGTCGCGATCGACCAGCGCCAGACCGCGCGTTCCGAAGTTGCGCCACGCGCCTTCCTGCTGCCAGGTGATGCGTCCGGCCAAGTGGTCGAGCTCCAGCGAAGGCAACCGCTCCCCCAGCCGGGTGCGAACGTTGGCGAGCTCGAGGTCCGCGACCGCGTCGCGCGCCACGCCATCGGCGAACTCGACCCAGAGCCGAAGGGCGCCCTGTCCGCTGACGATCGGCGTGGGCAAGGACAGCCATGGTGACCACGCAGCGATGTCCGCGTAGTCGAGCTGTGCATAGACACGGCCCGAAAGAGTCCGCCAGTCGTCGAGCGAGACGTCGGTGATTTCGCCGCGAATGTCGATCGGCGCCGCGATCCCGGGCGGCGGTGTGCCGGTCAAGCCGAAGCGATAACGGCCGAACCGGTTCTCGAGCCGGAACTGCACGCCCTCGAGCAGCAACGGCGGCGCATGGCGCAGGTCGTCGTCCCAACTCACTAGCGCATCGCGGACGACGATCAGCTTATGGCGCAAGACCCAGTCGGTCACGGTTCCGCTGCCGGTGACGTTGGGACCGACTTCGAAGCCGGCGACGCGCAACGCCCCCGCAGCGTCGCGACGGACGGCAAGCCGCGGCCGGACGATCACCAGCTCCTTCAACCGAAGGCTCGCGGTAAGCAGCGACGTCCACGCAACGGTGGCCGACACCTCGGAGAGTTCGATTAGCGGCTGCGTGACGGGGTCGCTCGCATCCCGGATCCGCAGTCCCTGCACGTCAAAGCGGGGATTCCAGCCGTCCCAGCCGGTACGAATGGCGTCGATCGCGACCGGATGGCCGAGCTCCCGCGACAGTAGCGAGGCGATGTCGTCGCGATACGAATCGACACGCGGCAGCGCAACGAAGCGCAGCACCAGCAGCGTCAGGAAGCACAGCGCCGCCGCCACCGCCACGCCGTACGCGGCGATGCCAACAAGCCGGCCGCCGATGGTGCGCGAACGTCTTGAGGAGAAAACGGGTTCGGAAGGCATAATGGAACGGCTCGTATCGATTGTAGCGGGAACAGGCCCGCCGCTGCCGGGCCTTTGCCCCTTCGCTGTCCCACCCGACCTCCCCTTCATGCACCTCGATCGGGCCCTCGCGTTCAGCCGTTACGCGCAGCGCTTGCTCGCGGCGAAGCCCGAGCTCGAGGCCTGGCTAGGCGAACGGATCGAGACGCCGTTTCGCTGGGAGGAAACCGAATGCGCCATCGAGGCGGCCGCGGCCGGCGATGACTCCGCGGCGCTCGCCCGGGCGATGCGAGACGAGCGCGCACGGCTGATGCTCCATACGATCGCGCGCGACCTGACCGGCCGCGCCGATCTTGCCGAGGTGTGCGCGAGCGTCACGCGGCTCGCCGAGCTGACCCTGCGGGCGGCCGTCATGCACCATCACCGCGCGCTCGCGCACGAGTTTGGCGAGCCCCGTGGCGCCGACTCCGGCGCCGTGCAGAGGCTGGTGATCGTCGGCATGGGCAAGCTCGGTGGCAGTGAGCTCAATGTCTCCTCCGATATTGACCTGGTGTTCGTCTATCCCGAGGAAGGCGAGACCGACGCTGTCCGCAGAATCGCGAACCGCGAGTTTTTCGAGCGGCTGGGCCGTCGCGTGATCGGGGCGCTGCACGACGCGACCGCCGACGGCTTCGTGTTCCGCGTCGACATGCGCCTGCGACCCTACGGCGACGCGGGGCCGCTCGCAGTGCCCTACGCAGCGCTCGAGAACTACCTGATCACACAGGGACGAACCTGGGAGCGTTACGCGTGGCTCAAGGCGCGGGCGCTGACCGGCGCCACGCACGACGCGCTGGACGCGATCGTGGTCCCGTTCGTTTATCGCAAGTACCTCGACTACGACGCCTACGCCGGGCTGCGCGACGTGCACCGGCAGATCCGCGAGCAGGGTGTCCGGCGCGATTACGCGCACAACATCAAGCTGGGCGAAGGTGGCATCCGGGAAGTGGAGTTCGTCGTCCAGGCGCTGCAGATCGTTCGCGGCGGACGCGAACCTTCGCTGCGCTTGCGAGGCACGCAAGGGGCGCTCGACGCCATCGAGGCGCGCGGCCTGCTCCCGCGCGTCGCCGTTGCGTCGTTGCGCGATGCGTATCGATACCTGCGCGCTGTCGAGCACCGCCTGCAGTATCGCGACGACCAGCAGACCCAGGCGTTGCCCGCCGAGACTGGCGAACGCGAGTTGCTCGCCGAATCGATGGACGCGCCCTCGCTTGCCTCCTTTGAGCAAGCGCTCCGCGACGTACGCGCGAGCGTCTCCGTGCAGTTCGTGTCGGTACTGGGCGTGCCGGCGAACGAAGCACCGGACAGTCGGTTGCGGGTGGCGTGGGAGGATCCGCCGAGCGAGGCGGCGCAAGCCGCGCTGACTGCGGCCGGCTTCGTGGAATCCGTGCGCCTGCTCGCGCGTTTCATGGCGACACAGGCGAGCGCACGCTACCTGCAGTTGCCGGCGCAGTCCCGGCAACGCTTCGACACGCTGGTGCCGCAGTTGTTGGAGGCCGCGTCGGCGACCGCGAACGAGGGACGTGATCCGCAGGCCGTGTTCACGCAATTGTTCGACTTGCTGGAATCAGTAAGCCGGCGCAGCGCCTATCTCGCGCTTCTGATCGAGCATCCGCCGCTCATGCCGCGGCTCGCAAACCTGATGGGCTCATCGGCGTGGGCGGCCGACTACCTCACGCGCCATCCGATCCTGCTGGACGAACTGCTCGACACGCGGCTGTTGTTCGCTGAACCGGACTGGGCGGCTTGGCGCGACGAACTCGCGAAGGCGCTTGCCGCCGCAGGCGACGATCCCGAGCAGCGCATGGACGCGCTGCGCCATTTCCAGCACGCCCACCTGTTTCGGCTGCTGGTCCAGGATCTGGCAGGCGCGCTGTCGGTCGAGCGCCTCGCCGACCACCTTTCCGCCCTCGCGGACGTGGTCATCGATGCCGCGCTCGCTGCATGCTGGCGGCAGCTGCGGGGCGCCGGCGCACTAGCGCCCCGCTTCGCAGTGATCGGCTACGGCAAGCTCGGCGGCAAGGAGCTGGGTTACGCGTCCGACCTCGACCTCGTTTTCCTCTACGACGTCGACGACGACGAGCCGGAGGCCGAAGGGCTCGCCGAACGCTACACGCGGCTGGCACAGCGCCTGGTCAGCTGGCTCGCCAGCATGACCGGGGCCGGCCAGCTCTACGAAACCGACCTCCGCCTGCGGCCCGATGGCGCGAGCGGCCTGATCGTCTCGAGCGTGGCCGCGTTCCGCCGCTACCAGCGCGAGCAGGCGTGGACCTGGGAGCACCAGGCGCTCACCCGCGCGCGCTTCGTGGCCGGTGACGCGGCAATCGGTGAAGCGTTCGAGGCGGAGCGCGAAGCGGTGCTGCGCCTGGAACGCGATGCTCGGCGGCTCGCCGACGAGGTTGTCGAGATGCGGCGCAAGATGCACGCGGGACATCCGAATCCGACCGACCGGTTCGACTTGAAGCACGACGAAGGCGGCATGGTCGACATCGAGTTCGCCGTGCAGTTCCTGATTCTCGCGCACGCCCACGCCCATCCCGCGCTGACCCGCAACGCCGGCAACATCGCCCTGTTGCGCATCGCCGGCGAGATCGGCCTCGTCGATGCCGGCAACGCCGAAGCGGTCGCCGATGCGTACCGGACCTACCGCAAGCAACAGCATGCGGTACGCCTTACCGGTGCCGGCGAGGCGCGCGTCGATGCGGCTGCGCACAGGGAGCAACGCGAGGCCGTCGACGCGCTTTGGCGAGAACTGTTTGGTGCCTCGTGGCGCCGGCCGGACCGGGATGGAGCCTGACGATGGGCTAGAATGGATTGTTCTGGAATGTCGAACGGGGAGATACAAGCATGTCGATGGCCGACCGCGACGGCTGGATCTGGTACGACGGCAAGCTGGTGCCGTGGCGCGATGCGACCACGCACGTGCTCACCCACACGCTGCACTACGGCATGGGCGTGTTCGAAGGTGTGCGCTGCTACAAGACCGCTGCCGGTCCGGCGATCTTCCGCCTGAAGGATCACACCGCGCGCCTGTTCCGGTCCGCCAAGATCTTCGGCATGAAAATTCCGTTCGCGCCGGAAGTTATCGACGAGGCGCAGAAGGAATGCGTGCGCCGCAACCAGCTCGACTCCTGTTACCTGCGTCCGATCGTGTTTTACGGCAGCCACGCGATGGGGGTCGCGGCGAAATCGAATCCGGTGCGGGTCGCGATCGCGGGCTGGCCCTGGGGCGCGTACCTGGGCGCCGACGGCCTCGAGAAGGGCATCCGTGTCAAGACTTCGTCGTTCACGCATCATCATCCGAACATCACGATGTGCAAGGCCAAGGCCGTGGGCAACTATTCGGTGTCGATCCTGGCCAATCAGGAGGCGACGCACGAAGGCTATGAGGAGGCGATGCTGCTGGATCCCCAGGGCTACGTCTGCCAGGGATCCGGGGAAAACGTGTTCATCGTGCGAGATGGAGTGCTGCACACGCCGGACCTCGCCGGCGGCGCGCTCGAAGGCATCACCCGCGCGACGATCATCGAGTTCGCGCGCGAACTCGGCATCCCGGTGATGGAGCGGCGCATCACGCGCGACGAAATCTACATCGCCGACGAGGCGTTTTTCACCGGCACTGCAGCGGAGGTCACGCCGATCCGCGAGTACGACCTGCGCACCATCGGGGACGGTGCTCGCGGGCCGCTGACGACCAAGCTGCAGCAACTGTTCTTCGACACCGTCAACGGCCGTAATCCGTCCAAGCACCACTGGCTGGCAAAGGTCTGACCATGGCGGCGACCAACGACGCACCCGCGGTCGCGGTCAGCGCGAAGGACCTGCCCGTGTTTTGCCCGAATCCCGGCATGCCGCTGTGGAGCTCACACCCACGCGTGTTCCTCGAACTGGATGCGAACGGCGAAGTGCGCTGTCCGTATTGCGGAACGCTGTATCGGCTCGAAGGCCCGGCGTCGGCCGCGCACTGACACGCCGCAGGCCTCGCGCATCGCTTCACAGCCGGGCATCCCGCCGCCTCGAGTCCGGCGGCACACGCCTGCCGCGCAAAGGGAATTGGGTCCTGCGTGCCGGAAGGCGATTGTCCCCGACAGCTTGTAACGCTGCACGACATCGGCGTTACGCCGTTCACGACGACACGGAGTACCCTAGCATGTTGCGCGCTGACGGACTGATCGACCGCTTTCGGTCCGCGCGCGTCCACCTGCCATGTCCGAACGCATCCTGGTCATTGCGCCCTCGTGGGTCGGAGACGCGATTCTCTCCGAGCCGCTGATCGCACTCCTCCGCGAGCCGTATCAGGAGCCGATTGTCGACGTGCTCGCGCCGCCCTGGTGCGCGCCGGTGTATGCGCGCATGCGCGGCATCCGGCAGATCATCGAGAGCCCGCTCGTGCACGGCCGCCTGGCGCTTCGCGCCCGCCAGGCGCTGGCCGCGCAGATCGCCGCCTCGCGCTACTCGCGGGTGCTGGTGCTGCCCAACTCCTGGAAGTCCGCGCTGGTTCCCTGGCTCGCCCGGATTCCGCGACGTACCGGCTACGTGGGCGAGTTCCGTTACGGGCTGCTCAACGATACACGGCACCTCGATCGCAAGGGCATGCCAAGGCTGGTCGATCGCTTCGCTGCGCTCGCCGGTTCGCCGGGTTCGATGGTCCCGATGCCGCCGGCGCCGGTGCTGGTCCCGGACCTTGCGAATCGCAATGCCGCGGCTCGCGCCATGCACCTGAGGGCCGACCGGCCCGCGCTGGTGCTGTGCCCGGGCGCCGAGTACGGCCCGGCCAAGCGCTGGCCGCCGAACCAATTCGCCGAGCTCGCATCGCGTTTCCTCGCCCAGGGCGCACAGGTTTGGCTGGTCGGCTCGCCAAACGACAAGCTCGCCGCGTCATCGGTGCTGCAGGCCTCGGGCGAATCCGGCCGCTCGATCCGCGATCTCACTGGCCGGACCGACCTCGGTACCGCGATCGACATCCTCTCGCTCGCGTCGGTGGTCGTGTCCAACGATTCGGGACTTATGCACGCAGCCGCTGCCGTGGGCGTACCGCTGGTCGCGCTGTTCGGCTCGTCGTCGCCCGTGTACACGCCGCCGCTTTCGCCGCTCGCGCAGGTCGCGAAGATCAACATCGCCTGCAGCCCCTGCTTCAAGCGCGAGTGCCCGCTCGGACACTTCAAGTGCATGCGCGAACTCAAGTCCGACGCGGTATACAATCTCGCGCGTTCCGCCATAACGCTTCCCGGACAGTGACGCCGCGATGGGCAAGCCCCGCACGCCTTCGATCTTCGTCTCGCCGCAGGACGCGGCGGTCGCCTTCTACCAGGCGTTCGAGGCCAAGGACATCGACGCGATGATGGCGGCATGGGCCGAGGACGAGGACATCGTCTGCGTCCACCCGGGCGGCCCGCGCCTGGTCGGCTACGATGCGGTGCGCGCCTCGTGGGAAAGGATCTTCAACGGCGAAGGCCGGTTATCGTTCCAGCTCGATGGGCTGGTGACGATCGAGACCGTGGGCCTTGCGCTGCAGAGCGCGGTCGAGGAAATCAACACCGGCGAGGGCAGCGTCCGGGCGAGCGCGATCGCCACCAATGTATTTATGCGCACACCGTCCGGCTGGCGGCTGGTTTGCCATCATGCGTCCGTCGCGCCGCCGGTGCAGGCGGTGGAGAACACGGGACCGTTGCACTAGCGGAGCCGATGCAAAAGGCGTCCGGAAGGTCTGTTGGTATCGGGACCCCTGCGTTGCGCCTTTTGCATCGGGTCTTGCATTCAGGCGGTTGCCTAGGGGCGGCCCGTCGGCAACCGCCGGCAACAGCACCGAACACCGCGCGAGGTGCGCGTCGTTTTGCATCTCCACCCGTACCACGTCACCTGCTGGTTCACGACCTGCCTTCCCGTCAGCCAAACCAACGTGTCTGCGATCACATCGCGAGCTAAAACGTGTCTTGCAGGAATCGTGTTCGCGAGCGCGATCGCATCGTCGACAAACGCGATTGCAGCGACTTGGACCCCGCTCGGCCCGCTCGGCGGGAACGTACAGGCGCTTGTCGCCGATCCCACGGCGCCAGGCACGCTCTACGCGGGCGTCTGGGGCGGCGGCGTGCTCAAGACCGTCGACGGCGGGGCGAACTGGACCGTGGCATCCCCCACGCTGCGCGGCTGGTCGATCCACGCGCTCGCCATCGATCCGGCTCGACCGCGCACGCTCTACGCGGGCACCTGGGGCGAGGGCGTGTGGAAATCGATCGATGGCGGCGCGACCTGGAAGAAGGCGATGGGCGAGAAGCGCCAGGCGCCGGTTCTGGGCATCGTCGTCGATCCGAAAAATCCGCAGAACGTGTTTGCCGCGACCGATACCGGCCCCAACGACGGCGTCCATCGCAGCACCGACGGTGGCGCGACCTGGACCCGCAGCACCGAGGGCCTGCCGCACAATTTCCGGCTGTTCGCGCTCGCGATCGATCCGATGACGCCGTCGACGCTGTATGTGAGCGGCGGTTTCGAAGGCATCTACAAGAGCACCGACGGGGGCAAGTCGTGGCGGCCCAGCGGTGCGCAGCCGGTGAAGACTCGCATCGACGTGCTCGTCGTCGATCCGGTGACGCCCCAGACTGTCTACGCCGGAACGGTCAACGAGGGGGTCCTGAAAAGTAGCGATGGCGGCGCGACCTGGGCGCCGGCGGCCGCCGGTTTGATGAAGGACAAGCAAGTGCGAAGCCTCGTCGTCGATTCCGCGCGCCCGGCGACGCTCTGGGCGGGCATTCCCAACGCGATTCTGCGCAGCGATGACGCCGGACGAAGCTGGCGCAGCGCCACGTCGGGCTTCAGCTGGATCAGCTTTACCGCGTTAGTGCTCGACCCGACGGTGCCCGATGGCATCCATGCAGGAACCACGCGCGAAGGCGTGATCCGCACGACCGATGGCGGCAGGACCTGGACCGCGCCTGGCGCGGGTTTTCTTGCCGCGAACATCTCCGCAGTCGTAGCCGACCCCGCTTCGCCCAAGACGCTCTGGGCGGCGAGCGCGAACCACGGCGTGTACAAGTCTACGGACGGTGGCGCGACCTGGACCTCGAAGAGCGAGGGCATGACCGATCGCTCCACGAATGCACTCGCCTACGACGCGACATCACGGACGCTATACGCGGGCACGGACGACGGCGTGTTCCATAGCACCGACAGTGCCGAGCGCTGGACACACGCGCGCGACGGACTGCCGATGCGGACAAGCATCAAGGCGCTCGCGCTCGATCCGGCAAACCCGCGCGTCGTGTATGCATCGAACGGTTGGGACGTGTTCCGCAGCGGCGACGGCGCGACAAAGTGGATCCCGATCAAGAAGGATTTCCAGGTCAACACCTCGATCGGCGGACTGTTCGGCCTCGCCGTCGTGCCCGGTGCCCCCGAGTCCGTGTTCGTGGGCGTCGATCGTTTTCTGTGGCGCAGCGCCGCGGGCAACACGACGTTCGACAAATGCTGCACGGCCATTCCCCTTTCGCGCGTCCAGGCGATTGCGTACGACGCTTCCGCCAAAGCGTTGTATGCCGGATCCGAGGACGAAGGTGTCTGGAAGAGCGTGGACGGTGGCACGACGTGGACCGAAGCGCGTGCTGGATTGGGAAATGCGAACGTACAGGCGCTCGCAATCGATCCGGCGGCGCCCGGCACGCATTACGCCGCGACCTGGAAGAAGGGCGTGTTCCGAACCACCGACGCGGGGCGATCGTGGAGTCGCGTCGGTGGCGAGGCGCCGCATCCAGACACGATCGCGCTGGCCGTCGACGCCTCCGGGCCGGGGCGCGTCATCGTCGGCACGAGCGGCGGGAGCGTCTGGCGGCTGGACACGACCGCGGTCGATCGGCCTGCGCCTGCCGTGCCGCCGGCGAAGAAGAAGTGACCCCTTCGCGCCCCTTTAACCGCCCTTCTTCCGAGCCCTTGAAAGTGGCACGCAGTCCCCTATCTGAAAGCGGATACTGAAGCGGACTTTTAAACGGCCATTCATGGCTATTTGTAGTAAATATATAATTGATATATAACGAGTAATGATCAATAAGAAAGTGGACATAGAAGCG
This sequence comes from Casimicrobiaceae bacterium, assembly GCA_046714435.1. Taxonomy (GTDB): domain Bacteria; phylum Pseudomonadota; class Gammaproteobacteria; order Burkholderiales; family Casimicrobiaceae; genus VBCG01. The sequence goes on from JBKKAZ010000196.1 coordinate 12,795, forward strand.
GACATAAAAACGGCAGAAGACCGCGGCGAGACCACTTCCACGATGGAACCCCTGCTGATCGGCGAGGGTTCGCGCCATCGCCCTGCCCTGATCGATCTAGCCCTTGAACTGGCGCAGAAAAGCGCCGGCTTCCGGCGCTCCTTGCCCGAAAGCCTGCTGGCCTCGCTCGCCGATCTCGTGCGGTCGATGAACTGCTATTACAGCAACCTGATCGAAGGGCACGACACGCATCCCATCGACATCGAGCGCGCCCTCAAGGGCGACTACAGCGAGGACGCCAGGAAGCGCGACCTCCAGCTCGAAGCCAAAGCCCATATCACGGTCCAGCGGTGGATCGATAGCGGCGGCCTCAAAGGCCGCGTGCTCACCGCTGGCACCATTTGCGAGATCCATCGCCACTTCTGCGAACTGCTCCCCGACGATTTGTTGTGGATAGAAGAGCCGACGACCAACGAACGCGTCAAAGTGATCCCCGGCGATCTGCGCCATCGTGACGTCATGGTCGGCAATCACGTCGCGATCAGTGCGCCCGCCGTACCGCGCTTCCTGCAACGCTTCGAGGAGGTCTATGGCTGCCTCGGCAAGACCGAAACCCTACTCGCGGCGGCGGCAGCACATCACCGCCTCGTCTGGATTCACCCGTTTCTCGACGGCAATGGCCGCGTCGCTCGCTTGATGTCGCACGCCACACTGCTCGACGCACTCGACACGGGGGCTGTCTGGTCGATCGCCCGTGGCCTCGCCCGCAACGTCGATGCTTACGAGACCCTCCTCGCCACCTGCGACCAGACCCGGCATAGCAATCTCGACGGACGAGGCAACCTGAGCGAAGAAAGTCTCGCGGAATTTACGCGGTTCTTCCTCACCACATGCATTGACCAGGTCACCTTCATGGAACGCCTGATGCAGCCAGATCACTTGCGCGCGCGCATGTTGCTGTGGGCCGAGGAAGAGATCAGGCTCGATCATCTGCCGCCGAAGTCAGGCAGCATACTTGAAGCTGTGCTCTATCGCGGCGAACTCCCGCGCGCCGACGCCGCTAATATCGTCGGCACCGGCGAGCGTCAAGCCCGCCGCGTGGTCTCCGCTCTGCTAGAACACGGCGTGCTCTCGTCAGAAAGCACGCGCGCCCCGCTCCGCCTCGCCTTCCCGGCCACTCTCGCCTCGCGCTGGATGCCGGGGTTGTTCCCGGAAAGGACGGGCTGACGTGCGCCCGATCTGCTGGCTTCACCTCTCCGACATTCATATGCGCCTGAGCGATGCCTGGTCGCAGGACGGGGTGCTGAAGGCCATGTGCAATGACATGGCCCGGCAGCGCGGCTGGAGTTTCCCGCGGTTTTCGGACACCTCCAGCGGCATGATTATCGGTGGCTACCGTTGGTGCCCGAAAATTGCACGGAAACCGAAACCCCCCCGGAGCTAACCGGCGAGGTTGTTCGTTTCAGCGGTCCCCTCGGTCCGCGTTGCGACTCTATGGGTAAAGGTTGCCGCCGGTTGTGGTTGTCGCGCCGGCTGCGGCATCGTACGGGGGTGTCACTGGATTGCGGTTGTCGATGCGAACCGAGATGACGCAATCCGTCGGCGCCGCCGAGAGTCCCAGGCCCTGGAACTTTCCGATGCCGATGGCGAACAATACCGATTGACCCACGCTCAACTGCTGCGAGGCCGTGTTGACCGGAATCGAACCAAAGGCGCTCGGCGACGTGTTTACGCCCGAGAAATAGTTCGCGCCACCGACGCCGAGCCAGGTGGTGCCGCCGTCCGTCGAGTAAACCCCGCCGGCACCAATCAAGTGAGTCGCACCGGTCGGATGGGCCAGCGCCCAGCCCGAGACAGTGGCGGCCCGAGGAAAGCCGATTACCACGTACGGCCCCACCACGCAGTAGCCCGTGATGTTGGTGAAGTCAGTTCCAGCGGCAATTGTCGCCTCACGGTAGAGAATCGTGGGCTCCAACGCGAATCCCAGCCGCTGCATGAACAGAGCCATCTGGGCACGATTCACTGGAGCGCTCGGGCAATACGTGGTCGGCGACGTGCAGCCAATCGTGACGCTGCGATTCTTCACCCATTCGACGCCCGAACAAAAGGTGTTAAAGCCGGAACCATAGACGGTATCGTCGACGTCCGTGAAGCCGCCGCATGGCGCAGCCAGCGCCGAGCCGGACAGCAGAGTCAGTCCTGCGAACACCCATGCACGCGTGATCCTGACCATAGCTCCTCCTTACTGAACGATGACGGTGTACGTCGACGAGAACTCGAACACGCCATCCGGAAAATACAGGGGGAAAGGATCCTCCCTGAGCGCTGCGCCGGTGGCCAATGCCGAGATCTCGACAGTGTGGGTGCCCTTCTTCAGCGGCGTCAGCACCGCTGCAACCGCTTGGTAGAGCGTAGCGCCATCGGGGAGCGGGCTGTCGAACGCGACCTCGACGACATAGCGCGGCCCCAACGTAGTGACCTGGCCGTCGATGGTGATTGTCGCGTACACGAGCCCGAGCTGTTCCTGCGAAAAGATGTAATGCAGCAACGCGGCGCGATCTCCCGCCGGCGGAAAGTCGCCGATGATCGGAATCGAGTTGTCGTTGTAGATCACCGGAACGTAGAGGCGAGTGCCGGGCTTCACGTAGAAAGTCGTATACGTTCCTCCGGTGTTGTTCACTCCGTTCGGATCGTAGGGGGTGTAGAGAATCTGGAAGGGCAGGTCCGGCGGATACGTATTAGCCGTTCGCGGGCCCACGTTGAAAAAGGCGGTGAGCTCGGCGGCTTCGTTGAGTTGATGGAGTGAAGGGGGAAAACCGTGCCTCGACGGCGATTCCGCCAAAGCTGCGGTCGAAACCATCGACGCCAGGAGCAATCCTAGGAATCCGTACGAGATGCCCAATCGGGAACTGTTGCGTGGGTTCATGCTCTGTTCTCCTCGATTAGAGTCGGTTTAGTCGCCATCGGACGCGCGAACCTACCCAACCACACCGTGTTGCGGCGTCGTTGTATGATCGAGAAATCACCGAAACCTGACGGTTTTCGGGGCGTCCGGTAGCTGATCCTGCCTATGGCCTTGCCATTAGTCCTGATGGAACGCTAAGGATTGGCTGATGCTTTGGCGGTGACCGTCGGGTGAACAACGATGCGAGGTTTCGCGTGAACGATTCCCTTGCCGGCGGCTTTCGCATTGGCGATCACGCGATTCAGCCGAGTCAGGGCCGCATCGTTTCACGCGCCGGCGAAGTCCATGTCGAGCCGCGCGCAATGGATGTGCTGGTCGCCCTCGCGCGCCGGGCCGGCGACACGGTCAGCCGCGACGAACTGATTGAGGCGGTGTGGAAGCATCCGCACGTCAGCGACGAAGCGCTGTCGCGCTGCATCTCGTTGCTGCGCCAGGCGTTGGGTGATGACCCCTCGCAGCCGCGCTATCTCAAGACCATTCCGAAGCGCGGCTATCGGCTAGTCGCGCCGGTGGAGCTCGCAGGACCAGCGTCGGCCGCATCGTCCTTGCCCATGGACGGTTCGAACCGAAACGTTGCTCAGCCGTTATCCGAATCCGACCGCATCGGGATACCGGATTGGAGCAAGACGAATCTCGCGCTGCAGCCGACACGCATCATCGGCCGCGAGTCGGAGCTTGCCGAGGTGCGCGCCCTGCTCGGGACCCAGCGGTTGGTCACGCTCACAGGAAGCGGCGGCGTCGGCAAGAGCAGGCTGGCCTTCGAGGTCGGGGCGCAA
>JBKKAZ010000197.1:0-9540 GCA_046714435.1 Casimicrobiaceae bacterium
CCTGCCGTTCCTGCCCGCGACGCCGCTCTACGGCGTGATCGTGATGGGCGCGGCCGTGCTGGTCTTCTTCGCGCTGCCCTGGCTCGACCGCGGGGCGGCCAAGTCGATCCGCTACCGCGGCGCGCACTTCAAGGGCTGGCTGGCGGCGTTCGTGGTGAGCTTCGTGGTGCTGAGCTACCTCGGCGTGGTGCCGATTACCATCTGGGGCCAGTTTCCATCCGGCCTGCCGGTGCTGGGCGGCGCCGACATCGCGACGGTGATCGCGCGGATCTTCACCACCGTCTACTTCCTGTTCTTCCTGCTTATGCCCTGGTACACCGCGCGCGACAAGTGCAAGCCGGTTCCGGACAGGGTGACCTGGCCATGAAGCCCGCGTCCCTGTTTGCAGGCCTGCTGTTCGCAGTCGCCGGCATCGCGTACGGCGCGTCCGGTCCAGCCATGCGCATGGAGCCCGTGGACACCGACCCCCGCGACGTCGCGTCGCTGCAGCGGGGTGCGCGGCTGTTCGTCAACTACTGCCTGAATTGCCACAGCGCGAAGTACGTGCGCTACAACCGGCTCACCGACCTCGGCCTGACCGAATCCCAGATTTCCGGCAATCTGGTCCTCACCGGCAGCTTCCTGGAGACGGCGGAAGGCGTCCGGCTGGTCCCGACCAAGCTCGGCGAGACCATGCAGGTCGCGATGCGTGCCAGCGACGCGAAGGACTGGCTGAACGCGGCGCCGCCGGACCTGTCGGTCGAATCGCGCGTGCGCGGTCCGCAGTGGCTGTACAACTACCTGCTCGGCTTCTACCGCGACGACAAGTCGGTGACCGGGTGGAACAACTTGGTGTTCCCGAACGTCGGCATGCCCCACGCGCTGTGGGAGCTATCCGGCACCAACAAGCTGGTCACGACCGAGTTCCCGACCGCGCATGCCGCCGAAGGCGAGGCGATCGCGAAAAAGGCGATCGCGCTGGTCGAGCCCACTCGCGACGGCAAGTTCCTGCTGAAGACGCTTGCAATCGACACGCCCGGCTCGATGACGAGCGCCGAGTATCGCCAGGCGAGTGCCGACTTGGTCAACTTCCTGGACTACCTCGGCGAACCGACGAAGCTCAAGCGCGAGCGGATCGGCCTGGTCGTGCTGCTGTTTCTCGGCGTGCTGTTCGTATTCGTGTACTGGCTCAAGCGCGAGTACTGGAAGGAACTTCACTAGCGGGGCGGGCACGGCCGGGACCAGCCTCCCGAAACCGCGCCGCCGCGATTTCAACGCCGTTCCCGTTCGCTAACCGCCGTTTGCAACTCATCCGGCCAGAAAGAGCCGCCCGCGACCCTTGCGCGAGGAGACATTAGCCCCATGATGACCCTTTATTCCGGCACCACCGACCCCTTCAGCCAGCGCTGCCGCATCGTGCTGCACGAGAAGGGGATGGACTTCCAGATCATCGACGTCGACCTCGACCACAAGCCCGAGGACCTGGCGGTGATGAATCCCTACAACCAGGTGCCGGTGCTGGTGGAGCGCGACCTCGTGCTGCACGAGTCCAACATCATCAACGAGTACATCGACGAGCGTTTTCCGCATCCGCAGCTGATGCCCGCCGACCCGGTGATGAGGGCGCGGGCGCGGCTGTTCCTGCACCGCTTCGAGAAGGAACTGTTCTGCCACATCGACGCGCTCGAGGGCAACAACCAGAAGAACGCCGAACGCGCCCGCAACCTGGTCCGCGACGCGCTGCTGCAGATCGCGCCGGTGTTCGCCAAGCACAAGCACATGCTCGGCGAGGACTATTCGATGCTCGACGTGGCGATCACGCCGCTGCTCTGGCGCCTAGAGTATTACGGCGTGCAGATGCCGAAGCAGTCCGCGCCGCTGATGAAGTACGCCGAACGGCTGTTCGCGCGCCCCGCCTTTTCCGAGGCCCTGACCTCCGCCGAGCGCGGCATGAGAAAGTGACGCACAAGCCCGATCGCGCGTAGCGCGATCGGAACGCGACTGCGTCATCCCCGCGAAGGCGGGGATCTCGAACGCCACCCTGCCGCGTAGCGCGATCGGAACGCGACTGCGTCATCCCCGCGAAGGCGGGGATCTCGAACGCCACCGCGCCGCGCAGCGCGATTGGACTGCGACAGCGTGATTCGCGCAATGACCGCAGGCACGGATCGTGCCATGGGGCCGGGTGGCCATCGACCCTGTATGCGGAGATGGCACCGTCGGTCGGTCGCCGAACGCGGAGTCGGCAGACACCGAGTGGCTCCAGTGGCCACGACCTGTGGCTTGTCCAACACAAGGCCCCCGATTCCCGAACGCGCAGGATGCAGGGCAGGGGCAGTGTCGCATTACCTTACGACCCGGGCTTGACCCTCTACCCGATCTGCGTAGTATCCTGCGCCGCATGTCCGAGCAGTCCGCCAAGCCCTACCTGGTTCGCGCAATCTGCGAGTGGTGCGCCGACAACGGGCTCACCCCGTACCTTGCCGTGCGCGTTAATCCGCAGACCAAGGTCCCGGCCGCCTACGTGAAAAACGGCGAGATCGTGCTCAACGTGAGTGCAAGCGCAACGCGGCGGCTGACCGTCGACAACGACTGGATCCAGTTCACCGCGCGCTTCAACGGCGTCTCGCAAGAGGTCGCGGTGCCGATCGGGGCAGTGGCGGGGATTTTCGCGAAGGAAACTGGCTACGGCTTCGCTTTCAACGTTCCGCAGGATCCGGCGGCTTCGCTGGCCGCCGCGACGGTTCCGGCCGACGACACGCGCAAGGTCGAAGCCGGCGGCGAGAGGCGCACGCGCCCTTCGCACCTCCAGGTCATCAAGTGACTTTCGGCGCAGCCGAAAGTCATCCCTGGCGTTAGCCAAGGATCTGCTTTTCCAAGGTCATCCTGGGCGTTGGCTCAGAATCTGCTTCTCCTGCGTCATCCTTGGCGTGGGCCCAGGATCTGCTTCTCGCAGGTCATCCGCCGGTCTGCCCCCGCGGCGCTACAATTCCCTTCCCTGCAGCGCCCCGCCGGCATAGCTCAGTTGGTAGAGCAGCGGTTTTGTAAACCGAAGGTCCCGGGTTCGAAGCCTGGTGCCGGCACCGGTCCCGCCATGGACGCTTCCCTCGCAACGGACCAGCGACCCATCCGTCCGTGCGCGATTGCCTATGCCGCCGTAATCTGAAATGATGGGTTCGGTTTGCTCACCAATGGGAGACAAGATGCGCGCATGGAAAGTGGTCGCGGGATTTACGTTCTGGATGGCGTCAAGCGGCGCGGCCGTGGCGGCGCCCTGCGCCGGATTCACCGATGTGGACGACACCGTTGTCGGCGCGTCGTTCTGCCAGAACGTCGAGTGGCTGAAGAACCGGCAGGTCACGCTCGGTTGCCCTGGCGTCAACGTGTACTGCCCGAATGACCCGGTGAGTCGGCTCCAGATGGCGGCGTTCATGAACCGCCTGGGCAACGCGCTCGAGCCGGTTTTCGTGGTTACCTCCGCCAGTGCGGTAACCGAGATCAATGCCGGTGGTGTCTCCTGCCAGACGAGTCCTCATGTGGTCCAGAACTATCCGCGGGTCGCGACCGCAATCGCCATGCTGTACCACAACGCGGCAACCGCGGAGAGGGTAACGGCGAGGATCGTTTACAGCACCGACGGCGGCACGACTTGGCAGTCCTTCTCCAACTTCTACACGCTCGCGACGAATGTGGCTGGCGGGTTCGTCACGCAGTCGCCGGTCGCGCAATCGCTGCTCCTCGCGGTCGGGCAGTCGGTGATATTCGGCATCCGGTCGGGCGAATTCTCCACCACGCCTACGGTTGCCGACGCGGGATGCAGTATCACGGTTCGGATCGAAAGCCACACCGGCACGAGCTCGCCGTTCGACGCGCGCCCGAAGCCGGTTCAGACGCACTGACCTCCTGATCTTGCCGGTGACCTTGCGAGTCGCCGGCACCTCGGCCGCCGTGCGTCCTCCGACCGGGACGAACCAACGCGGCGGTCAGGCCGCTTCCCGCTCGACCCCCACGCGCTGTCGTTGCCGACGGCAGCGGGTCGTGCCATGACATCCGCATGATGGCCGCTGCATCGCCGGCGTTGCCGTCGTGCCACGCTAACCGGTGGCGGTCCGAGGGCGGATACGCCCGCGACTGAACAAGCGGGGTGTACAACTCTCGAAGCGCCACAGTTGTCAAATCCTCCGACGTTTTGCTGATCCCGTCCGTCGAAAAACCGCAATCGCCGCTAGCCATCGCGGAGCTTTTGTTTAGAATCGTCCGAGCTAACGCACCCACGCGTTGGGCGCTTCGAGGGGAATGCGCCGCGCGTCGCGATCCGCCTCCATGCGCAAGAGCGCGCGCCAGTTCGACTCGTCGTCGCACCAGACCTTCAACGCGCCGCCTCACGCCGACGTCGCGCCAAGAATGCCGCTCATTCGTCTCAAGCCGCACAAGGCCCGGGTCGTGGTCGAAGACGGCGCGGAGATGATCCTCGTGCTGAAGGTGACGCTCAATCGCGGCGAATCGGTGGAACTCGCCACCGGCGGGCGCATGGAAACCATGAACGGCATGTTGCGCATACGCGAGCGTGGAGGGTTGCTCGCACGCGCCGACGGCCGCATCCTCGGCAAGCTCACCTACGTTCCCGAGACCAGCTCCGGCGGCAGCCGTGCGCCACCCGAATTCCAGATCGACGTGCCGCTCGGGCCGCGCGAGTTCCGTGTGCTGCTCGATCTCGGACGCTCGGGGCGGATCCCGCACAAGGTGTTCATGCAGGCCGGGGAGCGGACCGTCGCCGGTCCCCGCGGCCTCGTCTATCGTTCGAAGAACGGGCGCACGCAGAAGTTCTGGGACAACCTCACCCACCGGCGCATCCCGGTGAGCAATCTGACCTTCGTGGTTCCGGTCGATGCCGCCAACGTCGCATCGCTGCCGCCTCGCCGTTCGCATCGCGACGCCGACTACGACGACGACAACGCATTCGACGACGACGACGACAACCGCGAAGGCGCCGAGCCGAAGTCGTTCGCGTCGTCGGCGCAGGTCGCCGAGCTGGCCGACGAGCTCATCGTCTTCCAGGGCGAGACGCGTCACCTGCTGACCGCCATCCTTGCGGTGGTCGGACTCACCGCGCTCATCGTCGTGCTGGTGAGCGTACTGCGTTTTCTGCGCTAGCGAATCCTTGCCGGCACCCGTTGTGGGACGCGTCTAGCGCCCCGCGTCGCGCACCTCGAGCAGGATCTTGCCGATGTGCGCGGACGATTCCATCAGCGTGTGTGCGGCCGCGGCATCCGCGAGCGGGAACGTCGAGTGCGTCACCGTGCGCAGCTTCCCGTTGGCGTACAACGGCCAGACCTTGGTGAGCAGCTTGTTCGCGAGTTCGGCCTTGCGCTCGAACGGCGACGCCCGCAGCGTCGACCCGGTGATGGTCAGCCGCCGCATCATCACCTGCCGGAAGTCGATCTCGGCGCGGCCGCCTTGCAGAAACGCGATCATCAGCAGCCGGCCTTCCAGTGCGAGGCAGCGCAGGTTGCGGGGAATGTAGTCGCCACCGACCATGTCGAGCACGACGTCGACGCCGCGCTTGCGGGTAAGCGCGGCGACCTCGGCCACGAAATCCTGCGTGCGGTAGTCGATCGCGTGGTCGGCGCCGATCGCGCGGCAGAACGCAACCTTGTCCGCGGAGCCGGCGGTGGCGATCACCGTCGCGCCGAACTGCTTCGCGAGCTGGATGGCAGTGAGCCCGATGCCGCTGGTGCCGCCGTGAACAAGCAGCCATTCGCCGGCGGCGAGCCTGCCGCGATCGAAGACGTTGTTCCACACCGTGAAATGGGTCTCCGGCAGTCCCGCCGAGTCGCGCAAGCTCACGCCCTGGGGAATCGGCAGGCACCACGCTGCGGGCGCCACGCAGTACTCGGCATAGCCGCCGCCTGCGACCAGCGCACAAACGAGATCGCCTTCCTTCCAGCGCTCGTCGCCTTTCCCGCGAGCAACGACGCGTCCTGACACTTCGAGGCCGATGATCGGGCTGGCGTCCGGTGGCGGGGCGTAGGAACCCGCGCGTTGCAGGCAGTCAGGGCGGTTGACCCCGGCGTAGGCAACTTCGATCAATACCTCGTGGTCGGCGGGCACGGGGAGCGGCTGTTCGGCGATTCGCAGCACGTCGGGCGGACCGGGCATGTGCATTTCGATGACGCGCATCGAAGCGGGGAGGGTCATGGTGCAGAGTCTCCGTCGGGGAAAGGGTCAGCGCCGTCGCAGCAGCAGCGCAAGAACCGATGCGCAAAGCGCACAGACTACCGCGAGCAGGAACGCGCCGGGCGGGCCGAATCGCTCAGTCAGTGCGCCGCCTACCGCGATGCCGGTACCGACGCCGGTGAGGATCGCGGTCCCCGACCACGTGAACGCTTCGGTCGCATAGTGAGGAGGCGCGTACCTTGATACGAGCAGGGTCACCGCGGCGATCGATGGCGCAATCAGGATGCCTGCAACGAATGCCAGCGGCGCCATCGCCCACGGATCGCCGACCGCAAGGTGAAGCGCAATGGGCAGGGCGAGTAGGCCCAACAACCATGGCAGTTGCCGCTCGACAGGCATCGACAGCCGCAATCCGCCATAGAGGATGCCGCCCAGGGCGCTGCCGACGGAGTTGATCGCGATCAGCGCCGGTCCCCAGGCCGTGGTGGCCTGCGCCACCGCGAATCCGGGATAGCCGACCTCGAGCGCGCCGAACGTCGCCGTGAGCGCGAAGCACGTCGCATAGATGACGAGCATCCGGGGCTCGCGCAACGGGCCGAGCAGGTGGCGCTCCGCGGCCTCCGCCTGCTTCCACCAGCCGAGTCCGCCCGACGCGATCAGCAGCGGGACGGCGGCTGCCGTGAACAGCCACGCGAGTCCAAGCGCGGCCTGCGGCGAGGCCGTCGCGATCAGTGCGGCGATCAGCGCCGGTCCCAACGTGAACGAAAGCTCGATTGTCACGACGTCGAGCGTGTAGGCGGTCCTGCGCGTCTGTTCGTCGTTGTAACGCTGGCGCCAGATCGTGCGGATGACCGGCGTGATTGGCGGCAGGAACGCACCAGTCGCGATCGCGGCCGCGACCACCGTATAGCGCGAGAGTCCCAGTGGCGCCGCGAACAATACCAACAGAATCGAAACCGCCGGGACGAATGCGGTCAGCCTCAGCACCGGGCGCAGGCCCCGGGTGTCGATCATTCGCCCGAGCACCGGACCCATCGCCGCCGCGGCGACAAGCTGCGCGCCTACGACGCTACCTGCGAACGCGATCGACCCGGACAACTCCCTGACGTGCAGCAGCGTCGCTATGCCGAGCGTGCCGATCGGCAGCCGGGCGAGAAACCCGAACGCCATGAACCGCAAGGTGCCCGGTGGGCGCAGGAAGTCGGCGTAGCGGAGGTAGAGCGATCGCATCGCGCCACCTAATCCTGTGAAAAATTAGGGTCAGACTCGACTTTTCTGCGATCGGTCGAGAGTACGTTGCCAGCCCTTGCGAAAAGTCGAGTCTGACCCTAATTTTTCAATAAACGACCTCGACGTTCGCCGGCTCGAGCCACTCGCGCAGCCGGTCGATCAGCGCGGGGTCGGGCGCGACGCGCCAGCCGTCGCCGAAATCCACCTCGCCATCGATCCGGTCGTTGCCGAAGCGGACGGTGATCGGAACCCCGTCGCCGCGAAACGGCTTCAGCAGGTCCTCGAGCTTCCCGACATCGGCGTTGCCGTTGAACGAAAGCTTCAGCCGCCTCGCCCAGCGCTTGCGCACCGCGGCAAGGTCGTACAGGCTTTCGGCGACGATACGCAGACCCTGGGCGTCGCCATCGTCGCCCATCCGCTGCAGCACGCGGACCTCGGCGACGACCAGTTGATCTTCGCGCAGCAGCGCCCGGGCGGCATCGAAGGTCTCGCTGAACGCCATGATCTCGGCCGTACCCTTGCCGTCGTCGAGAGTGACAAAGGCCATCTTGCCGCGGCGCCCGGTCTGTACGCGAAGCGCGGTGACGATGCCGGCGACGAGGTAGCGCTCCTGTCGCGGCTGAATGTTCGCGAGTGAAGTCTTCACCAGAGGTGCGAGCTCGGCGGCGTGCGCGGCGAACGGATGTCCGGAGAGGTAGAAGCCGAGCGCGCTCTTTTCAAAGGCCAGCCGCTCGGCATCGGACCAGGCGCGCGCGCTCACCATGGGGACGGTGTCGTCGCGAGAGGCTTCTTCGAACAACGACACCTGGCCTGCAGCGGCTTCCGCGCGCTCGGCGGCCTCGATCGCCACGCCGACCGAAGCGAACAGCGTCGAACGGCGGGCGTCCAGGACGTCGAACGCGCCGGCCTTCACCAGCGCCTCGATCGCCCGGCGGTTGCACAGGCGCTTGTCGACGCGCCGGCAAAAGTCGAACAGGTCGCGGAACGCGCCGCCAGCCGCTCGCGCGGCGACGACGCTCTCGATCGCCTGCTCGCCGGTTCCCTTGATGCCGCCGAGTCCGTAGCGGATCCGTTGCGCGTCGACCGGCTCGAACCGGTAGCCGGAATCATTGACGTCCGGGGGCAGGATCGTGACACCCTGTTCGAGCGTGTCGGCGTGGAGAGCGCGCACCTTGTCGGTGTCGTCCATTACCAGCGAGAGATTCGCCGCCATGAACGCGGCGGGATGGTGCGCCTTGAAGTAGGCCGTCTGGTAGGCGATGAGCGCATACGCTGCGGCGTGCGACTTGTTGAAGCCATACCCGGCGAATTTCTCCATCAGGTCGAACAGCTGCGTGGCCTTCGACGGGAGCAGCCCGTTGGCCTGCGCGCCGGCGATGAAGATATCGCGGTGGGTCGCCATTTCCTCGGGCAGTTTCTTCCCCATCGCGCGCCGCAGCAGGTCGGCGGCGCCGAGCGTGTAGCCGCCGATCACCTGCGCGATCTGCATCACCTGTTCCTGATAGATCATCACGCCGTAGGTCGCCCCAAGGATCGGTGCGAGGCGCGGGTCGACTTCCGCGACTTTCTGGCGGCCGAGCTTGCGTTCGACGTAGTCGGGAATCAGGGCCATCGGGCCTGGACGGTACAGCGCGACCAGCGCGATGATGTCCTCGAAGCGATCGGGTTTCGCGCGCGCGATGAGGTCGCGCATGCCGCGCGATTCCAACTGGAACACCGCGCTGGTGTTGCCGGTATTGATGACCTGGTAGGCGCCGCGATCGTCGAGCGGAAGCCCCTCGAGGTCGATCGTCGACACCGGATCGAGCTTGCGGACGTAACGCAGCGTCCAGTCGAGGATGGTGAGCGTGGTGAGGCCGAGGAAGTCGAACTTGACCAGCCCGATCGCCTCGACGTCGTCCTTGTCGAACTGCGTGACGATGCTCTTTGCCGTCTCGCCCTTGCCGACGTGCTCGGCGAACAGCGGCGAGAAGTTTGTCAGTGGGGTTGGCGCGATGACCACGCCGCCAGCGTGCTTGCCGGCGTTGCGGGTCAGGTCCTCGAGCTTGCGCGCCAGATCGAGCAGGTCGCGGACATCGTCCTCGCTGCGATAGCGCGCGATCAATTCGGCCGATGCCAGGCTGCTGTCCTTCTTCGCCGCGTCGGATTCGCCCA
>JBKKAZ010000198.1:0-18140 GCA_046714435.1 Casimicrobiaceae bacterium
CGCAGGCGAGCCTCAGCTACGAGCGTGTCTACCCGGCCACGGTCAACCACGACGGGCCTGCCGCGTTTGCGATGGAAGTGGCCGAATCGCTGGTCGGCGCCGGCAATGTCGTTCGCAACCTGGACCCTTCGATGGGCTCCGAGGACTTTTCGTTCATGCTGCAGGCGAAGCCGGGCGCCTTCGCGCGCCTGGGACAAGGCGGCGCCGACAGTGGGGCTTTCCTGCACAGCAGCCGTTACGATTTCAACGACGAGGTCATTCCTCTCGGCGCCGGCTACCTCGCGGCGCTGGCGGAGAAGGCGATGCCGTTGCGATGAACGCACCTCATCCGCCGCCTGCCGCCACGCTCGGCTGGACCTGGTCCAACGTCGACCCGGTCGTGCACTTCGCAGCCAACTACGCCGAGGCACGCGCCAAGTTCCGGGCGGCCGCCAGCGCACGGGGTATCACGGTCGAAAGCCACGAGCATCCCGCCGCGAGGGGGCCCTCGGGAGAGGCGCTTGGCATCGATGTCGCGGTCATGGGCGATGCCAAGTCCCGCTCGATGCTGCTGATCACCTCGGGCACCCATGGTGCCGAGGGCTACTGCGGCAGCGGTTGCCAGGTCGGATTGCTTGCGGACGACGCGTTCCTGGCTAGCGTGAAGCAGCGCGGTGTCGCGGTGGTCATGCTGCACGCGCTGAATCCGTTCGGCTTTGCGCACACGACCCGCACCAACGAGGACAACGTCGACCTCAACCGGAACTTCCGCGACTTTGGCGCGCGGGTTCGCAACGACGCTTATCTGGAAGTCCACGAATTCATCGTGCCTTCGACCTGGCCGCCGAGCGGCGACAATGAGGCCCGGATCGGCGACTACCTGGCCCGCCACGGGGCGCCGGCGCTGCAAACCGCGCTCACCACGGGACAGACCGATCGGCCGGACGGATTGTTCTTCGCGGGAACCCGCCCGGCATGGAGCCAGCAGGTGTTGCGCGAGGTCCTTCGCCGGCACGGCCGCTCGCGAGCCCGGCTGGGCTGGATCGACGTGCACACCGGCCTGGGACCGGCTGGCCATGGCGAGAAGATCTACTCGGGACCGGACGACGCGGCAACACTTGCCCGGACCAGGGCGTGGTGGGGCGCTGACGTGACCTCGATCTACGACGGAACGTCGACGTCGGCAAAGGTGCAGGGCATGTTGTTCAACGCCACGCTCGAGGAGTGCCCCGGCGCTGCCTACGCGGGTATCGCTCTGGAGTTCGGTACGCTGTCGTTCACCGACGTACTCGCGGCATTGCGCGCGCGCCTTTGGCTCGCCAATCATCCCGAGGCCGATGCGGACAGGCGCGAGTCGATCCTGCGCCTGCACCGCGATGCGTTCTACATCGACACCCCCGCGTGGAAGTCGATGGTCTTCGCACAGACCCGGGTCGCAGCCTTGCAGGCGATGGTTGCGCTGTCCGCGAACAACTAGCAGGCACCCCGCGAATGGCGAAATCCGGCACCGTGCCCATGACCACTTCCTACGGGCGGGCATTGTTCGGCGTGTGGGACAGCGACATCGGCTACAGCTTTCGCAATTCGCCGGTGGCGATCGTCTCGGCGATCATCCTCGGCGTTTGCCTCGTGGCCGCGTTGTTCGCGCCGTGGCTGGCGCCGCACAACCCGTTCGATCTCAAGACGCTGAACCTGCTCGACTCGCTGGCGCCGCCGGCCTGGCTGGAAGGCGGCAACGCCAATTACGTGTTGGGTACCGATGACCAGGGGCGCGACGTACTGTCGGCGATCATGTTCGGTGCTCGCATCTCGCTGCTGGTCTGCCTCGCGTCAGTCGCGCTGGCGGTGGTCATTGGCGTCTCGCTCGGGCTGTTGGCGGGCTACGCGGGCGGTAAGGTCGATGCCTTCATCATGCGGGTCGCCGACGTGCAACTGTCATTTCCGGCGATCCTGATCGCGCTCCTGATCGACGGCGTCGCCCGCGCGGTGCTGCCGCGCGAGGCCCACTCCGACGTGGCGCTCGCGGTGTTGATCCTCGCCATCGGCGCGGCCAACTGGGTCCAGTACGCGCGCACCGTGCGCGGCTCGACGATGGTCGAGAAGAGCAAGGAGTACATTCAGGCGGCGCGCGTGATCGGCGTTTCGCCCTGGGGCATCATGCGGCGCCACCTGCTGCCCAACGTGCTGGGACCGGTACTGGTGCTGGCAACGATCAACATCGCCACGGCGATCATCACCGAGGCGACGCTGTCGTTTCTCGGCGTGGGCGTTCCGCCGACCCAGCCGTCGCTGGGGACGTTGATCCGGGTCGGCAATGATTTCCTGTTCTCCGGCGAGTGGTGGATTACGATATTCCCGGGAATCGCGCTCGTTACCATGGTGCTTTCGATCAACCTGCTGGGCGACTGGCTGCGCGATGCGCTGAATCCGAAGCTGCGTTAAGGCCCAGGCGCGCACGACGAATGCGCCGCGGCACCGGTTGTTTTGATCAAGGGGACTAGGAGTTGGTAATGCAAAAGTCAATGTTGTTGCTAGTCGCGTTGCTGCTGACCGGATGCCAGACCTGGGGACCGACCTGGAGCGAGGTGTCGGGCAATCGCTATACCCGGGTGAACGTGAACCGCAGCCCGACGATCATCGAGAACATCGACGGGCAAGGTGCCTTCCCGAGCCATCCGATCAAGATCGAGCCCGGCCAACGCGTGATCACGCTTCAGGGTGTGCCGCTGCGACCGGGCTGGCACGGCGGATCGCTGAAGCAGATGACGCTCAACGCCAAGCCCTGCAAGCGCTACTACATCAACGCGCAGTTCGACTCGCCGCTTTCGCCGTCCGACTGGAAGCCGGTGATCGACGAGGTCGAGCCGATCGGTGGTTGCAAAGCGCCGTCCGCCACCCCGGAAGCCAAACGCGTTGGCTGAAACGGCGAAACCGCTGCTCGCGGTCGAGGGGTTGCGCGTCGAGTTCCCGACGCGCCGCGGGACGCTGGTGGCGGTGCACGACGTGAGCTTCGAGATCGCGCCGGGCGAGGTCCTCGGTGTGGTCGGCGAATCGGGCGCCGGCAAGTCGCTGACCGGCGCCGCGATCATCGGCCTGATCGATCCGCCCGGCCGCATCGCGGCTGGCAAGGTGGTGCTGAATGGGCGGCGCATCGACAAGCTGCGCTACGACGAGATGCGGCGGATCCGTGGACGCGAGATCGGCGCGATCTTTCAGGATCCGCTCACCTCGCTCAATCCGCTTTACACGATCGGCCGTCAGCTCGTCGAAACGATCCGCACCCACCTGGACCTCTCCGAGGACGAGGCCCGCAAGCGGGCGATCAGTCTCTTGGACGAGGTCGGCATTCCCGCCGCCGAGCGCCGCATCGAGCATTATCCGCATCAGTTTTCGGGTGGGATGCGGCAGCGCGTAGTGATCGCGCTGGCGCTGGCCGCAAATCCGAAGCTGATCGTGGCCGACGAGCCGACGACGGCGCTCGACGTCTCCATTCAGGCGCAAATCATCCAGCTGCTGAAGCGCCTGGGCCGCGACCACGGCACGGCCGTAATGCTGATCACCCACGACATGGGGGTGATCGCCGAGACGGCCGACCGGGTCGCGGTGATGTACGCGGGGCGCATCGTCGAGATCGGGCCGGTTGCCGACGTGATCCACCGCCCGCAGCATCCTTACACGGTGGGCCTGATGGGTTCAATTCCGTCGATCGTCGTCGAGAAAGCGCGCCTGACGCAGATCGATGGCACCATGCCGCGGCTCACCGCCGTACCAAGTGGCTGCGCATTTCATCCGCGTTGCCCGCGCATGTTCGGACGATGCGTGCGCAAGCGACCGGAGTTGATCGAAGCCGGGGCGAGCCGGGCGGCGTGCTGGTTGCATGACCCGGGCGCGCTACGCGAGGCGATGTCAGAGCAAACCCAGCCGGATCCCCGCAGGCCGGAAGTTCATGCATCGACGTCAAAGTCTGCGGAGTAGACCTTGAGCGAGACGCTGCTCGAGCTTCGCGACGTCGCCCGCCAATTCGACGTGTCGCCGCCGTGGCTCAACCGGGTCCTGGAGCGTAAGCCGCGGGTGCTGCTCAAGGCGGTCGATGGTGTCGACCTTTCGATCACGCGCGGCGAGACGCTGGGCCTGGTCGGCGAGTCAGGCTGCGGCAAGTCCACCGTCGCGCGGCTGATCGTCGGCCTGTATACCCCCACGCGAGGCACCATAATCTACGACGGCGTGGTGCTCGCCGGCGAGGGATCGGCGGCAACGGACTCGGCAAGCCGCCGCCGGGCGCAGCGCAGCATGCAGATGATTTTCCAGGACCCGTACGCGAGCCTCAATCCACGCTGGCGGGTGGCGGACATCGTCGCCGAGCCCATGCGGGTACTGGACGCGTCGATCAAATCGGCCGACGAAGCGTCGCGCGTGGGCGCGCTGCTGGCGCAGGTCGGTCTCGCCGCCGTCGACGGCCAGAAGTACCCGCACCAGTTTTCCGGCGGCCAGAGGCAGCGGATTTCGATCGCGCGCGCGCTCGCCACCAATCCCGCGTTCCTGGTCTGCGACGAGCCTACTTCGGCGCTCGACGTGTCGGTGCAGGCCCAGGTGCTGAACCTGATGCGCGAGCTGCAGCACAAGCTCACACTCACCTACCTTTTCATTTCCCACAATCTTGCCGTTGTGCGGCACATCGCCGACCGGGTTGGGGTCATGTATCTCGGGCGCATCGTCGAGCTCGCGCCGACCCGGAGGCTGTTCGCATTGCCTCAGCACCCGTACACGCGCATGCTGCTCGAGGCCGTGCCGGACCTGTCGATGACCGGCCGGGCGCGTACCGCTGTCGCCGGCGAGGTTCCCAACCCGCTCGACCCGCCGCCTGGGTGCACCTTCCATCCGCGTTGTCCCTACGCCAACGACCGCTGCCGCGTCGAAGTGCCGAAGCTCAAGCCGGCGCTCGTCGGGGGTGAGGCCGCCTGCCACGCGGTCGAGGAAGGGCGCATACCGATCGTCGAGATCGCGGCGGCGTAAGTCCGGCCATCGACTGGTCGCGCGGCCCGCATGCTCCGGCGCGGCGTCCGCTATAATTACGCGTTGTTCTGGACTTTCCACGCACGCCTGGCGGCGCGTGCCGATTACCCGATACCCGACTCCTCCCTTGCGACTCCGAGAGATCAAGCTCGCCGGCTTCAAGTCCTTCGTCGATCCCACCAGCATCGCAACGCCGGGCCAGCTCGTCGGCATCGTCGGTCCCAACGGTTGCGGCAAGTCGAACGTGATCGACGCCGTGCGCTGGGTGCTGGGCGAATCGAAGGCGTCGGCGCTGCGCGGCGAATCGATGCAGGACGTCATTTTCAACGGCGCAGGAGAGCGCAAGCCGGTCGGCCGCGCCGCCGTCGAGCTGCTGTTCGACAACAGTGCCGGGCGCATCGGCGGGCAGTGGGGAAACTACGCCGAGATTTCCATCAAGCGGGTGCTGACGCGCGATGGGGACTCGTCGTATTACATCCAGAACATTCCGGTCCGCCGCCGCGACATCTACGACCTGTTCCTCGGCACCGGCCTCGGGCCGCGCGCCTACGCGATCATCGAGCAGGGAATGATCTCGCGCGTGGTCGATGCGAAACCGGAGGATCTGCGCATCTTCCTGGAAGAGGCCGCAGGCGTCTCCCGGTACAAGGAGCGCCGCAAGGAGACCGAGGGCCGACTCGCCGACACCCGCGAGAACCTGGCACGGGTCGAGGACATCCGCAACGAACTCGCCAGCCAGCTCGCGAGGCTAGGACACCAGGCCCGGATTGCCAGCGAGTACCGCGAGTACGAGACCCGGCTGACGCGATCGCAGCACCTGTTATGGTTTTCCCGACAGCAGGACGCGGTCCGCACGCGCGAGCGTTGCAGCAACGAAGTCCGCACGCTCGCCGTCGCCCTGGAGGCCCTGCAGGCGGAACTGCGTTCGGCGGAAGCGAAAATCGAATCGATGCGCGCAGAGCATTACGCTGCAGGCGATGCTCTCCACGACCGGCAGGGCGGGTTCTACGCGGCCAACGCCGAGGTGACGCGCCTCGAGCAGCAACTGACGTTCGCGCGCGAAAGCGAGAGCCGCATCGCGCAGCAGGTCGCACAGATCACCGAGCAGCTCGGCGCATTGGCAGCCCAGGAGGGCGCGCTCGGCGACGATCGCGCAGCCCTCGAGGCGACGCTCGAAGAGGCAGTGGCGGCTCGCGCCAGGGCGGTTGCGGAGGAAGCTGGTGCGCAGCAGTCGCTGCCGGCGCTCGAGCTGGTCGTGGCCGACGCGCAGCGCGCCTTCACTGAAATTGCCGATACCATTACCCAGGTCGAGCAGGCGGTCCGCATATCCGAGACGCGCCGGGAAAGTGTTTCAGCAGCTGTTGGGCAGGCGGGCGAACGCCATCGGGCACTGACCGTCGAGCTCGACGCGCTTGCCGCTCCGGTAACCGACGAGATCCGGATCGTGGAGGAACAGCTCGCGCAGGAAGCGGGCGAGCTTGCAGGACGCGAGGAGGCGCTCGGCGCGCTGCAAGTCACCGTGCAGCGGCTCCAGGAGCGGCAGCGCGAATTGTCGGAGGCTTTCCACCGGGACAGCAAGCAGCTCACGGACCTCGAGGCGCGCGAGCAGGCGCTCGCGGCGTTGCAGGCGAAGGTGGGCCACGGCGACGACAGGGACGCCTGGCTCGAGGCCGCCGGGCTCGCCAAGGCGACGCCGCTGTGGCGGTCCCTCGACGTCGACCGGGGCTGGAACGACGCTCTCGAGGCCACGTTGCGGGAACGTCTGGAGGCGCTCGAAGTTCGCGATCTTGCGGACACCATCGCTTGGGAAGGGGGTGGCGCGGGACCTCCGGTCCGCCTCGCGCTCTATGCGCCGGCGCCCACCGGCCACGCACCCGAGCGGGGCGACGATGCATTGATCGGCAAGGTCCGGATCAAGCGCCCGGAACTCGGCCGGATCCTGGCCGATGCATTACATGGCGTGCGTTGCCGCGAGTCGATCCAGGCAGCGCTTCTCGAGCGCTCGTCACTCGGGCTCGGCGAGGCATTCGTCACGCCCGCCGGGCATATCGTCACCGCGCAGTCGGTCACGCTGTTCAAGCCGGGAGGCGAACTGCACGGTGTGCTCGAGCGCCAGCGCGAACTCGATGCGCTGGCGGTGAGCACACGCAATGCCCGCGAAGTCGTGGGAACGGCGCGTGCAGCGCTCGACGCGGTCGAGGCGGATGCGAAGTCCCGGCAGCTGGCCTGGCACGCGGAAAACCTTGCGCTGACTTCGCAGCAGCGTCGCGTGCACGATCTCGAACTCGAACTGCTGCAGCTCAAGCAGGCGGCTGAGGAGGCCGCGAGGCGGCGCTCGCAGTTGATCGAGGATCGCACGCAGGCCGAACGCCAAGCCGAGTCCGCGCGCTCTCAGCACGAACTCATTGGTCGCGAAATCGCGGATCTGCAGTCGCGCTTGCACGACGAGTTCGCGCGGCGCGATGCGGCTCGGCAGCAGTGCAACCAGGCAGAGGCGGCGAGGGACCGGGGCCGCGAGCGGCTGCGGACGGCGGAACGCGCTGCGCAGGAGGCGGGATTCGCGGAGCGCAGCGCCAGGGATCGGTTGGCGGATCTCGAACGCCGGCGCGAAGCGCTGGTCATCAGCGTGGGACAGCAGCGCGGACTTCTGGCCCGGTTGACGGGCGAGAAGGAAGCGGTTGACTGGTCCCCGGTGGAGGAAGCCCTGCAGCGCCAACTCGCCGTCCGCGGCCAGGCCGAGCAGGCGCTTGCGGGCGCGCGCGATGCGCTGGAAGCGCTCGGCACGTCGCTGCGCGAAGCCGAGGAGGGTCGGCTCACGATCGAGCAACGGCTCGATCCGGCGCGCCAGAAGATCCAGGACATGAAGCTCAAGGAGCAGGCCGCGCAATTGGGCGAAGCACAGTTTGCCGAGCAGCTCGCCGAAGCAAACGCGGACGTTGCCGCGCTGCCCGAGGCGCTGAAGGCGTTCGGCAACAAGTCGCAGCTCCCCGGGGAGATCGATCGTTTGCAAAAGGCGATCGCCGAACTCGGCGCGGTCAACCTGGCAGCTCTCGACGAGCTGACAACCGCGCAGGAACGCAAGGACTACCTCGACCGGCAGGCCGCCGATCTCACCGAGGCGATGACCACGCTGGAGACGGCCATTCGCCAGATCGACCGCGAGACGCGCGAACTGCTGCAACAAACTTTCGACGCGGTGAACATCAACTTCGGCAGGCTGTTCCCGGTGCTGTTCGGCGGCGGCCAGGCCCGCCTGGTGCTCACCGGCGAGGAAATCCTCGATTCTGGCGTCCAGGTCTTCGCCCAGCCTCCGGGCAAGCGCAATACCTCGATCCACCTGCTGTCGGGCGGCGAGAAGGCGCTGACGGCGACGGCACTGGTGTTCTCGCTGTTTCAGCTCAATCCGGCGCCGTTCTGCCTGCTGGACGAGGTCGACGCGCCGCTCGACGACACCAACACCGAGCGCTTCTGCCGCATGGTGCGCGAGATGTCGGTGCAGACCCAGTTTCTGTTCATTTCGCACAACAAGATCACCATGGAAATGTCGAGCCAGCTGATCGGCATCACGATGCCGGAGCCCGGCGTGTCGCGGGTCGTCGCCGTCGACATTGCCGAGGCGGTCGAGCTGGCGATAAGCCATTCGCCGGCGAAGGCAGCTTAGCCTCGTTATCGAGCGGCGTGCCGCTATAATTGCCGGCATGGCATCGCGCGGATTCCGATGAGTACGCTGCAACTCGGCCTCATCATCGCCGGCGTCGTGCTGGTCATCGGCGTGATGGCCTACAACCGTTGGCAGGAGGCGCGCCTGCGCGCGCGCCTCGACGGAGGCAGCGCGGTGCCGCGGCAGGCCTCCGGTGACGCCCCGCGACGTGTCGAACCGACGCTGTCGCGCGACGGCAGCGGTCTTGACGGTGCGCCAGCGGGGTCTCGCCCTGTTTCTACGCCGGCGGCGGGGAGCGTAGAGGTCGCTCACGATCCGGACTGGCGGCCGCCGATGGATGGCTTGGTCGGAATGCCCGAGGTCGACGATCCGTCCGCTGAGCTCGACCAGGCCCCGCCCGGGAACACGCAACCCGCCGCTGCCGATGCGTTGCGTCGCGCGCGGACTTCGGCGCCGGGGCAGATGACTGTCGCAGCGCCCGATCCCGATATCGAGACGTTGGTCGTTCTTCAACCCGCAAAACCCGTCGCAGCCGGCGCGCTCGCGGCTGGCCTTCATGCGCGACTCGGCAAGCCCGTGCGCTGGTACGGGCGCCGCCAGGATCACGAACCGTGGCAGCGGCTCGCCGCCGACAGTCGCGGCGAATACGGCGACATCGCCGGCTGCATGCTGCTGGCCGACCGCAACGGTTCCGTGACCCAGGCGCAGATCGAGGCCTTCCACAAGCTCACCGGTGAGATCGCCGCAGCCCTTCCCGGGGCGTGGAGCGGTCCGGCACCCGCCGACGAAGCGCAACGCGCCGACGCGCTCGATCGCCTTTGCGCCGAGCTCGACATGCAGATCGGGCTTACGGTACGCAAGAGCGCGCCCGCGATCATCGCGGGGACCCGGCTTCGCGGCGTGGCAGAAGCGTCCGGCTTCCGGCTCGCGCCCTCGGGCCGCTTCGAATGGGTGCAGGACGACACCGGGGCGGTACTGTTCACGCTGCAGAACATCACCGACGAGGCGTTTACGACCGAGACCCTGCGGCAGGGTGCAACACCCGGCGTGATTTTCCTGCTCGACGTACCGCGCGTGACCGATCCGGCGCGAGCGTTCGACCAGATGAAGCTGGCGGCCAAGCGCATGGCGCACACAGTTGGCGGGGAACTGGTCGACGACAACGGCAGCCCGCTCAACGACGCGGGACTCGCCGCGATTCGCGAGCAGGTGGTCTCCGCCGACGGCGCGCTGCGGCGATACAACATCGAGCCGGGCAGCCCGCGGGCGCTCAAGCTGTTCGCGGCCTGACCATGACTGCAGCCGCTCGCGCGGAGCGCGCCGGCGAGACGCCCGTCAAGGCATCGAGGCGCGCGCGGGAGCTGCGCGAAACAATCGCCCGCCACGATCACGCCTACTACGTGCTCGACGCGCCGACGGTATCCGATGGCGAGTACGACGCGCTGTTCCGCGAACTCGCCGATCTCGAGGCCCGCCACCCCGCGCTGGTCGTGCCGGATTCGCCGACCCAGCGCGTGGGCGGTGAGCCGCTCGGCGCGCTTGGGCAGGTGCGGCACGCGGTGCCGATGCTCTCGATTCGAACCGAGACCGACACGGTACCCGAGGCCGCTGCCCGATTCGACGCGCGCATCCGCCGCGATCTCGCGCTTGCCGCCGATGCCCCACCGGTCGAGTACGCCGCCGAGCTCAAGTTCGACGGGCTCGCCATCAGCCTGCGCTACAGGCAGGGCCGGCTCGCGATCGCCGCCACCCGCGGCGACGGCGAGATAGGCGAGGACGTGACGCACAGCGTGCGGACAATCCGGGCGATTCCGCAGCGTCTCGCCCTCGACCCGCCGCCTTCGCTAGTCGAAGTGCGCGGCGAGATCTACATGACGCGACGCGACTTCGAGCGCCTGAACGAGCGGCAGCGCGAGGTGGGCCTCAAGGCGTTCATCAATCCGCGTAACACGGCCGCGGGCGCAGTGCGCCAGCTCGACCCGGCGATGGCCGCGCAGCGCCCACTGCGCTTCTTCGCCTACGGCATCGGCGAAACCGATGGGTTCGAGTTGCCGGCGACCCATTCGGCGTTGCTCGACCTGCTGCGGGTAGCTGGCCTGCCGGTCAGTCGCGATCGCATGGTCGCGCGTGGCGCAGCGGATCTCGAGGCCTTCTACACCGAGATCGCCAAGCGTCGCGACCGGCTGCCGTTCGACATCGACGGGGTCGTATACAAAGTCAACGACCTTGCGCTGCAGCGGATGCTGGGATTCGTCACCCGCGAGCCGCGTTGGGCGGTCGCGCACAAATTTGCGGCGGAAGAGGCGATCACCGAGGTGGTCGGCATCGACATCCAGGTCGGTCGCACGGGCGCGGTCACGCCGGTCGCGCGCCTCAAGCCGGTGTTTGTCGGTGGCGTCACCGTCACCAACGCGACCTTGCACAATGAAGACGAAGTGCGTCGCAAGGACGTGCGCATCGGCGACTCGGTGGTCGTGCGCCGCGCCGGCGACGTGATTCCGGAGATCGTGCGCGTGCTTTCCGAGCGGCGACCCGACGGTGCGGCGCCATTCGTCCTGCCGGCGAAGTGTCCCGAATGCGGATCCGCGGTGATCCGCCTCGTGGACGAAGCGGTCGCGCGCTGCAGCGGAGGCCTGGTCTGCCCGGCGCAGCGGAAGCAATCGCTGCTGCACTTCGCCGGACGGCGGGCGATGGACATCGAAGGATTGGGCGACAAACTGGTTGACCAGCTCGTGGACCAGGCACAGGTGCGCACGCCCGCGGATCTGTACCGGCTCGGTGTCGCCGGCCTCGCCTCGCTGGAGCGCATGGCCGAGAAGAGCGCCGCCAACGTGCTGGCGAGCATCGAGCGCAGCAAGACCACGACGCTTGCACGCCTGGTCTTCGCGCTGGGCATTCGCCACGTGGGCGAGGCCACGGCGAGGGACCTCGCGCGCCACTTCGGCGCGCTGGATCGGCTGATCGCCGCGGACCGGGCTGCGCTGCTGCAGGTCCACGACGTCGGTCCAGTGGTCGCCGAAAGCGTCGCCCGATTTTTTGCCGAGCCCCACAATCGCGAAGGCATCGAGGCGTTGCGCGCGGTCGGCGTACGCTGGCCCGAGCACGCGCCCCAGCCGGTCTTAGACACCGACGCACCACTCGCCGGACTTTCGTTTGTGCTCACGGGCACGTTGCCTACGCTTGCTCGCGAGGAGGCGAAGGCGATGATCGAGGCCGCAGGTGGGAAGACCACGGCCAGCGTCTCCGGCAAGACCGACTATGTCATCGCCGGCGCCGACGCCGGCAGCAAGCTCGACCGGGCCCGCGATCTCGAAGTTCCGGTGCTCGACGAGGACGGGTTTCGCAGGCTGCTGGCAGACAAACGCGCTCTTTGACGACACAACACAATGAAAATCACCAAAGCAGTGTTTCCGGTGGCCGGCCTCGGCAGCCGCTTCCTTCCGGTCACCAAGGCGAGCCCCAAGGAGATGCTGCCGGTGGTCGACAAGCCGCTGATCCAGTACGCGGTCGAGGAGGCGGCGGCGGCGGGCATCACCGACATGGTCTTCATCACCGGACGCAACAAGCGCGCGATCGAGGACCATTTCGACAAGGCCTACGAGCTCGAAACCGAGCTTGCGTTGCGCAACAAGACCGAGTTGCTCGCGATGGTGCAATCGGCGACGCCTCCCGGCATCAACTGCATTTACATCCGCCAGACCGAGGCGCTGGGACTCGGGCATGCGGTGCTCTGCGCCGAGCCGGTCATCGGCAACGAGCCCTTCGCGGTGCTCCTCGCCGACGACCTGATCGATGCGAAGCAGCCGGTGATGAAGCAGATGGCCGACGTGGCGGCGCGCGAACGGGTCGCTGTCATCGGCGTGATGAACGTCGAGGCTGGCGAGGTCGAACGCTACGGCATCGTGGAAACCGTGGCGCCGGAAGGGAGCGTCGCGCGGATCGTGCGGATCGTCGAGAAGCCCAGGGCGGGGAGCACGCCATCGAGGCAGGCAGTCGTAGGCCGTTACATCCTGACCCCGCGCATTTTTCATCATCTGCGCGCCATGGTGCCGGGCGCGGGCGGCGAGCTCCAGCTCACCGATGCGATCGCGCGGCTCCTCGGCGAGGAACGGATCGTCGCGTACCAGTTCGAGGGCCGCCGCTATGACTGTGGCAGCAAGGTGGGCTATCTCGAAGCGACCGTCGACTTCGGCTTGAAGCACCCCGAAACCGCGCAGGCCTTCGCCCGGTTCCTGAAGGGCCGGCGCGGCTTCGAGCCAGGCGGCCCGACCTCGTGACCTTCAACGAGCTGCGTTACGTCGTCGCAGTCGCGCAGGAACGCAGCTTTGGTCGCGCGGCGGCGAAGTGCTTCGTGTCCCAGCCCGCGCTGTCGGTTGCGATCCGCAAGCTCGAGGACGAGCTTTCCGCGCCGCTGTTCGAGCGCGGCAAGAGCGAGGTGACGGTGACTCCGGTCGGAGCGCTCATCGTCGAGCAGGCGCAGCGCGTGCTCGAGGAAGCGGCGCGCATCCGCGAGATCGCGCAGGCCGGGCGGAACCAACTGGTCGGGCCGCTGCGGCTGGGCGTCATTTACACCGTCGCGCCCTACCTGCTGCCGGATCTGATTCCGGCGCTGCTGGCCCGGGCGCCGCAGATGCCGCTCGACATCGAGGAGGACCTGACCGGCAATCTCGAGGTCGCGCTGAAATCCGGGCGCATCGACGCTGCTATCGTGGCGCTGCCGTTCGCGCCTTCCGGGATCAGCACGACCTTGCTCTATGAGGAACCGTTCCAGGTCGTCGTGCCGCAAGGTCACCGCTGGGCGAAGCGCAAGGCCGTGCGCCCCGACGAGTTGGGCGGCGAGCACACGATTCTGCTGAATGTCGGTCACTGCTTTCGCAACCAGGTGCTGGAGAGCTGTCCCGAGCTCAATCGCGGCGACACCCAGGTGACGCGTTCCAACTCGCTCGAAACGGTCCGCAACATGGTGGCCTCGGGTCTCGGCATCTCGGTGCTGCCGCGCGACGCCCTGACACCCAAGTACCACAGCCGCCTGGTGGTGTCGGTTCCGTTCGCCAAGCCGGTGCCGTCGCGCCGGGTGGCGCTCGCCGCGCGCAAGAGCTTTCCGCGGCCGGAAGCGGTAGCGGCACTTCGCGACGCGGTGCTCGAGTGCCGGGCGCGAGCGCCGCGGGCGCGTGCACGCAAACCGCCGGCTCAGTGACGGCGGTTGTCGGGCAGCCGGGGCGGTGCCGGCGCGGGATCCGGCAGGTCGATCTCGTCGAACGGCGCACCGACGCCGTTGCGATTGTGGATGGTGACGACCAGCGTGCAGCGCATCGCGCCCACGTCTACGGTGCCGAAGTCCTCGATGGCCCGCTCGACCCCGATAGCGAACACGTACGTCGATCCCACGCCAAGGTCGAGCGAGTAACTCTGCGCCGTCTGGATCCAGGTGCCGTTGCCGGTGTCGCGCATGCCGTACGGCGCGAGGTCGGAAAAGGCGCTGAAGTCGATTGAAACGGTGAGGAAAGTGGCGACCATCGCGGTGCCTGCCGGCAGGCCCGTCCAGTGCCCGTTGACCACCGCGCGTCGCGGATAGCCCGTTACTGTGAACGGCGCGGACTGGCAGACGTTGCCCCCGGCGGTCGTGCGTCCAAGGTCGAGGTCGAAGCCCCCCCGCGAATCGTCGGCGCGGAGCACCGTCGGTGTGAGCGCCACGCCGAGCCGGTTCATGAACGCGGCCATGGTCAGGCGTGCGACGGCGTCCCCCGGACAGAACAGGTTGGACGCGGTGCAACCCTGCGTGATCGACCGGTTCCGCAGCCACTGCAGATTGTCGCAGAACGCCGACCCGCTGCTGACATCGATGAATCCCGCGCACTGCGCAGCGGCGTCCAGCGTGACCGCCAGCAGGGCCGGGAGCAAGAATGTACGCACGCGCATGCGCTCGCTCCTCGAATGACGCGTGGGATTGCCACGCGGTCCGATCGATATTAGCAGCAAGCGCGGCGGGGGTGAACGAGGCGCGGGCGTCGGGAAACTTTACGTCGTGACCTCATCCACCATCGCTTGCAGCGAGCTCACGATCGAATCGGGCGCCGGCGCGTGACGGTCCGCGGGCAAGCCGCCCCGATTGATCCACCAGGTGCGAAAGCCGAACGCCTTGGCGCCAATCGCATCCCAGCAGTTCGCCGAAACGAAGCCGATCCGATCGGTCGGAAGCGCGAGCTTATCGGCGGCGAGCCGATAAACGGCAGGGTGTGGCTTGTACACATCGGCCGGATCGACGGACAGAACGCCGTCGATATGCACGGAAAGTCCCGAGCTTTCGACCAGCGGATCGAGCATCGCACGGGTCCCGTTGGACAGAATCCAGCGTGGCCGCGGGGCGAGCTTCGCCAGCGCAGCCTGGGTATCCGGATACGGCTGGAGCGTGAGCCAGGCATCGAGCAGCGCGCGCCGCGCATGCACGTCCAGCGGGATCGCGAGCGCCGCAAGCGCGTAATCCAGCGCCTCCGAGGTCACGACGCCAAAATCGTGCCGTCGCTGCATCAGGCTGCCGAGCCAGGTGTATTTGAGCTGCTTGCTCCGCCACAGCTGCGACAGTGCCGCGCCCTTGCCGGGAGCGAGGCGCTCGGCGAGTCCGGTGACCGAATAGGGATCGAACAGCGTGCCGTAGGCATCGAACACGAAGGCTTCCGGGGCAGCGTGCATTGGGGGGTTCCTGGTCGGCAGCGATCGATTGGCACGCAGGGGCGGGCGGAATGCGCACGTTATCATTGCCGCGCCGTCGGCGACTGGCGCCGACGCACTGGCGTTGCACCTTCCTCCCCATGAATTTCGAGCCGCTGATTTCAATTCGCCGAACCGCCGGTGTACTGCTCGCCGCGCTGCTGCTCGACTTCGCAGGAACCGCTGGCGCGCAGTCCATTGCCACGGCTTCCGCGGCGCATGCGCACAGGCCCAAGGTGTGCCTCGTGCTCTCGGGCGGTGGTGCACGCGGGGCAGCGCATATCGGCGTGCTGCGGGTTCTCGAGGAGTACCGGGTCCCCATTGATTGCATTACCGGGACCAGCATGGGTGCGCTGGTCGGCGCCGGCTACGCCAGCGGCATGACCCTTGACGAGATCGAAAGGCTGACCGAACGCATCACCATCGACGCCTTGTTCAAGGAAAAGCCGCCGCGCAAGGAGCGCGCGATCCGCCTCAAGAACGACGATCGGCGTAGCCTGTTTTCACCGCCGATCGGGGTGACGGACGCCGGGGAGTTGCTATTTCCCAAGGGCATCGTCTCCGGCGTGCAGCTGGAAACCGTGCTGCGCGAGATCTCCCGGATCAAGGGCCACGTCGATTTCGACAAGCTGCCGATTCCGTTCCGCGCGGTTGCGACCGATCTGGTGACCGGCAAGCCGAAGGTCTTCGACCAGGGCGACCTCGCGCTGGTGATGCGGGCGAGCATGTCGGTCCCCGGGATCATCGCACCGGCGGAAGTTGACGGCATGTTGTTGGTCGACGGCGGCCTCGTGAACAACCTGCCGGTCGACATTGCTCGCGCGATGGGGGCCGACATCGTCATCGCCGTGAATCTCGGAACGCCGCTCGCAAAGCGGGAACAGATCAAGGACGTGCTCGGCATCACCGGGCAGGTAATCGGCATCCTGACCGAGCAGAACGTCCAAGCGACGCTCGCTACGCTGCATGAGACCGACATTCTGATTCTCCCCGAGCTCGGCAATTTCTCGGCCGGCGACTTCGACGACCTCCGGAAGACCTTTCCCATTGGCGAGGCCGCGGCGCGCAAGGTTGCGGACCGGCTCAAGACGCTTGCCATTCCGGCCGAGCACTACGCTGCGAGGAACGCCCAGCGAACCACCGCGCTTGCGCGCGATACGCGAGTGGTCGACGAGATCCGCTTCGACCCGATGCTGCGGGTGAATCCGCTGTACGCCGAACTGTTGATCGAAACGCGCCCGGGTGAACCCATCGACCAGGCGAAGCTCGACGCGGACTTGCTGAGGCTCCACGGCACGGACGACCTCGAGCACGTCAACTACCGGATCATCGACTCGCCGCAGCACCGAATCCTCAACATCGAGGCGGTCGAAAAGTCCTGGGGACCGAACTACGTCCGCTTCGGCCTGGGGCTGAGCTCGGACTTTTCCGGCAACGCGTACTTCGACGTGCTCGGACAGTACCGGCGGACCTGGATGAACTCGCTGGGCGGCGAGTGGCAGACCGACCTCTCGCTCGGCCGCAACTTGCGGCTCGAGTCCGAGTTCTATCAGCCGCTCGAGCCCCGGCACAAGTACTTCGTTGCGCCGCGCATCAAGTTCGAGCGTTACCAGCTCGACGTCTACAGGGGTCAGGACCGGATCGCCGAGTACTTGTTTCCGTCAGCGCTCGCCGGGATCGACGTCGGCGTACAGGCCCTTCGGTACGGCGAAGTGCGAGCAGGGCTGTTTGCTTTATCCACGCGCGGAAGCGTCGAAAGCGGGGTGCCGCTGTTCGGTTCGAACCTGCCTTCGACGACGCTAGTGGGCGTGCAACTGCGCGGCGTGGTCGATCAGCTCGACAACGTCAATTTCCCGCGCCAGGGCTATGCAGCAGCGGTCAGGCTGTTCCAGGGACTGACCGCGTTGGGCTCGGACACCGACCTCGGTCGCTGGGACTTCAATGCGAACGTCGCATACTCTGTGGGCAGGCACACGCTATTGGCAGCCGTCCGGGGCTCGGGGCCGGTTGGCGGCGATTCCGGTGGAGTGCAGTTCATGGAGCCCTGGGGCGGATTCCTGCAGCAATCAGGCTACAAGACCGGACAGCTACTGAACGAACGATTCAGCTTCGCTCGGCTGGGGTACAACTACAAGCTCTGGAACGTACCGCTGCTCGAGGGCATGTACGCGGGCGTGTCGGCGGAAGTCGGCGACTACGGGCGGCCGCTGGTCCCCGGCAACCCGAGCGGGATGCTCTACTCGGGCTCGGTGTTTCTAGCGCTGGACAGTCCGGTCGGTCCGATTTATCTCGGCTACGGCGTCGGATCGGGCGGCAATCAGAGCGCGTACTTCTTCCTCGGCCGGCCATGAGGAAAGGGCAAAAAAAAAGGGATCGCACTTGCGCACGATCCCGTGGTTCATGTGGTGGGCGATACTGGGTTCGAACCAGTGACCCCTGCCGTGTGAAGGCAGAGCTCTACCGCTGAGCTAACCGCCCCGCGAACCCAGACAGGAGTCGCGATTTAATCATGGGCACCTACCCTGGTCAAACCTCGAACGATCGTTCGTATAGGCCTGTCATGGACAAATATGCACCGTACTAGTGCTGCAATTGCACTTAAAGCGTGCGGCCGCTGGCCTCGCCGGGCTGATTCCGACGTAAAGGATTGTGCCGGAAGTGCTTTTAGCTTGGCGCAGTGTTTGCTTTTCAAACCCGCTGCCGGTTCCCTTTCTTCGTGCTGAACATTCCCTACGACGAAATGCAAGCCCCGACCGGGGCCGTCCGTGCCCATTACCAG
>JBKKAZ010000199.1:0-4556 GCA_046714435.1 Casimicrobiaceae bacterium
TGTAGCCGTCGGGCTTGGACCTCACCAGTTCGGTCGTGGCGATGGTGGTCGAGGCGCCTGGCTTGTTCTCCACCACCACCGACTGCCCGAGCGCGGGCCCGATCTTCGCGGCAAGCTTCCGCGCGACCACGTCGGTGGGCCCGCCGGCGGCGAAGCCGACCAGCATGCGGATCGGCTTGTCGGGATATTTCTCCTGCGCGGATGAGGGCACGGCGACGCATGCGAGCGCAGCGAGCATCGCCCAGAAGCCACGGGCCAGGACATGGCGCCGAGACAGCAGGATGGGTTCGGTCATGGCGATTTCCTTCAGGTTGTTACGCAGTAACGAGGTCGATTCGCAAAGCGCGGCGCGTCATGGTGGCACAGGCGACGTATCGGCACCCGAACACGCAATCGCCGGGGGCGGATAGGTGCGCCGCCAATGGCGCGCGATGTCCAGCCGCCGGCAGAACCAGACGCGATCGAAAGCGCGCGCATAGTCGAGGAACTGGCCGAGCGCCCGTGCACGTGCAGGACGTCCGCAAAGACGCGGGTGCAGGCCCACCGACATGATCCTGGGGACCTTAGCGCCCTCGAAATAGAGTTGGTCGAACGTGGCCTTCAGATAGCCGAGGAAGTCGTCGCCGGTGCCGAAGCTCGCCGGCGCGGCGAACTTGGCATCGTTCGCGTCCATCGTGTAAGGAACGATCAGATGCGCGCGGCCTTCGACCATGACCCAGTACGGCAGCTCGTCGTTGTAGGCATCCGAGTCGTAGAGAAAGCCGCCCTCTTCGACGAGCAGTCGCCGCGTGTTCTCGCCCGCACCATACCGGCAGTACCAGCCCAGCGGCCGCTTGCCGGTGGTGGCGGTGATCGAGGCCACCGCCTTTGCGATGTGCTCGCGCTCCTCGCCCTTGGAAAGCCGAAACGGTTCGACCCAGCGCCAACCGTGGCAGCACACGTCATAGCCGGCTTCGCGGATGGCCTGCGCCACCGCGGGATTGCGTTCCAGCGCGACGGCGCAGCCGAAGATGGTGAGCGGGATGGCGCGGTCGCGAAACTGGTCGAGCACGCGCCACACGCCCACGCGGCTGCCGTATTCGTACAGCGATTCGAAGGCGAGATCGCGCCGTCCCGCAGTCACGCGTCCGCCGGTCGCTTCGGTGAGACCCAGCTCGTTGCGGCCGTCACCGTCGAGGACGCTGGCTTCCGAGCCTTCCTCGTAGTTCAGCGCGAACTGCACGGCCACGCGTGCTTCACCCGGCCATGCGGCGTGCGGCGGACGATTCGCATAGCCGACGTGATCGCGCATCACGCCTCCTGGCGTGGCAGCAGGCCCAGCCGCCGCGCGAGCGCGACGGTGTTCTCGGCGCGCGTGATGAAGGGACCGTCGACCAGCCGGCCGTCGACGACGAACGCACCCACGCCGCGGCCGAGCGAATCACGCGCCGCCTCGACCACACGCAACGCATGATCGACATCGGTGGCGCTGGGCCGGAACACCGCGTTGGCCAGTGCGATCTGCGTAGGGTGGATGCAGCTTTTTCCCGCGAAGCCCAGCTGCTGCGCGGCGCGTGCCTCGCGTGTGTAGCCGTCGGGATCGCGGATGCGAACGTACGCGCCGTCGTAGGCCGGCAGGCCCGCTTCGCCCGCGGCCATGCGGACGACCACGCGGACGTGCTGCTTCGCGGTGGCCTCGTCTTGCGCGATGCCGAGCGGTGAAAAGAGATCGCCGTAGCCGATCTGCAAGCCGACTACACGCGAATGCGCGCTGGCCAGCTCGACGGCCAGACGCAAGCCGCGTGCGGACTCGATGTTCACCAGCAGGCCCAGCGGCCGCGCGAGGCCGCGCTTGGCTTCGAGGTGCCCGATCCGTTCCGCTACCCCGCGAACGGTGTCCGCGCTTTCGACCATCGGCAGGTTGACTATATCCACCCCTGGACGCACGACCGCCGCGAGATCGTCGATGAGGTATTCGGTGTCTGCGGCATTCACGCGCACGACGACGAGCTTGCCGTGTCCCGGCGCGACGTTCTCGAGGAACGCGGCCAGCGCCGCGCGCGCCGCGGGCTTCTGCCGCGCTTCGACGGCATCCTCGAGGTCGAACGAAACGGCGTCGGCCGCGCTCGCCATCGCCTTCGCGAAAAGCTCGGGGCGCGATGCCGGAACGAACAGCTTGCTACGCACGGTCCGGACTCCGTTGCGCCGCAAGAGCGTTGAGATACGCGACGATGTCGATCACCTGCACGACGTCGGCGAACTGCCGGTCCATGTCGAACAGCGAGATCGCATGCGAGATCGGGATACGGTCGAACACCGCCTCCTGCGCGACGATCGTGCGATAGTTGTACGACGAGGCATCGAACACGGTCGCGCGGATGCAGTTGCTGGTCGAGCCGCCGGTGACGATCACCGTATCAATGCCGCGGTCGACGAGGTAACCGAGTAGCGGCGTACCGTGAAAGCCGCTCGGCTTCTTCTTCACGAAGACGACGTCGCCCACAGCCGCCTCGAGTCCCGGCACCAGCTGCGCGCCGAGCGACCCGGCGAGGCACCAGTGCTCGCTTCGCAGCAGGTCGCGCTTGCGGCGGTACACGCCCATGTCGCTGCCGTCGCGGGCAACCTCAAAGAGCGTGAAAAAGCAGGGAACGTTCGCGGCGTGCGCCGCCGAGATCACGCGCGCAATCTCGGCCACCGCCCGACGACCGACGTTCCCGCAGCTCGACGGCCAGCTTGCGTCGTCGCCCTCCTGGCCCACCATGTAGCGCTGCGCGTCGATCACCAGCACCGCCGGTCGTTCGCCGAAGCCCATACGCCGGCCGAAGCGGGCGCGCGCGATGACCGCTTCGTCTTCCGGACCCAGATAGCGCTCCCACGGGGCGCTCAAGCAACCGCTCCCGTGGCGCGCAGCGCAGCGATCTCTTCGGCACTGTAGCCGTGCCGCGCCAGCACCGCATCGGAGTCCTGGCCAAACGTTGGCGCCGCACAACGCGCGCGCGATGCCGCGGTCGCCTCGCCGAACTTGTACGCTGAGGCAAGGCCGCGGTAGCGCCCGACCAGGGGGTGCTCGAATGTGTCGATCATCGCGTCCGCCTCGACCTGCTCGTGTCCGAACATGTCCTCCACTTCGCGCACCGCCGCGCAGGGCACGCGCTCGCCGAAGTGCTGCTCCCACTCGAGCGCCGTGCGCGCACGCAGTGCCTCGCGGATGCGCGGGACGATTTCGTCGCCGCGCTGCGCGCGGTTTCGCACCGTGGCGTAGCGCGGATCGACCGCGAGATCTGGCAACCCGATCAGCTCGCACAGCGCGGCCCAGAAGTGCGGCGTGTTCGCCGAAAGGTACAGGCTGCCCTGGCGCGTCGGATGCAGGCCCGTAATTCCCTCGGAGCGCATGTCACGGTAGACGTGCCGGTCCTCGCCTTCGGCCCACACGAGCCGCGCGGACTGCATCGCTAGCGCGCTGCGCAACAGCGACACGCCCACGAACTGGCCTTCACCGGTGCGCTCTCGCGCGTACAGCGCCGAAGCCACGCTGCCAGCGAGCAAGGCCGCCGCGTAGTAGTCGACCACCGAGCCGTAGACGACGTGGGGCTCGTTAGGCGAGCCCTGCATCGCGCAAATGCCGGTCATTGCCTGCAGAACTTGGTCGTAGCCGGCCTTGTCCCTCAGCGGTCCGCGCTCGCCATACCCGCTGACCGCGCAGTAGATGAGCCGGGGATTCAGCTTGTGCAACGTCTCGTAATCGATGCCGAGGCGCGCCGGCACCGACGGGCGGACGTTGTGCACCAGCACGTCGGCCTCGCGCGCGAGCCGATGCAGCACCTTGCGCCCCTCAGGGTGCTTCAGGTCCAGCACGAGTCCCTGTTTTCCGCGGTTGACACCTAAGAACGCGCGACCTTCGGCGGCGAGCGTCGAGGGATACTTTCGCAGGTTGTCGCCCTGCGGCGGCTCGATCTTGATGACCTCGGCGCCCTGGTCGGCAAGCAGCGTACAGCCGTACGGCGCGGCGATGTAGCCGGAGAGATCGAGCACGCGGACGCCCGCGAGCGGTCCCGCAGGTACATCAGATGCCGGCTGCTGCAGCTGGGTCTTCGGGTGGTCCCCGCGCGACGTGGAGGTGGTCATTTGCATCTACGGTCGTTTGCATCTACGGTTGCAGCGGAGCCCGGCCGAGCGGACAGGGGTCGCCCATTTCGACACTCCGTTGGCCAGGAACTGCCTGGTACCGGCCGGGGTCGATCCGGTGACGGGCGCAACCGCCGCGGCACGCAGCTCGTTCTGGAACGCGTCATCCGTCATCACCCGCCCTACCGCGTCGCTGAGCTTGTCGACGATCGGAGCCGGCGTGCCTGTGGGGCCAGCAGCACGAACGTGCTGGTCACGATCACGCCCGGATAGCCCGCTTCCTTCGCGGTCGGGATGTCGGGCGCGATCACCGAGCGCTTGTCGTCGGCGATGGCGATCACGCGCAGCTTTCCGTCCTGATGGTGCTGGTAGACGCTTCCCAAGCCCGCGACCATCATCGGAATGTGCGCATCGAGAACGTCGGTCACCGCCGGTGAGATGGGCGATCGGGG
>JBKKAZ010000200.1:0-5330 GCA_046714435.1 Casimicrobiaceae bacterium
TCCGAGCGGATCTTCGGCGACATCAACGCGAAGCAGGCCGAGTACCTGAACGACATCCTGGAGTCGGGCCGGCACCTGCTGTCGCTGATCAACGATATCCTCGACCTGTCGAAGATCGAGGCCGGCCGCATGGAGCTGGAGCCCGAGGAGTTCCACCTGCCCGGCGCGATCGACAACGCGCTGATGCTGGTGCGGGAACGCGCGCACCGGCGCGGCATTTCGCTTGCTTCCACCATCGGCGAGGGGGTGGGCACGATTCGCGCCGACCCGCGCAAGGTGAAGCAGGTCATCCTCAATCTCCTCTCCAACGCGCTCAAGTTCACACCGGAAGGCGGGCGCATCGATGTGCAAGCCCTTGCGCGTGACCGTGTCGCGGAGATTTCGGTCAGCGACACCGGCGTCGGCATCGCCCCCGAGGACCAGGCGGCCGTGTTCGAGGAATTCCGCCAGGTCGGTTCGTCGGCGAAGAAAGTCGAAGGCACGGGGCTGGGGCTCGCGATTTCCCGCAAGTTCGTCGAACTGCACGGCGGGTCGATCCAGGTCGTGAGCGAGGTCGGAAAGGGCTCGACGTTCTCCTTCACCCTGCCGCTCGCGGGTCCGCGAGTGGCCTAGCTGCCCTCGGCAGACCCTGCGTCGGACTTCGCGCGCAGCGCCGCGAGCTTCTCGCGGATGCGCGCTTCGAGCCCGCGATCGGTCGGCTCGAAGAAGCGAA
The DNA here is from genome assembly GCA_046714435.1 of Casimicrobiaceae bacterium. Classification (GTDB taxonomy): domain Bacteria; phylum Pseudomonadota; class Gammaproteobacteria; order Burkholderiales; family Casimicrobiaceae; genus VBCG01. The sequence continues at coordinate 713 of JBKKAZ010000200.1, forward strand.
CCTCCGGCATGTCGTCGGGAAGGTAGCGCTCGCCCGCGGCGAAGGCACCGGGCTCGTCGTGCGCATAACGGTAGCCCTTGCCGTAGCCCAGTTCCTTCATCAGCCGCGTCGGCGCGTTGCGAAGGCGCAGCGGCACCGGGCGCGAGCCGTCATCGGCGATAAACGCGCGGGCCGCGTTGTAGGCGCTGTAGACCGCATTGCTCTTCGCCGCCACCGCGAGGTAGACCACGCATTGCGCGAGCGCGAGCTCCCCCTCCGGCGTGCCCAGCCGCTCGTAGGTCGCGACGGCGTCGAGTGCCAGCGACAGCGCGCGCGGATCGGCGAGTCCGACGTCCTCGGTCGCCATGCGGATCAGCCGCCGGCCCACGTAGAGCGGATCGGCGCCGCCGTCTAGCATGCGGCACATCCAGTACAGCGAAGCATCCGGGTCCGAACCGCGCACGGCCTTGTGCAGCGCGGAGATCTGGTCGTAGAACGCCTCGCCGCCCTTGTCGAAACGCCGCAGGCTTCGCGCGATGGTCTGCTCGACGAACCTGAGGTCGATCAGCGTCGTCCCCGAGTCGGCGGCAGCGACGGCCAGCTGTTCGACCAGGTTGATCACGCGGCGTCCATCGCCGTCCGCGTAACCGACGACGGCGTCTCTCGCCGCCGGATCGATGCGCAGGGTCGGCATCGCTTCGCGCGCCGCGCGGTCGAAGAGCTCGCGAAGGTCGTCCTCGCCGAGCGGCTCGAGCACGTAGACCGCCGCGCGCGACAGCAGCGCGCTGTTGACCTCGAACGACGGGTTCTCGGTGGTCGCGCCGATGAACGTCAGCAAACCCCGCTCGACGTAGGGCAGGAACGCGTCCTGCTGCGCCTTGTTGAAGCGATGCACTTCATCGACGAACAGCAGGGTCGAGCGTCCCGACTGCGCGTCCACGGCTTCGGCACGGGCGATGGCGGCGCGAATGTCGGCGACCCCGGCGAGCACGGCCGATATTGCGATGAACTCGGCATTGCACGCGTCGGCCATCAAACGAGCCAGCGTGGTCTTGCCCACGCCCGGCGGCCCCCACAGGATCATCGAATGCAGCTTGCCGGAGTGCAAAGCAACCGCGAGCGGCTTGCCCTGACCGAGCAGGTGGCGCTGCCCGAGCACCTCGTTGATGGCGCGAGGCCGCATCCGCTCGGCCAGCGGCGTGGCGGCGAGCGGCGGGGAGGAAAACAGGTCGGCCATGGCGTCGGCCGCGCCGATAGCAGGCGCAGCAGCGTCGATCATAGCCGAGCGCGGCCGTCGCATCGCCCGGCGCGTTCTGCTAGTGTCGACGCATGTCCGCTGCGGCACTCCCCCGCGCCCTCGCCGGCGGTCTGATCGCGTTCGCCCTCCCCGCGCTCGCATTCGATCTGCAGGGACACCGAGGTGCGCGCGGCCTGGCGCCCGAAAACACCCTCGCGGGATTTCGCCGCGCGCTCGAGATCGGCGTCAGCACGATCGAAACCGATCTCGGCGTCACCCGCGACGGCGTGCTGGTGATCGCGCACGACCGGCTGCTGAATCCGGCGCTGACCCGTAACCCGGACGGCACGTGGCGCGCTGCGCCCGGACCCGCATTGCGCTCCCTGACGCGCGCCGAGCTTGCGGCGTTCGACGTCGGCAGGCTCGATCCGGCGACGAGCTACGCGAAGTCTTTTCCGCATCAGGTTCCCGTCGACGGCGAACGGATCCCGTCGCTGGGCGAGCTATTTGCGCTGGTCCGTACGAGCGGAAAACGGGTGCGGCTCAACGTCGAGACCAAGCTCGCGCCCAATGCACCTGATGAGACGGTCGATCCCGCCCCGTTCGCGCGCCTCGTGGTGGACGCGGTTCGCACCGCCGGTTTCACTTCGCGTACGACCATCCAGTCCTTCGACTGGCGGACGCTGGTCGAGGTGAAGCGGCTGGCGCCGGAATTGCGTACCGTGTGCCTGACCCAGGAGGGTGGCAGCGGCGACACTGTGAAGCCTGACGCCTCGGGTCGCTCGCCCTGGCACGCCGGACTCTCAATGCGCGAGCACAGCAGCGTCCCCAAGCTCGTCAAAGCCGCAGGTTGCGAAACCTGGTCGCCCAACTGGCGCATTGTGAGCCGCGAGCGGATCGCCGAGGCCCACGCACTCGGACTGGCTGTCGTGCCCTGGACGGTCAACGAGCCTACCGACATGGAGGCGCTGATCGAGGCGGGAGTGGACGGCCTCATCACCGACTATCCCGATCGCCTTCGGCGCGTGCTGGCTGCGAAAGGCCTACCGCTACCGTAGAGGGACAGGCCCTGAATTCAGGGTTTGTCTCCGATAACGTCGGCGCCCTTCGGCGGCGCGAAATGGAACGTATCGGCAGCGAGCGCGGGATTGCGCTGCATTTCACCAAAGCGCACCACGGTCTTCTGCCCGAACGCGTCGACCAGTTCCAGCGCCGCGAGGCGGCTCCCCTCGAACCCCAACCGGATCTCCGAGAACGTCGCCTCCGCGGCGAGCGGCGTCGCGCCCAGCCAGTCGAGACCGTCGGCCGCGGGCAGCTCGCGCCAGCGAAACTGCTGCTCGGCACCCTCGCGGCCGGCAAGCAGCGCCGCCGGCGTGCTTCCGAGCGCTTCGCCGGACCTGCGCACCACGACCTGGTTCAGGTCCTCGTCGTAGATCCACACCCGCTCGCCGTCGCCGACAACGAGCTGGCGATAGGGCTTCTCAACGCTCCACCGGAACTTTCCTGGCCGCGCGAGCAGGAATTCGCCATTCGACCGCTGCACGATGCGGCCCGAGCGGTCGGTTACGGTTTGCGTAAACGAAGCGCGCGCCGTCTGGGTGTCGCGAAGGTACTCCCGCAGCCGGTCGATCGTGGCTCCCGCAACGGCGAGCGGAAACGCCAGCACAGCCAGCGCCGCGGTGAGCCGCAGACCTCGGGTCACAGGATGCCCCGCGCGATCGCGCATCGGGCCCAAGCGGAGCATCCGGCATTCATTCGTGGACGATGTCGCTGGTACCTGGGATGTTCGCGACACAATTGCCGACGGTGTCCAGGATCACATAACTGTGCGTGAGCGCGCGCCAGTCGTGCCGGCCGTTGCGCAGCTGAAACTGATGCACGTAGATGCGCCAGGTACCAAAGTCGAACTCGGGGAGCACGTCGCAGCCGTCGACGAATCGCGACGGTCCGCAGAAATCCTTCGGCAGCAGCGACTGTGCGCGCTGCATCGCCTGCGCCTCGGTCATAACCGGCGCCGACGGCACGCGATCCCGCGGACAGAATTCCGACCCCTCGCGATAGACCAGCACCGGCCCCGCCAGTGCCGCCCCGACCACCCAAGCCGAAAGCCAGCCTGCCCATCGCATCAGGTCTCGGCCCTGCCGGCGGGCACCAGGACTTCGCGGTTGCCGTTGGTCTGCATCGGCGACACCAGTCCTGCGCGCTCCATCTGCTCGATCAGGCGCGCCGCGCGGTTGTAGCCGATTCTGAGATGTCGCTGCACCAGCGAGATCGACGGCCGGCGCGTCTTGAGGACCACCGCGACCGCCTGGTCGTACATTGGATCGGACTCGGCGTTGCCGCCGTCGAGCGCGACGCGCTCGTCGCCGTCTTCGGCAGCCCCGGCGTCGAGGATCCCGTCGATGTACTGCGGCTCACCCAGGGCTTTCAGATGCTCGACCACACGGTGCACCTCCGCGTCGGAAACGAATGCGCCGTGCACGCGCATCGGGTAGCCGCTGCCGGGCGGCAGGTAGAGCATGTCGCCCTGCCCCAGCAGTGCCTCGGCGCCCATCTGATCGAGGATGGTCCGCGAATCCACCTTGCTCGCGACCTGGAACGCGATGCGCGAAGGAATGTTCGCCTTGATCAGCCCGGTGATCACGTCGACCGACGGTCGCTGGGTCGCGAGCACCAGGTGGATGCCCGCGGCGCGCGCCTTTTGCGCAATGCGCGCAATCAGCTCCTCGATCTTCTTGCCGGTGACCATCATCAGGTCGGCGAGCTCGTCGACGACGACGACGATCGTCGGCATGTCCTCGAGCGCCTCCGGCGCGTCGGGGGTCAGCGTCGACGGGTTGGTGAGCGGCTTCCCTGCCTTCTTCGCGTCGGCGACCTTCTGGTTGTAGCCGGCGAGGTTGCGCACGCCGAGCTGGCTCATCAGCTTGTAGCGACGCTCCATCTCGCCGACGCACCAGTGCAGCGCGTTCGGCGCGAGCTTCATGTCGGTGACGACCGGTGCCAGCAGGTGCGGGATGCCCTCGTACACCGACAGCTCGAGCATCTTCGGGTCGATCAGGATCACGCGCACCTCGCGCGGCTCCGACTTGTAGAGCAGCGACAGGATCATCGCGTTGACGGCAACTGATTTGCCCGAGCCTGTTGTCCCAGCGACGAGGAGGTGAGGCATCTTCGCGAGGTCCATCACCACCGGGCGCCCGGCGATGTCCTTCCCGAGCGCGAGCGTCAGTCGCCCCGGCGCATCGTTGTACGTCGTCGACGACAGGATCTCGACCAGACGCACGATCTGCCGCTTGGGGTTCGGCAGCTCGAGCGCCATGCACGACTTGCCGGGGATCGTCTCGACGACGCGGATGCTGACCACCGACAACGCGCGCGCCAGGTCCTTCACCAGGTTGACGA
>JBKKAZ010000201.1:0-9549 GCA_046714435.1 Casimicrobiaceae bacterium
TGATGATCGCCACCGCGCCGGCGTCGACGATCCGATCCTGCAGCGACTTCGCCGAAAACCCGCCGAACACCACCGAATGGGTGGCGCCGATGCGCGCGCAGGCCTGCATCGCGACCACGCCTTCGATCGACATCGGAATGTAGATGATGACCCGGTCGCCCTTGCCGATGCCGCGTGACTTCAGTCCGTTGGCGAGGCGGCACACCCTCGCGTAGAGCTCGCGATAGCTGACCCGGGTCACCGCGCCGTCGTCGGCCTCGAAGATGATCGCGGTCTTGTCGGCATTGCCGTTGTCGAGGTTGCGCTCGAGGCAGTTGTAGGAGGCGTTGAGCTTGCCGTCGTCGAACCAGCGGTAGAAAGGCGCGTTCGATTCGTCGAGGACGCGGCCAAACGGCTTGTTCCACAGCAGCGTCTCGCGCGCAAGATCGCCCCAGAATCCCTCGAAGTCTCGGTTAGCCTTCGCGTTCATCGCCTCGAAGTCCGCGGGCTTGACGTTGGCTTGGGCGGTCCACGCGGCCGACGGCGGAAAGCTGCGGTTCTCGGTCAGGACGGATTCGATGTTGGACATGCGTCGGGCCTCCGGGAAGGGTGCCGCGGGCCGCGCCGAACGGCGCCGCGTCGGCTTGCTGGGCAGGCCAGTCTACCGAATCGCTCGTGACGTGCAACGCGGAGTCGACCGGTTTCCGTGCCGGCAGCAGCCGGATGCTAGACTTTGCCGCTTTCTATTGTCGAACTTCGCCCACCCGCCATGGCCCCGCCGCAGAATCCCCTCGCCGCTGCCTCGACCAGGATGAGGCCGCTGCCGCGCCTCATCTTCATGAGCCGCTGGCTGCAGCTGCCGCTCTACCTTGGATTGATCGTCGCCCAGTGTGTGTACGTCTGGTACTTCTGGGTCGAACTCTATTACCTGGTACTCGCCACGCTGGGCGACAAGCCGGCGCTGGCCCATATCCTGACCGCGGTCACGCCGCCGGGGCAGGTCGCCGCGGCACCCGGGACGCCGGCGGAAAACGTGATCATGCTGGTCGTGCTCGGCCTGATCGACGTGGTGATGATCAGCAACCTCCTGATCATGGTCATCGTCGGCGGCTACGAGACGTTCGTGTCGCGGATGCGGCTCGAGAGCCATCCGGATCAGCCCGAATGGCTCTCGCACGTCAACGCCAGCGTGCTGAAGGTCAAGCTCGCGACGGCGATCATCGGCATCTCGTCGATCCACCTGCTGAAGTCGTTCATCAACGCGCACGCCTACGACGAAAAGACACTGCTCTGGCAGACGCTGATCCACTTCACTTTCCTGCTGTCGGCGATGGCCATCGCCGCCACCGACCGCATCATGCCGGGCCGGGCCAGGGTCGGTGGTGGTGCTCACTGACGCGCCCGGTCGACGGACTGCCCATGGCCACGATCCGCGAAGATGACCTGATCGCAAGCGTCGCCGACGCTTTCCAGTTCATCAGCGTCTATCACCCTGCCGACCACATCCGCTCGCTGTACGCGGCATACCAGCGCGAAGCTTCACCGGCCGCGAAGGACGCGATAGCGCAGATCCTGGTCAACTCGCGCATGGCCGCCGAAGGCTTCAGGCCGGTCTGCCAGGACACCGGCATCGCGATCGCGTTCCTGCGCGTGGGCATGAACGTGCGCTGGGACGCGAAGCGCTCGCTGCAACAGATGATCGACGAAGGCGTGAGGCGCGCCTACACCGACCGCGACAATCCGCTGCGCGCGTCGGTGGTCTCCGATCCCGACGGCACGCGCGTCAACACCGGTGACAACACGCCGGCGGTGGTTCACGTCGAGCTGGTGCCCGGCGATAACGTCGAGGTCATCGTCGCCGCGAAGGGCGGGGGCTCGGAAAACAAGTCCAAGTTCGCGATGCTGCTGCCCAGCGACAGCGTCGTCGACTGGGTGCTTGACGTGGTGCCGACGATGGGCGCCGACTGGTGCCCGCCGGGCATCCTCTCGCTCGGCATCGGCGGCACGCCGGAAAAGGCGATGTTGCTGGCGAAGTGGGGCATGATGGATCCGATCGACATTCAGGCGCTGGCGGCGCGCGGCCCGAACAATCGCTGCGAGGAGCTGCGCCTCGAACTCTTCGCCAAGGTCAACGCGCTTGGTATCGGCGCGCAGGGACTCGGCGGACTGTCGACGGTGCTGGACGTGAAGGTGAACGACTGGCCGACGCATGCGGTCGGCAAGCCGGTCGCGCTGCTGCCCAACTGTGCGGCAACGCGCCACGCGCACTTCACGCTTGACGGCAGCGGGCCCGCGCATCTGGTTGCGCCGTCGATCGACGACTGGCCGAAGCTGACGATGGACTTCAGCGCCAGCCGGCGCGTGAACCTCGACACACTCGACCGTCAAGCAGTCGCCGGATGGAAGGCGGGCGAACGACTGCTACTGTCAGGCAGGCTTTTCACCGGGCGCGATGCCGCCCACAAACGATTGACGGAAATGATCGCGCGCGGCGAAGCGCTGCCGGTGGATTTCCGCAACCGCTTCATCTATTACGTCGGCCCGGTGAAAGCAGTTCGGGACGAGGCGGTCGGTCCGGCGGGTCCGACGACGTCGTCGCGCATGGACAGGTTCACCGAAACGATGCTCGCGAAGACGGGACTGATCGGCATGATCGGCAAATCCGAACGCGGTACCGCGGCGATCGAATCCATCCGCTCGCACGGCGCGGTCTATTGCATCGCGGTCGGCGGTGCCGCCTACCTGGTGAGCAAGGCGATCAAGCGCTCGCGCGTGGTCGCGTTCGCCGACCTCGGCATGGAAGCGATCCACGAGTTCGAAGTGCAGGACATGCCGGTGACCGTGGCGGTGGATTCATCGGGCAACGCCGTTCATAAGTCGGGGCCCGCTGAATGGCGATCGAAGATCGGCACCATTCCGGTGGTGACCGCCTGACCGTTCGGGAGCGGATCGGCGGCAACCGGTGCGGCGACGCCTCGGTGTATCCTTGGATCGCAATAACCAACGCGCGTGCGTTCGCGCGGTGCCTCCCTCAAGCCTGACGTGGAGCCCAACCCCGACGTCGTCGTGCCGTCGCCCTTGCGCGCCACCCTCCTCGTGCGACCGAAGCGATGGCGCGCCGGGCCGGTCGCGCACGGACTGTCCCGCTCACCGCTGGTCACGCTGCTGGTGATCGCTGCGGTCGCCATCGCCCAGCCGCCGCCCTCACACGCGGCGCGCATGCTCATTCTCCAGGCCAACGACACGCCGCGACTGACCAGGACGCTCGGCGCGCTGCGTGAACACGCGGGCATGCAAGTCGACGTCGTCATGTTGACCACTACACGCGACCCGGTGCTCGAGTCCCTCCTCACCCGCGGCGGCGAGGCCGACGTGATCGTCGCGCTGGGCCCGCGCGCGAGCGACATGATCGCCGGTCTTCCTTCGTCGTCACCGGTGGTGCATTGCCTCGCTGGCGCCAATGCGATGCGCGCAGGCCTTCCCGCGATTCCTTCCGAAGCCCCGCTGGACAGCCAAGCCGCGTGGCTGCGCAGGCTCGCGCCCGCCACCCGGACCGTCGGGTTGCTGTTCGATCCCTCGTTCAGCACGCGCCGCGCCGAGGCATTGAGCGCGGCGCTCGCGGGCGCCGGCTACAAGACCTTGCTGCAACCGGTCGCGAACCCCGCAGCCATCCCCGCTGCGCTGGAGACCATCGCCAGCCGTGTCGACGTGCTGATGGTGATACCGGATCCGACGGTCTACGCGCACGAGGCGCGACGCGGGCTGCTGATGTTCTCGTTCCGAAAGCGCATTCCGCTGGTGGGCGCAAACGACGCCTGGGTCCGGATGGGCGCGCTGTACGCGCTCGACTGGGACTACGCGCAGGTCGGCGAGAGTTGCGCACGATTGGCGGCGCGCGAATCGAAGCCGGCGCACATGGCCGACGCTCCGGACCCCACGCCGCCCAGGCCGAGAGTGTCGGTCAATCTGCGGAGCGCGAAGCAGTTCGGGCTGGACTGGAACGCCGACTTGTTGCGCAGCGTGGATCAGCGCCATGAATGACCGGACCCAGGCCCAGCCCGGAACCTCGCCGATCGATTCCGACTCGGGCCCGGGTCCACGCAAGCGCATGCGGCGGCTGCGCAAGCACCTGTTGCCATTGCAGTCGGAGTCGATGACGCCGATCGACCTGCCGCCGGTGCGAAGTGGACTGCTCACCAAGCTCAACGCGTTGACCGTGGGCCTGATCGCACTGACCGGCCTCGCCATTTCCGGCTACTACTTCTGGCAGCAGTGGGGCAACGAAGGACGCGAGCTTCGACAGCGTGGACGCGCGATCGCCTCGGTGCTTACCGAGCTTGCGGAGTTCGGCGTTTACACCACGGACCGCGCGTCGATCGAGCAAGTGCTGGACGGACTCGCGAACGACCCCGACGTCGCCTACGCGATCATCGTCGACCGCAAACTGGCGCCATTGGCCGAGCGCCGCTTTGCGAAGGCATTGGGCACGGAGGCGATTCCTGCGCTGCCGGCTGGCATGGTCGCGCCCAGGTCCGGCCAGATGCTCGAAGTCGAGCCGATGATCGGCGGACGCCGTTACCTGGAATTGGTAGCGCCCGTGGGCAGCGCGCCGACTGGAACCGCGCGCGCAATCGCCGATACGGCGTCGGAAAGCGCGCCAACCGTGCCGGCGGTGGAGGCCTCGCCGATCGGATACCTTCGCCTCGGCGTGTCGTACGAGCGACACCGCGACGAAATGGTGGCGCAGGCGCTGGGTATGCTGACCGTCGTGCTGCTGCTGATCGTGGTCGCGGTGATCGCGTCGCTGCTGGTCACGCGCCGGCTGGTAGCGCCGATGCGGCGACTGATGCGCGCCGCGCGCGCGGTCGGCGCGGGCCGGCTGGACGTCTACGTGCCTGCATCGACCGCGGACGAGATGGGACTGCTGACCCATACCTTCAACCACATGACGCAGCGGCTGTCCGAGTCGCAAGCCGAAGTCGCCAACTACCAGCGCACGCTCGAGGAGAAGGTCGCGCAACGCACCAAGGAACTCGAGGTTGCCACGGCGCACGCCTACAAGCTGGCGCAGCACGACATCCTCACCGGCCTGCCGAACCGGAGCCTGCTCAACACGCGGCTGCGGCAGATCTTCGCACAGGCGCAGCGCGCCGGCATGCAGGTCGCCTGCCTGTTCCTCGATTTCGATCATTTCAAGCGCATCAACGACACGCTCGGCCACGATGCCGGCGACCAGCTGCTGCAGTCGATCGCGCAGCGGCTGACCGGCGCCGTACGCGAAAGCGACACGGTGGCCCGGCTCGGCGGCGACGAGTTCGTAATTATCCTGCCCGGACTCGACCCCGCCCACGCCACCTTCGAGATCATGACGGTGCTGCAGCGGGTGCGAGACTCGTTCCAGGCGCCGTTCCGGCTGGCCGACCAGACGCCGACCCTCACCTGCTCGATCGGCATCTCGGTGTATCCGCTCGACGCGGTCGACCCGGTCACGTTGATCAAGCAAGCCGACACCGCCATGTACGCGGCGAAGGACGCGGGCCGCAACGCCTATCGCTTCTATACCGCCGACATGAACGCGCGGGTGCAGCAGCGGCTGCAGCTCGAGACCGACATGCGGCGCGGCCTGATGGACGACGAGTTCTTCCTCGTCTACCAGCCGCAGATCGACCTTCGCAGCGGCCGCGCCTGCGGAGTCGAGGCCCTGCTGCGCTGGCGCGATCCGCAGCGCGGTATCGTGTCGCCGGCGGAGTTCATTCCAATCGCCGAGGAGTCGGGGATGATCCAGGCGCTGGGCGCGCGCGTGCTGCGCGACGCCTGCCGCCAGGTCATGCAGTGGCACAAGCAAAACATGCTGCTGCGGCTGTCGGTCAACCTGTCGGTGCAGCAACTGCAGCACGAAAGCTGGCTGTCGGTGGTCGAGGACGCACTCAGCTCCACCGGACTGCCGGCGCACTACCTCGATCTCGAGATCACCGAAAGCGTGATCATCACCCACCCCGAGCGCGCGGTGGCGACGCTGGTGCGGTTGAAGCAGATGGGCGTCTCGATCACCGTCGACGATTTCGGCACCGGCTATTCGTCGCTGTCCTATCTCGCGCGGCTGCCGATCCAGGGCGTCAAGATCGACCAGCGGTTCGTGCGCGGTCTCGAGCAGAACCGCAACGACGAGGCGATCACGCAAGCGATCATCGCGCTGTCGCACTCGCTCGGGCTCAGGGTGATCGCGGAAGGCGTGGAAACGGCGGCCCAGCTCGACTACCTGAAACGCGCCGGCTGCGAGGAAGCGCAGGGCTTTTTCATCGCGCGGCCGCTGGAAGAGCCCGAGCTTCGCAACTGGTGGCGCGCGACCGAGGCCCGGCAGACCGCGGCCGCGCCGCAGTCCGATCTGTGGACGCCAAGCTAGATTAGGTCGTGCGGATCGTCGATGTCCCGGAGCACACCCGGATCGTCGACGTCGAACAGCACGAGCGCATCGCGGTGCGCCGCGACGATCTCCTTCGCGCCCTCGTCGCCGCGGAGGGCAAGGAGCGCCGCGCGATGCACCGCCGAGAAGCCCACGGGATGGCCACGCTCGCCGCGATGGCGGGGCGCGGCGAGCGATGCGCCACCGGCGAGCGCATCGACCACGCGCGCGATCGTGGCCGGCTCGATCCAGGGCATGTCGGCAAGCGCGACGATGTAGCCGTCGGCATCGGGTGCGGCAGCGACCGCGGCGGCGAGGCTCGCCCCCATCCCCTCCGACGCGCGCGCCGCGACAATCACGCGCGCGCCTTCCGATTCGAGCAGTTTCGCGAGGACGACATCGCCGGGACGGACCACGGCGACAACATCGGGGATGGCCGCACGGAGGCGCCGCAGCGCGACCACGCCGATCTCGGAACCGGCATCGGGACCAGCTGGTATTCGTGCGAGCAGCTTGGCGCCGCCGAATCGTTCGGCGCGGCCGGCGGCAAGCAGGAGGGCAACAATATTCACATTGGAATTCCTACGTCATTCCGACAGTTGATCCGTCGTTCCCGCGAAGGCGGGAACCCAGCGACTTTCGCTGCACGCCACTGGGTCCCCGCCTTCGCGGGGACGACAGGATTGCGGTTATCGTAACGCGCCCCGCCATCTTCGCTAGACCGCCTGGGCGGCCGCGTAGGCAGACGCCCAGGCCCACTGGAAGTTGTAGCCGCCGAGCCAGCCGGTCACGTCGACGACCTCGCCGATGACGAACAGTCCGGGCTGCGAGGTCGCCATCATTGTCTGCGGCGACAGCGCGGCCGTGTCGACGCCGCCCAGCGTGACCTCGGCCTTGTTCCACCCAAGCGTGCCCGACGGCAGAACGGTCCACGTGGTCAGCGCTCGGGCGAGCGTTGCCACCTCGGCGTCGTCAAGCTCGCGCAGCGGACGCGTCGCGTCGTGCGCGTCGCACCAGGCCTTCGCGAAGCGGCCCGGCAGCCGGCTCGCAAGCAGGTTGTCGACGCGAGCACCGCCCTGGCGCCGCGACTCGAGCCACGCCCGCACCTCGGTGCCGGGCAGGAGATCGATCGAAAGCGGCGTGCGCCCGTCCCAGTACGACGACACCTGCAGGATTGCAGGACCCGAGAGCCCGCGGTGCGTGAACAGCAGGCTCTCGCGGAAGCGGCCGCCGTTGCAGGAGATTTCCGCGTCGAGCGATATCCCCGCGAGGTCGCCATAGCGCGCGAGCAGTTCCGGCTGGAACGCCAGCGGCACCAGTGCCGGGCGCGGAGGCACGACGGCGAGCCCGAACTGCTTCGCGACCTCGTAACCGAACGCTGTCGCGCCGATCTTCGGCACCGACAGTCCTCCCGTCGCGATCACGAGCGAGGTCGCGCGCGCCGTGCCGAGCGGGGTCGACACGGCAAACGCCCCGCCCTCGCGCACAACGCCGTCCACCGGGCACGGTTGCCACCATTGCACGCGAGCGCGCTCGCACTGGGCCTTGAGCATGGCAATGATCTGCTGCGCCGAATCGTCGCAAAACAGCTGGCCGAGCTTCTTCTCGTGCCAGCGGATGCCGTGGCTCTCGACCAGCGCGATGAAGTCGCGTGGCGTGTAGCGGGCGAGCGCGGACCGGCAGAACTCCGGGTCGCGCGACAGGAAGTTCGCGGGCCCTGTGTGGAGGTTGGTGAAGTTGCAGCGGCCGCCGCCCGAGATGCGGATCTTCTCGCCGACGACGCGCGCGTGCTCGACCAACAGCACGCGCCTCCCACGCTGGCCCGCGAGCGCCGCGCAAAGCATGCCGGCGGCGCCGGCGCCGATCACGACGACATCGAAATCCAGCCTCATGTCGGCGCGGCCGCGGGCGGGACCGGCCGGCGATCGGTCAGGGGCCGAAAAACGCGCGGATCCGGTCGAAGAAACTCTTCGCGCGCGGGGTGTGGGCCGCGGGATCCTTGAGGTTGATGGCCTCGAACTCGCGCAGCAGCTCCTTCTGGCGCGCGGTGAGCTTGACCGGCGTCTCGATCGCGACGTGGCAATACAGGTCGCCGGTCACCGAGCCGCGCACCGGGCGGATGCCCTTGTTGCGAAGGCGGAACACCTGTCCGCTCTGGGTTTCCGAGGGAATCTTGATCTTCGCCTGGCCGTCGAGCGTCGGGATCTCGATCTCGCCGCCCAGCGAGGCCGTGGCGAAACTGATCGGCATTTCGCAGTGCAGGTCCGCGCCTTCGCGCTGGAACACCGAATGCGGCTTCAGTTGCACGACGACGTAGAGGTCGCCGCTGGGTCCGCCGTTGACGCCGGCCTCGCCCTCGCCGGCGAGGCGAATGCGATCGTCCTGGTCGACGCCAGCGGGAATTTTCACCGACAGCGTTTTGTGCTTGCGCAGGCGGCCTGCGCCGTTGCAGCCCGCGCAAGGATCGGTGACGACCTTGCCGGTGCCATGACAGGTCGGACAGGTTTGCTGGATCGAGAAAAAGCCCTGCGAGACCCGCACTTCGCCACGACCGCCGCAGCTGGCGCAGGGCTTGGGCTGGGTACCGGGCTTCGCGCCCGAGCCATGGCAGGTCGCGCAGTTCTCGAGCGTCGGGATGCGGATCGTGGCCTCGGTGCCGCGGGCCGCCTCTTCCAGCGCGAGCTCGAGGTTGTAGCGCAGGTCCGCACCGCGAAACACGCCGTTGCCGCGTCCGCCGCGCCCCTGGCCGAAGATCTCGCCGAAGATGTCGCCGAAGGCGTCGGCAAACCCGCCGAAGCCCTCGGGTCCGGCCCCACGCGCGGCACCGGCGAATCCCGCCGAAGCATCGACACCGGCGTGCCCGAACTGGTCGTAGGCCGCCCGCTTTTTCGGGTCGGTCAGGACCTCGTAGGCTTCCTTCGCTTCCTTGAATTTCTCCTCGGCGCTCTTGTCGTCCAGATTGCGGTCCGGATGGTGCTTCATCGCGAGCTTCCGGTAGGACTTCTTCAGGTCCTCGTCGGATGCGTCACGGTTCAGCCCCAGCACCGTGTAGTAGTCGCGCTTTGAAGCCATGAAGAATGAAGAATGAAAGATGAAGAATGAAGGATGAAAAAAGACGATCGCACAGATTCAGCCGTCTAGCTCCGTTGGGTGCGCCGCACGAGCCC
>JBKKAZ010000202.1:0-1930 GCA_046714435.1 Casimicrobiaceae bacterium
AATGCGGCTATAATGCCCGTTGCGCAGGCTTCATCGCGACCTCCTTACGGCGGGTCGCCCCGCATTGCACTGTCGTGAACCTGGTCAGGTCCGGAAGGAAGCAGCCACAGCGATGCTCTGCAAGTGCCGGGGGAACGGCTCGCCACCTCTTTGGGGTGAACGAGTGAACAGGTGAACAAGTGAATTGATTGGCGGCGCGTGAATCGCGCGCCTTGATTCACTCGTTCACTCGTTCACCCGTTCACCGCGCCATTCACCCGTTCCCGTTCGTTCACCCCCGCAACGCCATGACTTACCAAGCGCTCGCGCGCAAGTGGCGGCCGAAGACGTTCGCCGAGCTGGTGGGACAGGCGCACGTCGTGACCGCGCTTGCAAACGCGCTGGAACGCGGGCGCGTCCACCACGCGTACCTGCTGACCGGTACGCGGGGCGTCGGCAAGACCACGATCGCCCGCATTCTCGCCAAGAGTCTGAACTGCGCGACCGGGGTCACCGCCGTGCCCTGCGGCACGTGTCCGGCCTGCATCGACATCGATGCCGGACGATTCGTCGACCTGCTGGAGCTGGACGCGGCGTCGAACACCCAGGTCGAACAGATGCGCGAGATCCTTGACAACGCTCGCTATGCGCCGACGGTGGGCCGCTACAAGGTCTACCTGATCGACGAGGTGCACCAGCTCTCCAAGCATTCGTTCAACGCGATGCTGAAAACGCTCGAGGAACCCCCCGAGCATGTCAAGTTCGTGCTCGCGACGACCGAACCCGAGAAGGTGCCGGTCACGGTGCTGTCGCGCTGCCTGCAGTTCAACCTGAAGCCGCTGCCGCCGGGCGAGATCGGCGCGCGCATCGAGACCATCCTCGAAGCCGAAGGCGTCGCGCGCGATGCGGCGGCGGTGGCACTGATCGCGCGGGCCGCGCGGGGTTCGCTTCGCGACGGGCTGTCGCTGCTCGACCAGGCGATCGCCTTTGGCGGCGGGGAGGTACGCGAGCAGTCGGTGCGCTCGATGCTGGGCGCCGTCGATCGCGACTACATCTACCGGATCACCGACGCGCTCGCCGGGCGCGACGGCAAGGCGCTGCTCGCGGAAGCGGATGCGCTTGCGGCGCGGGGTTTGTCGGCCGAGTCCGCGCTCGACGAGCTGGCGTCGTTATTCCACCGCATCGCGATCGCGCAGGTCGTTCCCGACGCTTGCGCCAACTTCGACGACGCGGCGCGCGTTGTGGCGTACGCCGCAGGCTTCACGCCGGAGTTCGTGCAGCTCGCCTACCAGATCGCCGCGCAGGGCCGCGCCGATCTCGGGATCGCCCCGGATGACGCGACCGGGTTTTCGATGACGCTATTGCGGTTGCTGGCGTTCGAACCCGCGCCGCCCGGCGGCGAACGCGCGGTGGCGCCGGCGGCGAAATCGGCAGCGCCTCCGCCAGCTACAGTCTCCTTTTCGCATTCGGCCCCGGCTGCAGTGCCGGTCCCGAGCGCGGCACCCGTGGTTGGCGCGTCGGCGGCCCCGTCGGCTGATCCGTCCGCCGAACCCGCCGCCGCGATCCGCCCGCTTCCCGAGGACGCGGCCGCTTGGCCCGGCTTTGTTACGAGCCTGAAGCTCTCGGGAATCGCCGCGCAGCTTGCGGCCCAGAGCGAGCTCCGGTCGGTCGACGGCCGACTGGTCAATCTCGCCCTGCCGGCTTCGCACAAGCACCTCGCCGACCGCGCGTACTCGGACAAGCTGCAGCGCGCGCTCGAGCAGGCGACCGGGCGCAAGCTGATGCTCGCCTTCGAGGTCGGCACCGAACTACCCGACTCGCTCGCCGCCAAGGAACGCCGCGAGCGCGAAGAGACGCGTTCGCGCGCCGAGGCCGCGTTTCGCGACGAGCCGATCGTGCGTGCGTTAGTCGAGCGCTTCGACGGCACCGTGCGCACCGATTCGATCAAGCC
>JBKKAZ010000203.1:0-4067 GCA_046714435.1 Casimicrobiaceae bacterium
TCTACACCTCGCTCGCGCCCACGGAATCGCGGCCGCTCGCGGATGCGTTCGAGAAGAAGTACGGCATCAAGGTCGAGCTCTGGCGCGCGTTGTCGGACAAGGTCGTGCAGCGGGCGGTGACCGAGGCACAGGCCAAGCGGCACGCGGTCGACGTGCTCGAGACCAACGGGCCGGAGATGGAGATGATCGCGCGGGAGAAGATCCTCGCCGAATTCCACTCGCCGCACGTCGCGGACCTGCCGGCGGGCGCGATCCCGCCGCACCGGCTGTGGATGCCGGACCGGATGAACTTCTTCGTGGTCGCCTTCAACACCGCGAAGGTGAAGCGCGACGAATTGCCGCGCACGCTCGAGGGCTTCGCCGATCCGAAGTGGAAGGGGCGCCTCGGCATCGAGGCGACCGACGCCGAGTGGATGGCGACCATCGTCAAGCAGTGGGGCGAGCGCGGCAGCGCGTTGTTTCGCAAGCTCGCCGAGATGAAGCCCGACGTGCGCAAAGGCCATGTACTGCTCGCCGAGCTGATCTCGGCCGGCGAGATCCAGGTCGGCCTCACCGTCTACAACGCCAATGCCGAGAGCCTGAAGCGCAAGGGCGGGCCGATCGACTGGGCGCCGGTCGAGCCCGTCGTCGGCCGGCCGCAGGGCATCGGCATCGCGCGCAACGCGCCGCATCCGCATGCGGCCTTGCTGTTCGTCGACTTCGTACTTTCCCCCGAAGGCCAGGCGCTGTTCGAGTCGCTGGGGCGGGTGCCCGCCTCGACCAGGATCAAAAGCGCGCTCAACAACTTCCCTTACCTGACCGTCGAGCCGGCGACTGTGCTCGAGGAAGCCGAACGATGGAACCGCGAGTGGGATCGGTTGTTCATCGCCCGCTAACCCTAACCGAACAAGGAATCACCGATGGAACGAACCGGCCCGGCCCGCGAGGCTGCCAAGCGCAAAGCCGAACGTCCCGCCAAGGGCGACAAGCCGCCCGCGATCGTGCGCAACGGCGAGCGCAGCGCCAAGGCGCGGCTTTCGTCGGTCGCCAATTCGATCCGGCTGGTGAAGGCATTCTCCGACGACGAGTACGAAATCGGCATCAGCAGCCTGGCGCGCCGGCTCGGCCTCGGCAAGAGCACCGTGCATCGACTCGCCACGACGTTGATCGAGGCCGACTTCCTCGAGAAGAATCCAGAGACCGGTGCGTACCGGCTCGGCCTCGCGTTGTTCGAGCTCGGCGCGCTGGTGCGGCGGAAGATGGACGTCGCGAACGAAGCGCGTCCGTATTTGAAGGTGCTGATGGAAAAGACGGGCGAGACCGTGCACCTCGCGGTGCTCGATCACGCCAGCGTGCTCTACATCAACACGATTGCGAGCCGCCAGGCGATCCGCATGTCCTCCACGGTCGGCTCGCGGGCGCCGAGCCACTGCAGCAGCGAAGGCAAGGTCCTGCTCGCCCATCGCGGTCCCGACTTCATCGACGGCGTGATCGAACACGGGCTTGCGGCCTGCACCCCGAAGACCATCGTCGCGCCGCAGGCGCTGCGCGAGGAACTCGCGACGGTGCGCAGCCGCGGTTACGCGCTCGACGACGAGGAGACCGAGATCGGGCTGCGCTCGCTGGCCGCCCCGATCCGCACGCACAACGGGCAGACGGTTGCGGCGATCAGCATCGCCGGGCCGACGCAGCGCGTGAGCAAGAAGGTCCTGCAGGGTTACGTGTCCGACGTGGTCGCGGCAGCGAACGCGATCTCGCAACGGCTGGGCTATGCGCCGAACCGTGGCGGCATGGCGTCGGGACTGTAGCGGGCCGATGCAAAAGACGTCCCGGAGTTCGGGGAATGACGCAATCGTGAGCGGCGCTCGCATCCTTTCGTTCCGTCGCCCCCGCGAAGGCGGGGGCCCAGCGTCTTGATTCGCGCCGGGGGAGGGGGCCATTGAACGACACTGGATTCCCGCATTCGCGGGAACGACGATTGAGCCCTATCGCATGAACACCATCCACCTCGCTAGCACCACCACCAGCTACGAATGCACGCCGGACGACACGCTGCTGCGCGCGGGACTTCGCGCGGGCCTGGCGCTGTCGTACGCGATTTATTTCGCGGGCCCGCCGCCGATGACGCAGGCCGTGCAGCGCACGCTGATCCAGCACAAGGTGCCGCTGGCGCAGATGCATTTCGACCCATTTTTCTGAATGCTCCGGTCAGCCACAAGCCGACCGGCGATCGACGTTCCATGACCGACCAGCCGAAGTCCAAGCCCGCGCCGCACAGCGTCGCCGATCACCAGTACGGCGAGGACGCGCTGCATACGCACGGCGGAGACGACGAGTTTGACCACGATCATGATCACTTCGAGGGACCCGACGACCTCGAGGCGAATCCGATCTGGCAGCAGGACCACATCACGCTGACCAGCGTCGGCATCGACGTCGGATCGGCCGGGACCCAGATCCTGTTCTCGCGCGTGTCGATGCGCCGCCGCGGCGAGGACTTGTCGTCGCGCTACTTCGTTGTCGCGCGCGAGGCGCTCTACCACTCGCCGGTGGCGCTGACCCCCTACCTGAGCGAAACGCGCATCGACGAACGCGCGCTCGGGAAACTCGTCGACGACGCCTACGCCGCGGCGGGCATCCATCCGGACCAGGTCGACACCGGCGTCGTCATCCTGACTGGGGAGGCGCTGCGTCGCGAAAACGCCCAGGCGATCGCCGACGTGCTTGCCGACCAGGTCGGCGAATTCGTCTGCGCGACAGCCGGGCATCACATGGAAGCGATGCTCGCTGCGTACGGGTCCGGTGCGGCGAAGGCGTCACACGATCTTTCCAAGCGCGTCCTCAACATCGACATCGGCGGCGGCACCACCAAGCTCGCCATCGTCGAAGCGGGCAAGGTGGTGGCGACCGCGGCCATCCACGTCGGCGGCCGGCTGCTGGTCGTCGACGAAGCACGACGAATCACGCGGCTTGACCCGGGCGGGCAACGGCTCGCGGCTGCCGCGGGGTTCGACTGGAAACTCTCCGACATCGCGTCGGCGGCCGACGTCGAGCGCGTTGCGGCGCTGATGGCGGACATCATCGTCGAGGCGGTCGGTGCGGCGCCACGCTCGGCGTTCGTCGACGGACTGCATCTCACCGACCCGATCGCCACCGAAGCGATCCAGGCGATGATGTTCTCCGGCGGGGTCGCCGAGTACGTCTATGGTCGCGAGTCGCGGGAGTTCGGCGATTGGGGGCTCGCGCTCGGGAAGGCGGTTGCGGCGCGCGTCGCGCAGGGTTGCTTCCGCTGGCCGTTGCTTCCCGCGGGCGAATGCATCCGCGCCACGGCACTCGGTGCATCCGAGTACAGCGTGCAACTGTCCGGTAACACGACTTACATCAGCAGTCCGGGCCGGCTCCTGCCGCGGCGCAACCTGCAGGTACTGCAACCTGACGTCGACTTGTCCGGTAGCCTCGACCCGTCGGCGATCGCGGGGCGCATCGGCGAGCACTTCACGCGTTTCGACCTGGTCGAGGGCGCCTCCGAGGTGGCGATCGCATTCCGCTGGCGGGGACTGCCGACCTACCAACGGCTGGCCGCGTTCGCGAACGGCATCGTTCGCGCGCTCCCGCGCACCATCGAGCAAGGAGGGCCGATCTACCTGATCCTCGACGGTGACGTGGCGCAAACGCTCGGGGCGCTGCTGAAGGAGGAGTTCGCACTCGCCTCGGAGGTGTTCGCAATCGACGGCATCACGCTGTGGGACTTCGACTACGTGGACCTCGGCCGGATCCGGTACCCGTCGAATACGGTACCGGTCACGATCAAGTCGCTGGTATTCCAGGCGGACCCGCGGGCGGCCGCGATGCAGCACGAGCACGTGCTCGATGACGGCACCGTCGTCCGCCATAGCCACGGCCACGCGCATGGCCCTGTTCACGGGCATTCGCACCAGGGCGGCCATCATCACCAGCACCACGACCACGACTACGACCACGACAAGAGCTGACGAGGGCACGATGGTGAACCACGATGCGAACGGTGGCCGAAACGGTTTGACGGCGGACGAGCGACCGGCGGCGCCAATGGCGCAGTCGCTAAAGGC
>JBKKAZ010000204.1:0-5215 GCA_046714435.1 Casimicrobiaceae bacterium
ACGGTGCGCGGGGACCAAGCCGCTACACGGTGGACGCGGGCGATAAGCGGGCGGTGCTGGACGCCATCGCCAAGGTCAAGGCGCGCTGCGCTCTGGGGGGCGACGTCGTGGTGCGCAGTTGCTACGAGGCGGGCCGCGACGGCTTCTGGCTGCATCGCTGGCTTCTCGAGCAAGGCATCGACAACCTGGTGGTGGACTCGGCCAGCATCGAGGTCAATCGCCGGGCACGGCGGGCCAAGACCGATCGACTCGACGGTGGCAAGCTGCTGACGATGCTCTTGCGCTACCTCGGGGGCGAGCGACGAGTCTGGTCGGTGGTACGGGTGCCCACGCCGGAGGAAGAAGACGCGCGGCGCGCGCATCGGGAGCTGGAGCAACTCAGACACGAGCGCACGGCGCATAGCAATCGGATCGGTGCGCTGTTGGTATTGCACAACCTGCGAGTCAAGCACGTTGGCGGGCGTGACTGGGGCAAGTGGTGGGCGGACCACGGGCCGGAGCTGCCGGCGGCGTTGCGGGCGGGGATCGAACGCGAGATGACGCGGCTGGGGTTGGTCAAGGCGCAGATCCAGACGCTCGAAGCGCAACAAGGCACCGAGGTGGCCACCGGCCTGCAGCCGCAGGTGGCGCAACTGTCGCGAGTGCGCGGCGTGGGGCTCGGCGGGGCGTGGATATGGGTCAAGGAGCTGTTTGGCTGGCGCCGCTTTCATAATCGGCGCCAGGTGGCGGGATGCATCGGGCTCGCTCCTACGCCGTATGGCAGCGGCGACCGCCAGACCGAGCAAGGCATTGCCAAGGCCGGCAACCAGCGGGCGCGCTGGATCATGGTGGAGCTCGGGTGGAGTTGGCTGCGCTATCCACCGGAGAGCGAGTTGAGCCAGTGGTTTAACCAGCGCTTCGCTCACGGTGGCAAGCGCATGCGGCGCATCGGCATCGTGGCGCTGGCCAGGCGCCTGGCGATTGCGCTGTGGCGTTATTGGGAACATGGGGTGATTCCGGCCGGAGCGACGCTCAAACCCATCGCCGATTAGACGCGCGCCAGTGACGCCGTGACGGAGGCAAAGGTATGGCGACGAATGTTGAGTGAAGGATGCATGGTGATGATTTGAAGGTCAGCGCGCCCGCGGATTTCCAGGGTTACCCAAGGTGACCGTTGTGATAGATGGGGCGCGTTGGTAATGGGGGTTGACCCAGCGCTTTGCGCGTATGTTGTATGTGGTGACTGGCTTCGAGCCGGCACGGATAGAAGGTGGACCGGGCTCTGCTGGCCCGGCCTCTCAACAACCCCAACCTCGAGCATCCCGATGCATACACTGACGAAAGGAGAGGGTGACTAACGAGACGCCGACGACAAGGAAGCTCGAGATCGCAAGGGGGGTTGACAAGCGCCCTCATAGAAGGAAATTCAACGCCCGTACGAAGGGTGTTGAGGGCCAGGATGCTTGGGTCGCAGTGGATCGGATGTCGGGGGGCGGTCGAGGGTAGCGCCGATCGTGGTGTGATCGACGGTCGAGCACCCCACGGTGGGTCTCGCGTGGCTGGTGTCGACACGCTTCACGTAATGGCTGTTCTCGGGGAACGCACTCACCACGCGCAACGTCGTTTCCTGCGCCAAGGCGGCGGGCGCGGCGCACAGCGCTGCAGCCATCATCGCGATTACAGCGGGAAGCATCTTCATGGTCCTCTCTCCTCTGATTTTCGATGGACGAAGCTGAAAGCCGGCCGCGCGGCGCATTCGCAAAGCTGCGACGTCCGCCATTGCCCGCGCGCAGCACACTGTCGCCCGGTCTCGCAAGAAGGACTTCATCATAGGCAAGATCCTGAAACGGAAAATGCGCGATACGCTCGCATCGAAGCTGCCGCGAGAACAGTCGACCGACAGGGGTATCGCCCGCGGTTGGGCGCGACTCATCGCGGGTTTAGGTCTGCGAAGTCCGCAAACGCCGATCCTATTCGGCCTTGGCCCCGGAAACCTTCACTGCCCGAGCGCGGTTAGCGCTGTCTTTGCGAATGTAGGCAGCGAAATCGTCAGGAGAGCTGCCGACCACTTCATAACCACGGTCGATGAGCTGTTTCTGCCGGAAATCCGGATCGTCCAGGATTTTCTTCGTGTCCTGGTAGATGCGCGCAACCACTTCCTTCGGGGAGCCGGCCGGAAGGAAAAGGCCGAACCAGGCGTGCGTCTCGACCTCGGGAAAGCCGAGCTCCATGAACGTCGGCACCTGGGGCAAAAGCGGCGAGCGCTGCACTCCACCGATGGCGATCGCCTTGACGCGCTCCGCCTTCAGCGGCGCCATGGAACTCGCGATCCCTGCGAACGTAAGCTGCACTTCGCCGGCCATCACTGCGGGCACGGCGAGCGAGATGCCCTTGTAGGGCACGTGAACGATATCGATGCCCGCCTTGTTCTTGAGCATCTCGCCGCTCAGGTGCGGCTGGCTGCCGCTTCCGTAGGATGCGTAGTTGATGCTGCCCGGCTTGGCCTTCGCCAGCTGGATGAGTTCATTCAGAGAATTTGCGGGAAAAAGAGGATGCGCGATGAGCAGCTGCTGCAGCAGCACGAGCATCGTCACCGGAACGAAATCGCGCTGGGTATCGAACGGCAGCGACGAATACAGGTGCGGATTGATCGAAAAGGTAGCGTCGGTGGTGAGCAGTATCGTGTACCCATCGGGCGCGCTTTTGGCGACCGCGTCGGTGGCGACAATCGTGTTCGCGCCGGGGCGGTTCTCCACGACAACGGGTTGGCCCCACGCGGCGCCGAGTTTTTCAGCAAGCTGGCGGCCGATGACGTCGATTCCGCCGCCCGGCGGGTAGGCAACGACAATGCGTACCGGCTTCGTGGGCCAGGTCTGGGCCGCGGCGGTTGCGGCGAAACACAGAAGCAGGACGGTGAGCGCGCGGATTAGCTTCATGAGCGTAACTATAATATCCCTGTCAACGCGAGCATGATACCTTTGCAACCTCCCGTCAACGAGGCCGCACGACGCGCGCTGGCATGTCGATGCGGCTCGACCTCAAAAGCACGATTCGTGGCTTACCGGGATGACCGACAACGAGAGCCTGATCGTGCACACTTCTGCAGGCGACCTGCAAGGCGCGCGCGAAAACGGCGTCGCGGCATTCCGCGGCGTGCCCTACGCAGCCCCGCCGGTCGGCGAGCTTCGCTTCGCGACGCCGCAGCCGCTCATGCACTGGCAAGGCGTGCGGAACGCCATCCACGACGGCCCGATCGCGCCCCAGGCACGATCGCGCCTCGCCCACGTGATGGGCGATTTCGAGCGCGCGCAGAGCGAAGACTGCCTCACGCTCAATGTCTGGACGCGAAGCGCGGACGCCGGGGCGCGACCGGTGCTGGTGTGGTTCCACGGTGGCGCGTTTTCGAGCGGCGCCGGCTCGTTGCCCTGGTACTCGGGTGAGCGCTTTGCCGCCAACGGGGACGTCGTGGTGGTGTCGGTTAATTACCGGCTCGGGGCGCTTGGCTTTCTTTATTTGTCCGGCCTGAGCGCCGGGAATCTAGGACTGCAGGACCAGCTCGCGGCGCTGCGCTGGGTACGCGACAACATTCGCAATTTCGGGGGCGACCCCGGGAACGTTACCGTCGTTGGCCAGTCGGCGGGCGCGAGTTCGATCGCCGCACTGATGACCATGCCATCGGCGCGCGGATTGTTCCACCGCGCGATCCTGCAGAGCACGCCCTTCGGGAGGCTGTCGCGGACGTCCGCGGACGCGCAGGGCATCGGCGAAAAATTTCTCGACCTGCTGGGGCTGAAGACATCGGAACTTGGTCGATTGAAGAAGGTGCCGGTTGCCCAGCTGCTTGATGCGCAACAAGCATTGGGCAGGTTGGAAAAGAAGTTCGCCGACTCGGCGGCGCCGTTCGGACTCGTCGTCGACGGGACGGTCATTCCCGGCGACATCGCGACAGCGCTGCGAGGCGGCAGCGGCATGGATCTCGACGTAATGATCGGAACCACACGGGAGGAGATGGCCGCGTTTTTCGCCGTCGACAATGACGTCCGGAGCGCCGATGACGTGGCGATCGTGGGCGTGTTCGAGCAGGTGTTCGGGTCCGAGCACCGCGCCCACTACGACGAATACCGAAGGCTGCGCCCGTCGGGCACGTGCGCCGAAATGCTCGGCGATCTGATGTCCGATCGCGTGTATCGAACTGGCACCTTGCAATTCGCAACATCGCGCGACGACTGCGGCCGGCCCGCCTATCTGTTTCAGTTCGACTGGCAGTCGCGGGCCGGTTTCGCATCCTGCCACTGCCTCGAGATTCCGTTCGTGTTCAACAACCTCCCCGTTTGGGCAGGTGCGCCGATGCTTAAAGGCGCCGATCCGATCGAGACGGCCGGCTTGGCCAGTGCGATGCACGCAAGCTGGATCGCGTTCGCTCGCAGCGGCAATCCCAACCACGATGGCCTGCCGCCGTGGCCCGTCTATCGCCGCGCCGACCGCATGACCATGCGCTTCGACAAGGTCACCGGGCCGGTGGGTGATCTCGCCGGGCTGTCGTGGCGGAAGCCATGGCACCCCTACGCGCCGCGGTGACCGCTTTGGCCTCGCCGACGGTGTGGCGGCACGCTGTCGGCGCACCAGGCGCGCCATCTCGCCACGGGCGGCCGAGACACCTCGCGCTGAGCATGGACCGCCAGTGCCGCAACGCGGCCGCGCTCGCGGCCCACTCGCGCGTATGTCCGTGGACCATGCGTTGTGACGCCGTACTGCCGGAACGCGGCGGCCACGGCGCCCGCGTCGACCCGCCCTAGCGTAAGAGAATTCCTACGCGCAGGTAGGCGCTCCCCCCGATACCTGTCGGAAATCCTGCTGGACATATCGTCGATTAGGCAATGCGCTTGCGACTCGATGAGGCGTCGCCGCACGCCTCGTCGCCCCTGACCCGATGGAGAACGTGGTGCAAGGTGCCAATCCGGATGGTTTCGAACCGTCGCGAGCGTCGACGCCCCGGACGTCGATCTCGACGTCGAAGCTCCGCGCGAGCCGCACCCGGCGTCGGCCGATGACGCCGACCTCGTCAAGGTAATCCAGTCGGTGACCGATGCCGCGACCGAACTGACCGGCGCGGCGATCGGCGAGCGCGTGCGCACCGAGCAGGCGTTGCGCGAGAGCGAGGCCCGGCTCGAGCTCGCGACGAGGATAGATACTATGTAGGGCCGTCCCTAGTTGGCCCCCTTGAGTTAAAACGAGA
>JBKKAZ010000205.1:0-9905 GCA_046714435.1 Casimicrobiaceae bacterium
GCGGCAATCAAAGAGGCGCTGTATGCATCCGAGCGCAATGCCATCGAGTCGCAGCTTGCGCTCGAACGCGACCGGCAGCGCGCGCTGGGTTACAGCGACGACTACCGCGAAGGTGTCGCCGCGTTCATCGAGAAGCGCGTGCCGCGTTTCTCTGGCCGCTGACAGGCGGTTGAAATGCTCATGCAGTTACTCTGTTCAGTGTCATCCCGAGCCGGCACTCCAACCTGTGTCATCCCGAGCTTGTCGAGGGATCTGCTTTTCAATGAGGCACACCGACTGCGAACAGCAGATCCCTCGTCCCTCAGGATGACACATCCTTTTCGACTGCGAACAGCAGATCCCTCGTCCCTCGGGATGACACATTCTTTTCGACTGCGAACAGCAGATCCCTCGTCCCTCGGGATGACACATCCTTTTGTGGCCGCGCTTGTTGCGAAGCGCGTGCCGCGTCTCTCGGGACGCTGAAGGATGGCGATGCCAGCGCTGCCCTCATCGGTTACGGTCGCGGTCTTCGGCTGCGGAACGATGGGCGCGGGCATCGCGCAGGTCGCGGCGCTCGCCGGGCACCGGGTCCAGCTGTTCGATTCGCGGATCAACGCGGCCGACGAGGCCAAGCACAGCATCGCCGGCACACTCGCGAAGCTGGCCTCCAGGGGCAAGCTGTCTGAGGAGCATGCAAAGGCCGCGGCGTCGCGGATCGAAGCGGTGCATGCGCTGGGAGACGTCGTGTCAGCCGGGCTGGTCGTGGAGGCCATTGTCGAGAACCTCGAGGTCAAGCGCGAGCTGTTCCGCGAACTCGAGGTTGTCGTTGCACACGACGCGATCCTCGCCAGCAACACTTCTTCGTTTTCGATCACCGCGCTCGCGGCCGGCATGAAGCACCCGGGCCGCGTTGTCGGCATGCACTTTTTCAATCCTGCGCCGCTGATGCCGTTAGTCGAGGTGGTGAGCGGTCTTGCGACCGACCCGGAAGTCGCCGAAGTGGTCTTCGAAACCGCACGTGCCTGGGGCAAGTCGCCGGTGCACGCGATGTCGACACCGGGTTTCATCGTTAACCGCTGCGCGCGGCCCTTCTACGCGGAAGCGCTGCGGCTGGTCACCGAGCGGGCCGCGGACCCAGCGACGCTCGACGCCGTGATGCGGGAAGCGGGGGGGTTCCGCATGGGGCCCTTCGAGCTGATGGATCTGATCGGCCTCGACGTCAGCGCCGCGGTGACCGGCAGCGTGTGGCAGGCGTATTTCCACGATCCCCGGTTCCGGCCTTCGGTACACCAGCACGAGCTGGTCGCCGCGGGATATCTCGGTCGCAAGTCGGGTCGCGGTTTCTACGATTACGCGAAGGATGCGCAAAAGCCCCAGCCGCGCACCGAAACGCCGCGCAGTTGCCCGGAGCGCGTCGTCAGCTACGGCGACCTGGGTCCGGCCAACGCGCTGGTCGAGCGGCTGGCGAGCCTGGGCCTGCCCATCGAGCGTCAGGCGCCGCGACCGCCGTTTCCCAGCGCCATGATCACCGCGGGAGGGGCCTGGCTGGCGCTTTCCGACGGGCGGACCGCGACCGAGCGCGGTCGCGACGGTGCCCGCGACCTGGTCGTCTTCGACCTCGCTTACGATTACCACGCGACAACGCGAATCGCGGTGGCTCGTTCAGACACCTGCAGCGACGCGGCCTACGGCGCGGCGGTCGGGCTCCTGCAGGCGGCCGGCATCGCGGTCTCGCCGATCGACGACGTTGCCGGTCTGCCGGTCCTTCGTACCGTCGCGATGCTCGTGAACGAAGCGGCGGACGCCGTCCAGCAGGGTATCGCGTCGCCGGCCGACGTCGACCTGGCGATGCAGAAGGGTGTCAACTATCCCAGGGGACCGCTCGCCTGGGGCGACCAGATCGGGCTCCCGCTGGTGCGCGAAGTGCTCGTGAACCTGCTTCGCCACTACGGCGACAACCGCTATCGGCTGTCGCCGCTGATCGCGCGACGCTGCGTGGCCGGCGGCCGGCTCGGAAGCTGACCGGAACGGAGCCATCGATGGGCGAGCACCATCCGCATACAACGCCGGCCGAGGCGCAGTCGCTCGCCGAGCGCGCGGCGCAGCGCATGTGGTCCAACGATCGCGCGAGCATGGCCCTCGGCATGCGCATCGATGCGGTCGGCCCCGGCACCGCGAAGCTGTCGATGAGCGTGCGCGCCGACATGCTGAATGGCCACGACATCTGCCACGGCGGGTTCGTTTTCACACTCGCGGACAGTGCTTTTGCGTACGCGTGCAACAGCTACAATCTGGTCACGGTGGCCTCCGGTGCCGGCATCGAGTTCCTCGCGCCGGCCCGCGAAGGCGACGTGCTGACGGCGTTGGCGCATGAACGCAGCGCGAGCGGGCGAACCGGCGTCTATGACATCGAGGTGACCAACCAGCGCGGTGACAGGATCGCCCTGTTCCGCGGCAAGAGCTACCGGATTAAGGGTCACATCACTGACACCGGGGAACCCGGCGTCATGCCCGCGCAAGCGGGGACCCAGCCGACGCCGGACTCCACCGGCGTCGTCCCCGCGAAGGCGGGGAGCCAGCGTCGTTAGCATTTGGCGACGTCCGCAACCGAGAATCCATGCCCGTCAAATCTCCTTCCGTCGGTGATCTCGAGCCGATCGAGCGGGCGAGCCAGGCGCAGCTCAAAGCGCTGCAGCTCGAACGGCTGCGCTGGTCGCTCGCGCATGCGTACGACAAGGTGCCGCATTACCGGAGCGCGTTCGATGCGGCCGGCGTGAAGCCGTCCGATTTGAAGTCGCTTGCGGACCTCGCCCGGTTTCCGTTCCTGACCAAGGGCGACCTTCGCGACAGCTATCCGTTCGGCATGTTCGCGGTCCCGCGCGAAAAGGTCGTCCGCATCCACGCCTCGTCGGGTACCACCGGCAAGCCGACGGTCGTCGGCTACACGGCGAAGGACATCGACACCTGGGCGAGCGTGATGGCACGCTCGATTCGCGCGGCCGGCGGGCGTGCCGGCGACATCGTCCACGTCGCGTACGGCTACGGACTGTTCACCGGGGGGCTCGGCGCCCACTACGGCGCCGAGCGGCTGGGTTGCACGGTGATACCGATGTCCGGCGGCATGACCGAGCGTCAGGTGCAGCTGATCACGGACTTCCGGCCCGACATCATCATGGTGACGCCGTCGTACATGCTGGCGATCGCCGAGGAAATGGAAAAGCAGGGCCTCGACCCGGCCGCGAGTTCGCTGTCGGTCGGCATTTTCGGCGCCGAGCCGTGGACGCCCGCGATGCGGAAAGCGATCGAAGCGCGTTGCGGCATCGATGCGATCGACATCTATGGCCTTTCCGAAGTGATCGGCCCCGGCGTCGGCCAGGAATGCATCGAGACCAAGGACGGGTTGACCGTCTGGGAAGACCATTTCTATCCCGAGATCGTGGATCCGGACACCGGGGACGTGCTGCCGGAAGGCGAGCAGGGCGAACTGGTGTTCACTTCGCTCACCAAGGAGGCGATGCCGATCGTCCGCTATCGCACGCGGGACCTGACCCGCCTGTTGCCGCCGACCGCGCGCGCGATGCGCCGCATCGAGAAGATCACCGGCCGCTGCGACGACATGCTGATCATCCGCGGCGTCAATCTGTTCCCGACCCAGGTCGAGGAGCTGATCGTCAAGGAACCCGTGCTGGCCCTGCACTACCAGCTCGAGGTCACGCGCCCGCAGCATCTGGACGAAATCACGGTGCACGTCGAGCGCAACCCTGGTGCGGAGCCCGCCGACGGGGATGCCGCCGGGAAGCGGCTGTCGAGACTTATCAAGTCGCTGATCGGCATCACCGCGAAGGTCGAAGTGGCAGCCCCCGGCGGCATCGAACGCTCGATCGGCAAGGCGAAGCGGGTGGTCGATCGCCGTCCGAAGGACTGAGTTCAAAGGAGAGTTCCGTGGCTGAAGCATTCATCTGCGACGCGGTCCGCACGCCTATCGGCCGCTACGGCGGCTCGCTGGCGACGGTGCGTACCGACGACCTCGGTGCGGTTCCGATCCGCGCGCTGATCGCGCGCAATCCGAGCGTCGACTGGGCGGCAGTCGACGACGTCTGGTACGGCTGCGCGAACCAGGCCGGCGAGGACAACCGCAACGTCGCCCATATGGCATCGCTGCTTGCGGGACTGCCGGACAAGGTGCCGGGGGTGACGATCAACCGGCTGTGCGGCTCGGGCCTTGACGCCGTCGGCAGCGCAGCGCGCGCGATCCGGTCCGGGGAGATCGAGCTTGCGATCGCGGGCGGCGTGGAGAGCATGAGCCGTGCGCCGTTCGTGATGGCTAAGGCCACCGAAGCGTTCTCGCGCGCGGCGAGAATCGACGACACCACGATCGGCTGGCGCTTTGTCAACCCGCTGATGAAGGCGAAGTACGGCATCGATTCGATGCCCGAGACCGCGGAGAACGTCGCCGGAGATTACCGTGTCAGCCGCGCCGACCAGGATGCGTTCGGACTGCGCTCGCAGCAGCGGGCGCTGAAGGCCATCGCCGGCGGCCGCTTCGCGAAGGAAATCACGCCGGTGCTGGTGCCGCAACGAAAGGGCGATCCGGTAGCGGTCGATCGCGACGAGCATCCGCGCGAGACCTCGCTCGACGCGCTCGCGAAGCTGAAGCCGATCGTGCGTCCCGACGGTACCGTCACGCCCGGCAATGCGTCCGGCGTGAACGATGGTGCGGCGGCATTGATCCTTGCCAGCGAGGCGGCAGCGAAGCGGTACGGGTTGAAGCCGCGCGCACGTGTTCTAGCCATGGCGACCGCCGGTGTTCCGCCGAGAGTGATGGGAATCGGACCCGCGCCCGCCACCGAAAAGCTGCTGGCGCGCCTGGGCATGAAGATCGGCCAGTTCGATGTCATCGAACTCAATGAGGCGTTTGCGGCGCAGGCGCTCGCGGTGTTGCGAATGCTTGGCCTTCGCGACGATGCGCCCAACGTCAATCCGAACGGCGGTGCGATCGCGCTCGGCCATCCGCTCGGGGCCTCCGGGGCGCGGCTCGCGACGACAGCACTGTACGAGCTCGAGATCGGTGGAGGGCGCTTCGGCCTGGCCACGATGTGCATCGGCGTGGGGCAGGGCATCGCGCTCGCGATCGAGCGTGTTTGACGGGCCGCTGCGATCGCTCAGCCGTTCGCCGCGCAGCGAAAGCCGATGTGCCGGTGACCCGAGGTGGGTTGGCGCGAGAACCCGCGGCGGTGCCAAGTGACGAGGTGCTCGGGCCCGCTCTGGTAGGCGTAGTCTCCGCCGCGCGTCACGCGCTCGCCCGCTGTGGCGAGATCCTCGCGGCCGTCGTCGGCACGGTAGGGGTAAGGGCGGTAGAGGGTGCTCGTCCATTCAGCGAGGCTTCCTGCCATGTCGAGCAGTCCTTCCGGCGTGGCCCCCTTCGGCGCGCTGCCGACGGGCAGCGTGTCGGCTGCGCGGCGGCGGATCGTGGCGAGTTCGGTCGTCGGCTCGGCGCTGCCCCAGGGATAGACGCGTCCCGCGGTGCCACGGGCAGCCGCTTCCCACTCCGCTTCGGTGGGCAGGCGAGCGCCGCGCCAGGCGCAATAGGCGCCGGCTGCGGCCCAGGTCGTCTCGGCCACCGGATGCTCGTCGAATCCGGGATCGGGCACGAACCGGCCGTCGCGCACGCCGATGCGCGCTTCGTCGTCGTCCAGCCCGATGACGACGTTGGTCGAGCGGGGCTCGAGCGACTCGATAAACAGCGATCGGTCGGCCGGCGCGAAATTCGCCCCGGTCGCCTTGCCGCCACGCGCGACACCCAGCGGCTTGATCGGCAACGCGTTGAGGAACTCGGCGAATTGCGCAGTGGTGACTTCGGTGCGGTCGATCCGGAACGCGGCGACCGTCACCGCATGGGCGGGTGTGGCGTCGTCGGCCGATCGCGAGTCGCCGGCCGGCGCGCCGATCGTGTAGCTTCCGCCGCGAATGCGCACCATCGACGCGTGCTGCTGCGCGGAGGCGCGGGACGTCGCCGGATTGAAAGCTGCGGCTTGCGGAAGGGCCACGCGGAGAGTCACTGCGCTCGCGGCCAGTATCGGCGCGAGCACAAGCGCGAACGCGGTCAGCGGGACAGCCAGTGCCAGGTGGCGGGTCATCGACCTGCCTTTGCGAGTGCCGCCGTCATGAGCGCAAGTCTACGCCGCGCGCCGTCGGGATCGTCGTCGTCACTCGGGGTCCACGCGGTCGAACGCGGGCCGATCGGTCTTCGCTCGCGAGTGGCCGCGAACGGCCCGCTTCTCAAGTTTGATACATTGTCCCGGTACGCATCACGTCCCTAGCCCCTCCATGCGCGAAAACGTTGTCCAGGCGAGCACAGCTCCCGAATCCAGGGCGATCGACGTACCGTCGCAGATCCTCATCGCCTGGGGCATGCGCGTGTTCGAGGCGCTGGGCAGTCCACCGGACGAAGCTTCGCAGGTTGCGCGAGGACTGGTGCAGGCGAATCTCTACGGCCACGATTCGCACGGCATCGGCCTGGTGCCGCAGTATGTCGCGAACGTCCGCGCGGGCCACGCGGTGCCGGGGCGCAAGCTGCGCATCGTCAACGATGCCGCGTCGCTGGTCACCCTCGACGGTGGCAAGGGCTTTGGCCAGGTGATGGGCGAGGCCGCGATGGACGTGGCGATCGAGCGCGCTCGGGCGCATGGCTGCGCCGTGGTCGGGCTGGCGAACACCCATCACCTCGGCCGCATCGGCCAGTGGGGCGAGCAATGCGCCGCGGCAGGCCTGGTCTCCGTGCATTTCGTTAACGTGCGTTCGCGGCCGCTGGTGGCGCCCTGGGGCGGCAGCGACGCGCGGCTGTCCACCAATCCCGTGTGCGTGGCTGTGCCGCACGCCCCGCATCCGCTCGTGCTCGATTACGCGACCGCGTCGGTGGCGCTCGGCAAGACGCGGGTCGCGGTGGACGAGGGCCGCAAGATGGCCGACGGGCTGCTGCTCGACCGTGCCGGCCGGCCGACCAACGACCCGAACGTGATGTGGGGCGAGACCGTCGGCGCCATCCTGCCGTTCGCCGAGCACAAGGGCTGGGCGATGGCGATCATGTGCGAGCTACTGGGCGGCGCGCTGACCGGCGGTCACGTGCAGGACGGAGCGACCGTCCACCCGATGCTGAACAACATGCTGACGCTGGCCTTCGATCCGCGCAAACTCGGCACCGCGGGTTCGCTTCCCGACGAGATCGCGCGGCTCGCCGCCTGGGTTCGCGCTTCGCCGCCGATGGCGGGGCGCGATCCGATTTCGCTGCCCGGCGAGCCCGAACGCAGGATCGCGCAACGACGGTCGCGCGACGGCATTCCCATGCCGCGGCGCACACTTCAACTGCTCGCTGAGGCCGTGCTCCCGCTCGGCGTCGGCGCACCGCTCCAAGGAATCGATCGATGAATCAGAAGACATTTGCGTCGCACGCCGACGTCGAGGAAAAGCGGGTTTCGTTCGACAAGCTGTCCGATAGCGCCTACGCCTATACGGCCGAGGGCGACCCGAACACGGGCATCATCGTCGGCGACGATGCCGTGATGGTGATCGACACCCAGGCCACGCCGGTGATGGCGCAGGACGTGATCCGGCGCATTCGCGAGGTCACGGACAAGCCGATCAAATACGTCGTGCTGTCGCACTATCACGCGGTGCGCGTCCTCGGGGCCTCGGGTTATCAGCCGAGCGAGATCATCGCGAGCCGCGACACCTTTGACCTGATCGTCGAGCGTGGCGAGGCCGACATGAAAAGCGAGATCGAGCGCTTTCCGCGTCTGTTTCAAGCGGTGGAATCGGTACCGGGGCTCACCTGGCCGACGATCGTGTTCGAAAAGCGCATTACGATCTGGCTCGGCAAGCTGCAGGTGGAAATCATGCAGCTTGGACGTGGCCACACCAAGGGCGACACGGTGGTTTGGCTGACGCAGGACCGGGTTCTGTTCTCCGGCGACTTGGTCGAGTTCGACGCCACGCCCTACACCGGCGACGCCTATCTCACCGACTGGCCGGCGACGCTGGACAATATCGCAGCGCTCAATCCCGAAAAATTGGTGCCTGGTCGCGGTGCGGCGCTGATGAATCGCGCGCAGGTGAAGGCCGGGCTCGACGGAACCCGCGAGTTCGTCACGGCGATGTTCGAATCGGTCAAGCGGGGCGTGGCAGCGGGCAAGGATCTTCGCACCGTGTACCACGAAACTTACGCTGCATTGAAGCCGAGATTCGGCCACTGGGTGATCTTCGACCACTGTCTGCCGTTCGATGTCACGCGCGCGTACGACGAGGCGACCGGCCATCGCGATCCGCGCGTCTGGACCGCGCAGCGCGACAAGGACATGTGGGCGGCGCTGGAGGGGTGACGCGGGTCCAGGTCGCGTGGCCTATAGGCAACCCGCGCCAACCCGACCTGGAGTAACCTTGCCGGGACCCAGAGCACTGGCGCCGCGCGCCGCCAGCCGCCGTTGCCGCGCGCTTCCCGTCGAGTCTGCGTTCGCCGCATGCGCAGAAGGAGGATGCATGAACGACCATCGTCGTGCGCTGATGCAGGCGCTCGCCGCCGCCGGGGCAGTGGGCCTGAGCGGACGGATCGCCAGGGCCGCCTCCGCCGAACCGCCGCCGGAGATCACGCGCATCCGGCTTCCCAAGACCCCCTCGGCCTGCCTCGCTCCGCAGTACGTCGCCGAAGCGCTGCTGCGCATCGAGGGTTTCGACCAGATCGAGTATTCGGGTGTGGGCATGCAGCACGGCGGCCTGCCAGGTGCGCAGCGAATGGGTGTCGGCGAGACCGATATCGGCATGAACTTCGCCGCGCCACTGGTCGTCGCCATCGACATGGGTGCACCAATCGTCGTGCTCGGGGGCGTTCATGCGGGCTGCTTCGAGGTGTTCGCCAACGAGCGCGTGCGCACGATCAAGGACCTCAAGGGCAAGACGGTTTCGATCCTCGCCCGCAACTCGGCGCAACACATCTTCCTCGCCAGCATCGCGACCTCGGTAGGTATCGACCCGAACCGGGACATCCGCTGGGTCGAGCACACGCCGGCCGACGGCAAGCGCCTTCTTGCGGAAGGCGGGATCGACGCCTACCTCGGATTCCCGCCCGACCCGCAGGAGCTTCGCGCGAAAAAGGTCGGTCGCCTGTTGCTCAACAGCGCGCTCGACCGGCCATGGTCGCAATACTTCTGCTGCATGATCGCGGCCAACCGCGAGTGGGCGGCTCGGCATCCGGTCGCCGCGCGCCGCGCGGTGCGGGCGATCCTCAAGGGGAGCGAATTGTGCGCCTCCGACCCCGAACTCGGCGCCAAGGCGTTTCTCGCCCAGGGCTTCGACTTCAATCCCGAATACGCGCGGCAGGCGCTGCGTGAGCTGCCCTATGGCAAGTGGCGCGACTACAACCCGGAGGAGACCATGCGCTTCTACGCGCTGCGCCTGCGCGAGGCCGAGATGGTCAAGGGCACGCCGCAGAAGATCATCGCAAGTGGCAGCGACTGGCGTATCGTCGACCGGTTGCGCAAGGAGTTGAAGAGTTGAGTCCCGCCACGCGCGCTCAAGAGGAGGATGCATGAACGAGCATCGTCGTGCGCTGATGCACGCGCTTGCCGCCGCCGGGGCGGTGGGCCTAAGCGGACGCATCGCCAAGGCGGCCTCCACGGAGCCGCCGCCGGAGACAAAGCGCATCCGGCTGGTCAAGTTCCCCAGCGTCTGCCAGGCGCCGTTATTCGTGGCAGAGGAGTTGCTGCGCACCGAGGGCTTCACCGACATCTCGTACGTCGACGCAGGCGTGCCCGGCGCCGGACCCGGAAGCGTCCAAATCCTGAGCGACGGCCGGGTCGACATGGCGGTGTACTTCGCCGCACCGCTGGCCATCGCGATCGACCGCGGCGCGGAAATTTCGGTGCTCGGCGGCG
>JBKKAZ010000206.1:0-22261 GCA_046714435.1 Casimicrobiaceae bacterium
ATTCACCCATTCACCCGTTCACCTATTCACTTTTCACGCCCACCTCGACCAGGCAGTCATAAAACGTCGCCGCGCGCCCGAGGTCGGTCAGCGCCTGCGAAGTGACGGCATTCGCATTCTCGCCACCCGGTGCCAACTTGCGCCACCAGATCGATGGGGCGACCACCACGCCGGGACGCGCGCGCGTGGTCACCTCGGCCGTCGCGAAAAACGCGCCGCGATCGTTGTGAATGCGTACCGTGGCGCCGTTGGATAATCCCCGTGGCGCCGCGTCGTCGGGATGGAGCAGCAGCCGCGGCGTTCTCTCTTCGGCGACGAAGGCGTCGAGATTCGCGAACGACGAGTTGAGGAAGTTGCGCGCTGGCGGCGAGATGCAGGCCAGCGGAAAGCGTGCGGCCAGCGCCGGATTGGTATCGGCGGACTCACGCGGAAGGATCACGGCCGGTAGCGGATCCTCGCCCTCGGCACGCAGCTTTTCCGACCAGAACTCGCACTTGCCTGAGGGGGTCGGAAAGCCGCCCTGCGCGAACGGTGCGTAGTCGGCTGCAACATTGAGGCGCAGGAAGCCCTCGCGCCGCAGCTGGTCGAGGCTGAATCCGGCCATGCGCGGATCGTCCCACCGGAACGCTGCCTGCGCCATTTGCTCGTCCGTTTCGGCAAGGCAGGGCTCGCGAAAACCCATGCGGTGCGCCAGACGTCGGAACAACTCGGTGTTGGGCAGCGCTTCGCCCAGCGGCGCGATCGACGGCTGGTTCAGCTGCACGTACAGGTGACCGTACGAGTGGTGGATGTCGAAGTGCTCCAGCGCAGAGGTCGCCGGCAGCAGTAGGTCGGCGTAGTCGGCCGTGTCGGTCTGGAATAGGTCGTGGACGACGACGAACAGGTCTTCGCGCGAGAAGCCCCGGGCGACGCGCGACGAGTCGGGCGCCACGGCCAATGGATTGCTGTTGTAGACGAACACCGCATGGACCGGCGGCCTGCCGAGGGTCAGCGCATCGCCGATCGCGCTCATGTTGATCGTGCGCGGATTGCCGGAAATCAGGTCGGGGCGCTCGAGCGCTTTGTTATCGACGGGATAGGTACCCGACGAGGATAGCAACGCGCCGCCCGCGGAATCGCGCCAGGCGCCGATCAGCGCCGGCAGGCAGGCCACGGCACGCGCCGCGTTGCCGCCGCCGGCGACGCGCTGCATGCCGTAGTTCAGGCGGATCGCGGCCGGCTTGATCGTGCCGAAATCGTGGGCGAGCGTTTCGACCTGCTCGATTGGAATGCGGCATGTCGCCGCAACGCGCGACGGCGTCCACTCGCTCGCGCGTCCGGCCAGCGCCTCGAATCCAACCGTGTAGCGATCGATGTAGTCGCGATCCAGCAGCCCGTCGCGGATCAGCACGTGCATGATCCCGTAGGCCAGCGCTGCATCGGTCCCTGGCATCAGTGCGATGTGCTCGTGGCACTTCTCCGCGGTCACGCTGCGATAGGGATCGATCGCGACCAGCTTCGCGCCGCGCCGCTTCGCTTCCTGCGCGCGAGTCCAGAAGTGGAGATTCGAGGTGATCGCGTTGCTGCCCCAGATCACGATCAGCTTGCTGTCGACGTAGCGCTCGACGTCCATTCCCATATTCGCGCCGATCGCCGCCGTCCAACCGGCCTTGCCGGCCGTCGCGCAGATCGTCCGGTCGAGCAGGCTCGCGCCCAGCCGGTGGAAAAAGCGCCGATCCATCGAGCCGTACTGCAGGAGGCCCATGTTGCCGGCGTAGCTGTAAGGCACGATGGCCTCGGCGCCATGCTGCGCCACGATCGCGTGGAACCTGCCGGCGATGGTGTCGAGGGCTTCGTCCCAGGAAATCCGCGCAAAACGACCCTCGCCCTTGCGCCCGATCCGCTTCATCGGGTGGAGCAACCGCTGGTCCGAATAGGTGCGCTCGAGATAGCGCGCGACCTTTGTGCACAGCACGCCCTGCGTCGGTGGATGATCCTCGGCGCCGCGGACCTCGATCGCGCGGCCGTCCTCCACCGTCACCAGCATCGAGCAGGTGTCCGGGCAGTCGTGCGGGCAGGCGCCGCGCACGACGTGGCGTCCGGTACTCGGCGGGGGGTCGAAGGGCATCGTCGTATTCTAATGGGGACTTTCCCCACCAGGGCCTACGACAATGAACGCTGATCCTGCAGGCATGCCACGACTCGGCCTTGGCACCTGGCGCATGGGCGAGCGCGAGAGCGAGCGTGCGCGCGAAGTTGCCGCGCTGCAGCTCGGTCTGGATCTCGGCCTCCGGCTCATCGACACCGCGGAGATGTACGGCGATGGCGGCGCCGAGGAGATCGTCGGCGAAGCCCTGTCCGGCCGCCGGGGCGGCGCGTATGTGGTGAGCAAGGTGTACCCGCACAACGCAGGCGCCCGGTCCGCGATTGCCGCCTGTGAGCGCAGTCTCAAGCGCCTGCGCATCGAACAGCTCGACTGCTACCTCCTGCACTGGCGCGGCCGCATTCCAGTCGCTGAAACGGTGGGTGCGTTCGAACGCCTGGTCAGTGACGGCAAGATCGCGCGCTGGGGCGTGTCGAACTTCGACGTCGACGACATGGAGGCGCTGTTTGCGCTTCCGGAGGGGCGCCGCTGCGCCGTCAATCAGGTGCTGTATCACCTCGCTGACCGGGCGATCGAATGGAAGCTCCTTGACTGGTGCCGCGGCCACGAGGTGACACTGATGGCCTACTCGCCGCTCGCGGAGGGCGGGCTGCTGCGGCGACCGGGGCTTCGTGCGCTCGCGACGGGTCTTGCCGTTACCCCGGCGCAGCTCGCGCTCGCCTTCGTGCTCGCGCATGACGGTGTGGTCGCCATTCCCAAGGCGTCAAAGCAAGAGCACGTACGCGAAATCGCGGCCGCCGCGGCGATATCGCTGGACGCGGACACCCGCGCAGCGCTCGACGCCGAATTTCCTGCTCCCACGCGCGCAACGCGCATCTCGATCGTCTGATCGACCGCGGCATCGGTGCCGCGCACGGACGCCCGCATCGGCGGCCAGGAGCATCCGCACGCCCCGTCGGTAGTCAACAAAGGCCGACACGCGGAGAGGCGTGTCGCGCAATCCCATACGCGTCAATACGTTAGCGAAGGCGACAAGCGGCGCCAACGGCTGGCACGGTAACTGCAAACCGGTAGGGCAGAGCAAGACACCCGCGAATCTGCCAGACAGGAGAGCGCCGTGATCTACACCCACTACGACTATCTCGAGATAGCACCCGGTGCGCCGGGCGAGCGCATCGAGGCCGCCTACGCACGTGTTCTGGAGCGCTTCAACGACGGCGTGACCCCGAGCGGGCAGGACCTCAGCGGCCTGGTGCGGATGATTCACTCAGCCTACCAGGTGCTGTCGAATCCGAAGTCGCGGCAGGCCTACGACGCGCAGCTCGCGCTGGAGGCACAACAGGCTGACGCGGAACTCAAGGCGGAGTTGGATCGTAAGACGGCCACGTTGCCGCGTCGGGTTCAGGACGTCCCCGAGCCGCTGAACACGGCGTTGGCATCGCTCGCGGCATGAACACCGCTATGTCGTCTTCTTCACGCTCCGGTTTGCGGCCGCCGGGAAGCCGTTTTTCCTTCTGACTGCAAACAGCGATGCGGTCGGCGGCCGTTCTTCTCTCCACGCGCAGGCGCAGTGAGCGCCACGCGACCCGTCAGGTGCAGCGGATGCGCCTGCGGTGTCCTCATCGAGCACGTCCGGACCAGTCGCAGCTCGCGGCCCGGCCGGCACGCAAGGCCACGCGACGCGTACCAATGCGAATCGCCAAGCCGCGCGAGCGCGTCCTTCACCTCATCCCCCGCGGATTCCTGCCGCTGATCCGGCACTGAATCGCCACGCAGCGCGGCTGCTGCGATCGCTTTCGTCTTGATGGGCTCCATTCGGCAGCAGCACGCCGATCTGCTGTCCTGCTGAACCCACCGGCGTCGGCCCTCGACCATAAGGATGAAGGCGGACGGCATCCGTTTGCTGTGTGATGGGCGCGAGTGCGCGTCAGGTAGTGACGGATCAAGGCCGCTACGATCGGCGCATCCATCGGCCGAAGCGCAACCTCAGCTTCTCAATCCAGCGCAACGCCTGCGGCGCATCCGCTGGTCGGCCCGTTGCCGGCGCGCGGCCTGTTGGCAGGGGATTTGCTGCAGGTAAGTCATCGAAAGCATCGACGCGCCGGCCACCGGTTGGTGGCCGACACCCGGAGGACACCGTGGACCGTTGCACAAGCTGCCAATACTACGATCGCAACCAGCGTGGCGGCGAAGCCAAGATCGCCAACGCCGGCCAGTGCCGGCGCAGTGCGCCTGCGCTCTCGCCGATCAATCAGAAGTCGTACATGATCGAGGGCGTGTGGCCCACAGTCCGTGACGACGACTGGTGCGGCGAATGGAAGGCGTTGCAGCGGCGTGTTGACACCGCGCGCATGAGCGAAGTGTTGAACACCCCGCTGTCGTCGCCGTTCAGCGCGTCTTCGACGCCGCCACCGCGGACGCCGCTGCCGGCGTCGCGCGCCGCGTTCGGCGCATTGAGCAACGAACCTGCACGTGCGGCGTCGGTGTCGACCTTGTCGCTGACATCCACGCCCCTGACCAATGCGGGCGGCGGTTCGGGACGCGAGAACGACTGACGCTCCGAGTGGCATTGAGGCCGGGCTCATCGGATGAGCCCTCGGCCTGCTACAGTGGTCTCCGACGAGTAGATCGACGCCGCGTCACCCTCGCGTGGCGGCGCTCGCTCGCCGAACGCCACGCCGATGACCGATCCGCTGCTCCTGACCGCGCTGGCGCGCGGCACGCTCGTCGTTACCCCCAACAAGCGGCTCGCGCGCGAAATCGGCGCGCAGCACGATCGCGTGCAGCTTGGCGCTGGACGTCTGACCTGGCCGGCCGCCCGCGTCATGCCCTGGAATACCTGGGTCGCGGAACTCACGGAAGGCGCCCAGGACGCCGGCCTTGGCCTGCCGCGACAGCGCCTGGACGACGCGCAGGCGGCGCAGTTGTGGCAGTCGATCGTCGGGCGCGACCTGGCGAGTGCTCCACTCGTTGACGCCGGCGCAGCCGCGTCCCTCGCAGCAGAGGCCTGGGAAAGGGTCCACGGCTATGGCGCGGGGGGCGAAAGCTGGCGCGGCTTTGCGGACGAGGGCCCGGATCCGGCGGCCTTCGCGCGTTGGGCCGAGAGCTTCGTCCGCGCGACCGCAAGGCTGGATACGACCGATGCCGCCCGCGCGGCCGATGCGATCGCGCAGGTGGCGAGCGAGCTCCCCGCCGTCCCCGCGATGGACGTAGCTCTCGCCGGATTTATCGAATACTCGCCGCAGCAGCAGCGCCTGCTCGACGCTCTCGAGCGTTGCGGCGCGCGGGTGACGCACTTCGCCCCGCCGCACTTTGGCGGGCTTGGCTCCGCGGCGCGCCTGGCGAAGACCACGACCGCTCGCGACGAA
This sequence comes from Casimicrobiaceae bacterium, assembly GCA_046714435.1. Lineage (GTDB taxonomy): Bacteria > Pseudomonadota > Gammaproteobacteria > Burkholderiales > Casimicrobiaceae > VBCG01. Next base: position 5,452 of record JBKKAZ010000206.1, read on the forward strand.
CTGACGCGCGCGCTGGACTGGGCGCGGCGCAAGGCTGAGCGCGACCCTGCGCTGCAGGTGGGCATCGTGGTACTCGATCTGGCCGAGCGCTCGGCGCTCGTGCGCACGCTTGCCGAGGATCGCCTGTGCGCGGCGCTGCAATGGCCAGGCCGAGCAGGCGAAGCCCGCCCCTACGAAATATCGCTGAGCGCGCCACTGTCGTCGTTCGCGCTGGTCGCCACGGCGCTCGATCTGGTGATGCTTGCGCAGCGGCCGCTCGATCGCGGCCGGGCGGCGACGCTGCTGCGCTCGCGGTATCTGCCGGGAGCGCCGAATGCCTGGATGGCGCGTGGCGTGCTCGAGCGCGAATGGCTTCAGCGCGGCGTCGGCAAAGTTTCGCTGGCGCGCGTCATCGAAGCGCTCGACAAGGTCGACGCTCGACTTGCGCAGCGCTGGCGCAACGCCCGCGACCATTGCCGTATCCCCTCGCGCGCGACCCCGCGCCAGTGGGCGGAGAGTTGGCGCGCCTGGCTCGACGCAGTCGGGTGGCTGGAAGGCCACACGCTCGACAGCGCCGAGTACCAGGCGCTCGGCGCGTGGAACAAGCTCGTCGCCGGATTCGCGCGCCTTGCCGCAGTGGCTCCCGATCTCACGCGCGACGAAGCGATGGCAGCGCTTGTGCGCCTCGCGCACGAACGCAGCTTTCAACCCGAGTCCCCGGGTGCGCGCATTCGCATCCTCGGACTGCTCGAGGCAACCGGGCTTTCGTTCGATGCCCTGTGGGTGGCGGGATTCGCCGCCGACGCCTGGCCGCAAAAATCGTCCCCCAATCCGCTGCTTCCGATCGGATGGCAGCGCGAGCGGGGCGTGCCGCGCTCGCATCCTTCGCGCGAGCTCGAATTCGCGCGCCGGATGACCGAGATGCTCTCGAGCGCGGCGCCCGAGGTCGTGTTTTCGTACGCTTCGCAGGCCGACGACCACGAGCGCGCGGCATCACCGCTGGTGGCATCGCTCGCCCCGCTCGAGGACTCCGGCACCGGCTCGCCAGCGCTGTCGGCAGAACGCATGTTTGCCACCAGGCCGACGCTCGATCGCCTCGCCGATTACCGAGCGCCGCCGCTTCCGCCCGGATCGCGGTTGCCGGGCGGCGCTCGGATGATCGAGGCGCAGAGTGATTGCCCGTTTCGGGCTGCCACGCTGTTCCGGCTTTGCGCGGAGAACTGGCCGAGCGCCGCGTACGGCCTGACGGCGTCCGAGCGCGGAACGCTCGTGCACGCAACGCTTGCGGCGCTGTGGCGCGAACTTGGCGACCACGCGACGCTGGCCGCGCTGTCCGGGGAGGCACTGGACCAACGTATCGCCGCTGCGCTGGCGAAGGGCAGGGCGGCGCTCGAGCGCTCGCGCTGGGAAGCGTTGCCGGCCGTGATTGCGCAGGTGGAGTCGGCGTGCGTGAGCACGCAAGTTCGCGAGTGGCTCCAGGAAGTCGATCGCGCGCGTCCGGCGTTCTCGGTCGCGGAGACGGAGCTTGGCCTGACCGTCGCGGTCGGCGGCTATACGATGAAGCTACAGCTGGATCGGGTCGACGCGCTGGCTGAGGGTGGCAGCGCGATCATCGACTACAAGACCGGCAAGGTCGGCGCCCCGGCGAAGTGGTTCGATCCCCGGCCCGATGCTCCGCAGCTCGCGCTCTACGCCTTCGGACTCGCGCGGAACCCGGGTAGTGATCCGGTGCGCGCGCTGGTGTACGCCCAAGTGCGGCGGGGTGAGATGAAGGCAATCGGCATTGGCGAGGATGCCGCGCTCTGGCCCGGCCTGAAGTTGCCGTCCGATCTCAAACGCGAAGTAGCGCCGGATTGGTCATCGGCGTTGCGGCATCTCGAGTCAACCGCCGAGGCGCTGGCCGGGAACTTCGGCGCGGGCGACGCAGGCGTGCTGCCCCGCAATGCCGGGGTCTGCAAGCGCTGCAAACTGCACGCGGTGTGCAGGATCGGCGCGCCGGGTACGGCAGACGACGATGGCGCGGACAGCGGCACGGAGAATCCGGATGTCTGATCGAAGCGGCGCCGCGCTGTTGCGAGAAGATGACGTCGCGCGGAAGCGCTCGCTCGACATCACCTGTTCGTTCCTGGTCCAGGCGCCGGCCGGCTCCGGCAAGACCGAGTTGCTGATCCAGCGCTTTCTGGCGCTGCTGAGCCGGGTCGAGGCGCCGGAACGCGTGGTGGCGTTGACCTTTACCCGCAAAGCCGCCGGCGAAATGCGCGAACGGGTAGGGCGGGCGCTGATCGACGCGCGCGACGGCAAGCCCGTGGCAGACGCGCATGCCCGGCAGACGCGAAGCCTCGCCGAAGCGGTCCTTGCCCAGGACACGAAATGCGGATGGAACCTGGTCGAAAACGCGTCGCGGCTGCAGATGCTGACCTTCGATGCGCTCGGCGCCTGGTTCGCGCGGCGTGCACCGATGGCGGCGAAGCTCGGCCCTGATCCTGCCTATGTCGACGATGCCGGCGCTCTGTACCGCGCGGCCGTGCAGGCGGCGATCGCCGGTGCTTCCGAGGACGATGCGCATTGGCGGTCGTTGCTGGTACATCTGGACAACCAGTCCGATCGGGTGACCGACCTGATGGCGAACCTGCTCGCCAAGCGCGATCAATGGTTCCGACTGGACACCGCGAAGGACATCGCCTCGCTGCGTGCGGGCATGGAGGTGGCGCTACGCGCGGAGATCGAACACGTGCTGACCAGCACGCGCGATGCATTCCCGCCAGGCACTGGTGCCGCCATTGCCGACTCTGCGCGGAATGCCTCGACGCGGCTGGCCGAAATTTCCGAGCAGCGCGAATACGCCGAGTCGCTCGTTCGTTGCGCCCGCGACGGGGGCCTGCCGGCCGCGACCATCGACGCTGTGCCGCAATGGAAGGCGCTTGCGCAGTTCCTGATGGTCAAGGACGGCACGCGATTCAGGGAAAGGATCGATCGCAGCAACGGTTTCCCGGCGCCGGGCAAGGATGCGGATGCCGACGAGCGCCGGGCACGAAAGGACGCGATGGCATCCCTCTGCGCGAGACTCGAGCAGGTGCCCGGGCTCGCGGTCGCGCTTTCGGCAGTACGCGTGCTGCCATCGTCGCAGCTCCCCGAAGCTTCGTGGGCGATCGTCGAGGCACTTCTGCAGGTGCTGTGGCAGGCAACGGTACAGCTTCATCTGGTGTTCGGCGAGGCGGGCGAGATCGATTACGTGCAGGGGACGCTCGCCGCGCTCGAGGCGCTCGGTGAGACCGACGATCCCAGCGATCTCCTGCTGCGGCTCGACGCGCGGATCGATCACCTGCTGGTCGACGAGTTCCAGGACACCTCGCTGGCCCAGCTCGATCTGCTGCGGCGCCTGACGGCCGGATGGCAACACGACGACGGCCGTACGCTGTTCGCCGTCGGCGACCCGATGCAGTCGATCTACCGCTTCCGCGAGGCCGAGGTCCGATTGTTCGTCGAGGCCCAGAGGGAAGGGGCGATCGCCGGGATTGCGGTCGAATCGTTGCGCCTGCGGCGCAATTTCCGCTCGCAGCCGGCGCTGGTCCGCTGGGTGAACGAAACCTTTCCCACGGTCCTCGGCGACAAGAGCGATGCGGCACGCGGTGCGGTCGCGTTCGCGCCGGCAGTTCCGGGGCACGACGCGCCCGCCACGTTCGAACCGACTGTCGACCTCTGCGCAACGGGCGACGAGGAGGCCGACAAGGTGATCGAACGGATCCGCGAGTCCCGGTCGGCGGGGGCCACCGATATCGCGGTCCTGGTTCGCGCGCGCACCCATCTTGCCACGCTGTTGCCGGCGTTGCGGCGTGCAGGGGTCGCGATCGCCGCGGTGGAGCTCGATCGCCTGTCCGATCGGCAGTCCGTGCGCGATCTGGTGGCACTGACCCACGCCTTGCTGCAACCTGCCGATCACGCCGCATGGTTCGCCGTGCTGCGCGCACCGTGGTGCGGACTCGCGCTCCGCGATCTCACTGCGCTGGCTGAACTCGCACATCGCGAGCGATGCTCGCTCGCAGCGTTGCTGGTCGAACCCGCGAGCTTCGCGCCCGCGGAGGCTGACGGTCGCGCGCGGCTGGAACGCGCGATGGCGGCGCTGCGGCCGGCGCTCGCCGCGCGTGGGCACGCGACGGTCGCGGCGCGGGTACGGGGTGCCTGGCTCGCGCTCGGCGGTCCGGCATGCCTCGACGATCCGCTGGACCTCGAGGCCGCCGAGTGCTTTTTCGCGCTGATCCCCCGGTACGAGTCAGGCGGCGACCTGCCGGACTGGGACGCGTTCTGCGCGGCGCTCGATGAACTGCGTGCGGCGCCCGAGACTGCCGACGCGGCGGGTGTCAAGGTCATGACCATGCACAAGGCCAAGGGCCTCCAGTTCGACACCGTGATCCTGCCCGGACTGGGACGCGGTGGGCGCAGCGACGATCCACCGCTGGTGCGCTGGCGTCGGCGCGACAAGGGATTGCTGATCGCACCGGGCAAGGCGCGCGGGGACGAGCCCGACCCGGTCTACGCCTACCTTTCCTGCCTCGAGAAGCAGGAACAGGATGCCGAACTCGGCCGCCTGCTGTATGTCGCCTGCACGCGTGCCCGATCGCGGCTCCACTTGACCGCAGTGCCGCGCACTTTCGAGGACAGTTCGTCCGGGACGCTGCGCTGGAAGCCCACGGCAGGGTCTTCGCTGGCGAAACTGTGGCCGGCGTTGAAAGTGTTCCAGGATCCGCTGGAATCGCGGTCCATGCGCCCCGACGCGCTCGTCGCCGAACCGATCGTATTGCGACGCCTGCCGCTTGCCTGGAGCGCGGCGACAGCCAATCCGGGTCTTGGTATCGCCACGATCACCGCAAAAGTCGAACCCTTCACGCCACCCTTCGAATGGGCTGCCGAAACGGCGCGCTGGATCGGCACGCTCGCGCATCGACTGTTGGCCCGCATCGCCGCGGACGGCATCGATGCCTGGACGCCGCAACGCGTGGCGACGCTTCTGCCGCGCGTGCGCACATTGCTGGCCAATACCGGGTTTGCCTCGGACGAGCTGCACGGTGCGTGTGAAAAGGTGCTCGAAACCGTGCGCCGCACGCTCGCCGATCCGCGCGGGCGCTGGATCTTCGACGCGAAGCACGAGGACGCCCGCAGCGAATGGGCGCTGGCCGGAATCGACAACGGAGTGATCGTGCATGTGATCGTCGACCGGACGTTCGTGGCCGACGGCGTGCGTTGGGTCGTGGACTTCAAGACTTCCGCGCACGAAGGTGCCGACACCGAAAGCTTCCTCGACAGCGAGGAGGGGCGCTACCGAGACCAGCTCGCCCGCTACGGACGCTTGATGCAGGGCCTCGACGAGCATCCGGTGCGTGTCGCGTTGTACTACCCGTTGATCGACGGGGGCTTCCGCCAGGTGGGCGGGCCCAGCCCTTCGGGCGGGTCGCCCACGGATGCCGGTTAGAAACTGCAAGACCCCCGCGGGCGCGGTGCAGATCCTGTAAAATCAAGCTTTTGGATCGCTCGCGGCCGTGCTCGGACCGCACGGCAATTTTTTCCCATGCAGCTCTTTCGCGGCCTGCCCGCAGCGGCCGACCAACCGGTCGCGCTGACCATCGGCAACTTCGATGGCCTCCATCGCGGCCATCAGGCGATGCTCGCGCGGTTGATCGAAGCGGCCGACGACCTGGGCCTGCCGGCGGCGGTGATGACTTTCGACCCGCATCCACGCGAATTCTTCGCACCGGACAGCGCGCCGCCGCGGCTGTCGGGCACCCGCGCGAAGCTCGAGTTGTTCCACGCCTATGGCGTCGCGCGGGTCTATGTCGCTCGCTTCAATGCCGCGCTCGCGGCACAGACTCCGCAGGTCTTCATCGACGACGTGCTGGTGTCGCGACTCGGTATCCGCTGGGTGCTGGTGGGCGACGACTTTCGCTTCGGGCGCGCCCGCGCCGGGGATCTTGCAACGCTTCGCGCGCACGCGAAGTCCTTCAGCGTCGAGGCGCTGGCGACCATCGCCGTGGCTGGCGAGCGCGCCTCGTCAACCGCGGTGCGTGCAGCGCTCGCGGCCGGCGACATGACCCGCGCAACGGCGTTGCTCGGCCGCCCCTACGTGATCTCGGGCCACGTAGGCCACGGCGAAAAGCTCGGCCGCAAGCTCGGCTTCCCCACCGCGAACATCGCTTTGCGCCACGAGCCGCCGCTGTCGGGAATCTTTGCCGTGCGAGTGAACGGCCTGCCCGGCGGAGCGCGCACCGGTGTTGCGAGTCTCGGGGTCCGGCCCACGGTCGCCGCCAACGCAAGGCCCTTGCTCGAAGTGTATGTCTTCGATTTCGACCAGCCGTTCTACGGCCGGCGGATCGGCGTCGAGTTCCTGCACAAACTGCGCGACGAAGCGCGCTATCCCGACCTGGAGACGCTGGTCCGGCAGATCCGCACCGACGTCACCAACGCGCGCGACTACTTCGCGCAGCGAAATGCCGCCTGAGGCGTCGCACCGCGCGAATAAAGAGCCCATGCCTGACGAACCAAAGACCGACTACCGGTCGACGCTGAACCTGCCGGACACGCCGTTCCCGATGCGCGGCGACCTCGCCAAGCGCGAGCCCGGCTGGGTCGAGGCCTGGCAGCGCAACCGCGTTTACGAGGCAATTCGTGCCGCGTCGAAGGGCCGTCCGCGTTTTGTGCTGCACGACGGGCCGCCTTACGCGAACGCCGACATCCACATCGGCCACGCGCTGAACAAGATCCTGAAGGACGTCGTCGTCAAGAGCCGCAATATGGCGGGATTCGACGCGCCGTACGTGCCGGGCTGGGACTGCCATGGCATGCCGATCGAAGTGCAGATCGAGAAGACCCACGGCAAGCAGCTGCCGGTCGCCGAGACCCAGCGACTCGCGCGCGCCTACGCGACCGAACAGATTGCACGGCAGAAAGAGCAGTTTCGCCGCCTCGGCGTGCTCGGCGACTGGGATCGCCAGTACACGACGATGGCCCCCAAGAGCGAGGCCGACGAGATCCGCACGCTGGGCCGCCTGCTCGAGAAGGGCTACCTGTACCGCGGTCTGAAGCCGGTCAACTGGTGCTTCGATTGTGGCAGCGCGCTGGCGGAAGCCGAAGTCGAGTACGAGGACCGGCAGGACATCGCGATCGACGTCGGCTTTGCGCTGACCGACGCGAACGAGCGTGCAAAACTTGCCGCCGCGTTCGGCCTGAGTCAGACGCCCGAGGGGCCGATCTGCGCGTTGATCTGGACCACCACGCCGTGGACGATTCCGTCGAACCAGGCGCTCAACGCCCACCCCGAGTTCGGCTACGCGCTGGTGAAGACCTCGCGCGGTCATCTCCTGCTCGCGGAAAACCTGGTCGCGCCGGCGCTCGCACGCTACAGGCTAGAAGGCGAAATCGTCGGCAGGGCGAAGGGAAGAGCGCTCGAGCACCTCGCGTTCCGCCATCCGTTCTACGATCGCGCGTCGCCGATGTACCTCGGCGACTATGTCACCACGGAGCAGGGCACCGGGCTGGTCCACAGCGCGCCTGCGTACGGCGTCGATGATTTCCTGTCGTGCCGGCGCTACGGCATGAAGGACGACCAGATGATCAATCCGGTGCAGGGCGACGGCAGCTTCGCGCGCACGCTGCCGCTGTTCGGCGGCATGAAGATCTGGGATGCGAATCCGAGAATCGTCGATGCGATCCGGGTTGCCGGGGCGCTGTTCCACGCCGAGAAGATCAAGCACAGCTACATGCATTGCTGGCGGCACCGCACGCCGATCATCTACCGCGCGACGACGCAGTGGTTCGCAGGCATGGACGAGGTGCCCGGCTTCAACGGGACCAAGCCCGGGGAAACGTTGCGGACGAGCGCGCTGCGCGGGCTGGATCAGACCCGGTTCTTCCCCGCCTGGGGACGCCAGCGGCTGGTCGGGATGATCGCGAACCGCCCGGACTGGACGCTGTCGCGCCAGCGTCAGTGGGGCGTGCCGATGCCGTTTTTCATGCACAAGGAGACCGGCGCGCTGCATCCGCGGACGCTCGAGTTGCTGGAGCGGGCCGCGCAAGCGGTCGAGGAGGGCGGCATCGAGGCCTGGCAGGACGTCACCGCGACGTCGATGCTCGGCGCCGACGCAGACAATTACGAGAAGACTCGCGACACGCTGGACGTGTGGTTCGATTCAGGCAGCACGCACCAGACCGTGATGGGCGGGCCCGACGCCGAACGGACTGGCGCCGGTTCGCACGCCAGGGACACCCGCTTTCCCGCCGATCTCTATCTCGAGGGCTCGGATCAGCATCGCGGCTGGTTCCATTCGTCGTTGCTGGTCTCGTGCATGCTCAACGGCGTGCCGCCGTACAAGGCCCTGCTCACCCACGGCTTTACCGTGGACGGCGAAGGCAAGAAGATGTCGAAGTCGAAGGGAAACGTGGTCGCTCCGCAGGCGGTGTCGCAGTCGCTGGGGGCGGAGATCCTCCGGCTGTGGGTTGGATCGACCGATTACTCGGGCGACCTGACCATCTCCAACGAGATCCTGAAGCGCGTGGTCGAGAGCTACCGGCGTCTTCGCAATACGCTGCGCTTCCTGATGGCCAACAGCGTGGATTTCGATTCCTCGAAGCATGCCGTGCCGGTGGCCGAGCTCTATGAGATCGACCGCTTCGCGCTGGCAAGGCTCGGCGTGCTCGCACGAGACGCGATCGCCGACTATGATCGCTACGAGTTCCACCTCGTCGTGCAGCGGCTTTCCACCTACGCGTCGGAGGATCTCGGCGGCTTCTTTCTCGACGTGCTCAAGGATCGTCTCTACACCACCGCCCGGGACAGCCACGCGCGCCGCTCGGCACAAACGGTGCTGGCGATCATCCGCGATTCGCTGCTGAAGCTGGTCGCGCCGATCCTGTCGTTCACTGCCGAGGAAGCGTGGCAGATGCTGCACCCGAAGGATGCGACGATTCTGGTGCACACCTGGCCGGACATGGTTCCTGCCGTGCCCGATGCCGATGCGCTGATCGACAAGTGGGAGCACATCCTGGCGGTGCGTGCCGTCGTGCTGAAGGAGCTCGAGGCGTTGCGAATGCAGGGGCTCATCGGATCGTCACTGCAGGCTGACGTGACCGTGAGCGCGCCCGAGCCCGACTATTCGGCGCTCGCTTCGCTGGGCGACGATCTGCGGTTCGTGTTCATCACCTCGGTGGCGCGCGTCGAGCTGGGCGACGCGCTTTCAGTCGCGGTCAACCCGAGCCGTGCCGCGAAGTGCGAGCGCTGCTGGCATTGGCGCAGCGATGTCGGTGAGGACCGCAAGCACCCCGCCCTCTGTGGCCGCTGCGTGTCCAATCTTTTCGGCGCCGGCGAGCCGCGTCGCTACGCCTGATGGCGAATCGCGCCCCATGCGCACGCCGGTGAACGCCAAGGCCCCCCGGTCCGCGATCCGCCCCGGTGCCGTGCCGGGCTGGCAGCGCTGGCTGTGGGTGTCGCTGGCGGTGGTGGTGCTCGACTACCTGACCAAGCAGGCAATCCTCGCGTCGTTCCGGCCTGGCGAGGAAAAGGCGTTGTTGCCGATCTTCAGCCTGGTGCTGGCGTTCAATACCGGCGCGGCGTTCAGCTTCCTTGCCGGCGGGTCGGGCTGGCAGCGCTGGCTTTTCATGGCGGTTGCAGCGGTCGCGAGCGGGGTCATCGTCATGATTCTGCGGCGCGGCGGCAGCGCATGGTTCTGCCTGGGTCTCGCGCTGATCCTTGGCGGCGCGATCGGCAACCTTTGGGACCGGGTAACACTCGGCAAGGTCGTCGATTTCCTGTTGTTCCATTGGCAGGGCTGGAGCTATCCGGCGTTCAATGTCGCGGACAGCGCGATCACCATCGGCGCCGGACTGCTCATCGCGGACAGCTTCCGGCAGCGGCGCAAACCTTCCGGCGCCGATGCACCGGCAGAGGGCAACTGATGGAGATCGTCCTCGCCAATCCGCGTGGCTTCTGCGCCGGGGTCGACCGTGCGATTGCAATCGTCGAGCAGGCGCTCGCGCAGCACGGGGCGCCGATCTACGTGCGCCACGAGGTCGTGCACAACAAATTCGTTGTCGACGATCTCAAGGGCAAAGGCGCGGTGTTTGTCGAGGAACTCGACCAGGTGCCCTCCGGCGCCACGGTGATCTTTTCCGCGCACGGAGTGTCGAAGGCCGTGCAGGTGGAAGCGGCGGCGCGCGGCCTCAAGGTATTCGACGCGACCTGCCCGCTGGTCACCAAGGTCCACGTCGAGATTCGCAAAATGCACAACGCGGGACGCGAGATCGTGATGATCGGGCACCTCGGTCATCCCGAGGTCGAGGGCACCATGGGACAGTGCGACGGTGGCGTCTACCTTGTGGACAGCGTCGGGGACGTCGAGCGGCTGGTCGTGAGCAATCCGTCGCTGCTGGCCTATGTAACGCAGACGACGCTGTCGGTCGACGATGCCGCCGCTATCGTCGTCGCGCTAAAGCAACGTTTTCCGGAAATCGTCGGACCGAAGCAGGACGACATCTGCTACGCCACGCAAAACCGCCAGGATGCGGTCAAGGCGCTGTCGCCGCAGGTGGACGTGGTGATCGTGGTCGGCAGTCCCAACAGCTCGAACTCGAACCGGCTGCGGGAAGTCGCCGCCAACCGTGGCGTTGCTGCGTACATGGTCGATCGTGCGGAAGAGCTCGATCCGCGCTGGATTGCCGGTGCCGCGAACGTTGGCGTCACGGCCGGCGCGTCGGCGCCGGAAGTCCTGGTGCGCGAAGTGATCGCAAAGCTCCGTACGTTGGGCGCCCGAAGCATTCGCGATCTCGACGGCGTCGTCGAGAGCGTCGTGTTTCCGATGCCCAGAAGCCTCGCCGCAGGGAACAAGGCCCCCGAGACCGGGAAGAAATACTGACAGCAAGGCGACCCGCCACCTACTCCGGTGTCATCCCGAGCTTGCCGAGGGATCCGCTGTTCTATCAGTACGTACCCAAGCGAGCACCGCGACGAACGTCGCTGCCGCAATCGCTGCTGCAACCCACGCAACCACCGCGTGCCGGCCGCTTTCCGAAAATCCCCGAACCAGGCCCTCGGCGAAATAGAACGGCAGCAGCAGCGACAACCCTTGCAACGCCTTGCGGGTGCCCCGTGATGCTGCCGGGAGCAATAGCGCTAGCGGAAGGGCCTTGAGCGCCAGCCAGCTGCCCCCCGGACGCAACGGCGCGAGCACAGTTTCCCAGAGCACGCACACCAGCGCGAGCGCGACCATGCCAAGCAAGCAAACGCGCGCGTAGGCGGAGGATTCGGCGTTTCTCACGTGCGCCTGGTATCGAAGCGGGCGCAGCGAAGTGCAGTCAGCCTGCCGACACAGAGTTTCCGCGTGCGCAGGGACCTCGCGCGGCCGGCCTCACTCGACCGGAACGTACTCGAATATCTCGAAACCGGGGCCCTGTTCGGCGAGCTTGGTCAGTACCGCAAAGGTCTCGCTGCCGGCGCGCTTCAGGGTGACCGCCTGTTCGAGCTGGAAGGTGCCGGCCGGCGCGATCAACTGCGGCGGCGACGCATCGGAGTCCCCGCCGGTGGGTCCGGAATCCTCGGGGACGACCACGACCGGTATCAGCTGGTTACCACGAATCTCCTCGGACGAGGCGGCTGCCGCCTCGGGACTGTCGGAGACCAGTTCGCAGCCAAACTCGAGCCCGCTGCCCTTGAGCGTGTTGCGGAACCAGCGCACCTGCGCGATCTGCAGGCCGCCGCGGCCCTCGACCCGGAGCGCGATCAGTTCGCCGATGCGAAGCGCCGCCGGCTGGTTGTCGGACTGGCGCAGCGCGTATCCCGCCGGCGTGTGATTGATGACCTGGCATGCCGACATTGGCGGCAGGCCGGTCGGCGCATCCGCCACGCCGGCGTGAACCCCGCGGCTGTATTGCCAGACGCCCGACAGTCCAGGACACATCACCACGCGTGCGCGGGAGGGCAGCCGGTTGAACTGGCGAGCGGGCGGCACGGCCCACTGGCGCAACAGCCGACGCAACAGCGCGAGGTACGCGACACGCGCGGCCGGGTCGCGCGCATGACCCGGCGCGGCGCCGCCCGCTTCCAGCGCCTGCAACTGCTCCTGCAACTGGAACGCGAGATCGAACGTCAGCAGGAACAGCTTCGATCCGTCCATCGTCCCGCCCTTGTTCGCGGAAAATGGCGGAAAGTCGTGGCCGACCGGCACGATGGCGACCGCTTTCGCCATGCGGTGCACTGGTGCTACGTCGGTCAGCTTGGCCCAATGGCCGTGATCCTGCAGGTAGCGCAGCACCTGGTTGAGCTGCCCCGGATGGAAGCCGTAGGGATTCGCGAGTGCCAGCAGCAGCGCCTGCGTGTAGGTGCGCTCGGGCGTGGCGTCGGGTTGGTCGGATCCCGCCGGAACGAGGTGCAGCTTGCGGGAGCGCGCGAATGCGTAGACCGCGTGCGCGTCCTGCCAGGTCTTGGCGGGGACCGGCGCGTACGACAGGTAGCTGTTGACGAGAATGCGCGCGGTGCACTGCAGGCAACGATGCACCAGCGCCACCATCAGCCGCTGCCCGCCGAGCGCGATCCGCTTTTCAGCCTCGCGCGAAAGCAGGTGCTTGTACGCAGTGGAAAGTTCGTGCGCGAGCGTCAGGCCGGCCTTGGCCGCTTCGAGCGCGTTTCCGCTCAGCGGATGACTGGCGCGCATGAACACACGCTCGAGCTGAGGCCACTGGGTGATGGCCGTATTCCAATAGATCTCGGCGAGTTCCAGCCGCCGCGCGTCACTCATCGCCACCCGGTTGGTGGCCGCCAACGCGTCGCCGACGATGCCTGCCGCCTCGATGGGCTGTTTTCTGGCCGTGTCCGCCAGCCACTCGATGATGCGCGCGGGACGCGTTTCCGGCGGATTCGCCGGTTTCGCGATCAGCGGAGGGAGGTTCAGGGCGAGTGAGGTGGCCATGCTGGCAGGTCGAAGCGGGTCGCGCGATTGTATGCGACATATGCCGCCCCCCCCGCTGGAAAGGCATCAAGCGAGAGGCGTGCCAGCAGAGGTCGGGGCGGGAACGGCGCCCGGTCAGGGCACTTGGGCCGGCCCTGGATCCTGCGTCAGGAACGCCACGACGGCATCGACCTGATCAGGGACGAGCAGCGTCGGCGCGTGGCCGACACCTTCGAACTGCACCAGTCGGGGCTTCGGTCCGCGCTCGGTCATCGCTTGCGCGGTCTCCGGCGAGAGCAGGTCGGAGCGCGCGCCCCGCAACAGCAGCGTCGGACAGCGGATCGCGTCCCAGACCGGCCACAGGTCGGGCGCGGCCGGCGCGTCACGGAAGGGCACCGCGATCCCGGGATCGTAGACGAATCCATGGCGGCCATCGGGGCGTGGTCCGCCGATCGTGCGAGTCAGATGCTCCCACTGCGCATCGCTCAACGAACCGAACGGCGAGATCGAGCGCACGTACGTTGCAAACGCCCCCTCGGACCCGAACGTGGGATCGAGGCCGACATACGCTCCGATGCGCGCGAGCGCCTCCTTTTCGAGCGTGGGTCCGACGTCGTTGACGACCAGGCGCGAAACCGGCGTTCCCGGTTGCGCTGCCATCACCATGCCGAGCAGGCCGCCCATCGACGTACCGATCCAGTCCACATTTGCCGCGCCGCTCGCGGCGATCAGCGCGGTCAGTGTCGCAACATAGGTCGGGAACGCGTAGTCGCCTTTCGCGCGTAGCCATTCGCTGCGACCACGCCCCGGCATGTCCGGTGCCAGTACACGGTGCGTGGACGACAGCGCCTCACCCAGCACGTCGAAGTCACGACCGGTGCGCGTGAGCCCGTGCACGCAGATCGCGACCCGCGGGTTGGCAGCCTCGCCCCATTCGTACCAGACCACGCGGTGGAAGCCGTGCGGCGACAGGCCCTTGAAGGCGCGTTCACGCGGGGGAGTGGCAGTGAGCATTGGGCGGGGACCGCGGCGATGCGCCTATAGATTGATGCGAAAGCGCAAGCCTTCCTTGCTGCCGAATTCGACAGGTTTCAGGAAGCGCGCGACAAGAACGCCGTCGTTGGCCTCGACCACGCGGCGCGACGCTGCATTGTCGTGATCCATCGTGATCTCCACGTGGTCGAGTCCTTCGTTCCGGACCTCAAGGAGCAGCTGGGCCAACGCCGATGTGGCATAGCCTCGCCGACGCTTCCAGGGTACGACGGCATAGCCGATGTGCCCGAGCACGTGCGGCGGGAGATCGGAGGTTCCCGGCTGCCACCTGAAGCCGATGACGCCGCAGAACTCGCCATCCCACAGCCAGCGGTGGTAGCCGGGCAAGCGCTTCCGCGTCGTTCCATCCGGAAGCTCGACCGGAGGCGCTTTCGCGTCGCGGTCGTCCTGCCATTCGAGGTAGCGCTGCGGGTCCCGCTGAATCGCTTCAAGTGCTTCACGCGTAGCTGCGGCGCCGCGGATGTTGTCCGGCGACCAGCCGCGTCGCAGCGCGTCGACGTAGCTTGGGAGGTGCTCCGGGGCGGGTGAGACCAGCTTCACGACGGGATCGCAACACGATCGGCATCGTAGCAGCCCAGCTTTGACGAAATTGCGCAGCGCTCGATTGCGTATCGCACAGCCGCGAAGTTTATGATTGCGCTCGGTCCGCGCCGGAATGCTTGACCGTCTGCAGGCAGACAAGGCACCAGACAGCCAGCCCCGCGTGCAACAAGATCGCCGGCCACAGGCCCAACCCAACAAGACCCGTAACGAGACGTCCGTGCGCGAGGATTGCCGAGGCGGCGACGTTGTAGAACAGCATGGCGGCGATGACGCCGATCGTCGCGCGGCTGTGCGGGTCGCGGCTGCCAAACCAGCACGCGAGGCCAAGGGTCAGCAACGCCGCGCCAGCGAGGCGTCCGACCGCAAGCGCGACGGGCGTATCGAGCGACCCGCCCGCCAGCAACGACACGATCATCGAAGGCTCCAGGAGCAGGCCGAGACCCGTTAGCGCCTCGAGGGCGGCACTGACCACGAGCAGGGACTTGTTCATCTCGCGCCTCATTGCGCCATCCATGATTGCGAACTGCTTCCGATTCATCCCGACGTTGGTTGTGGCGTGGTGCCTGGGTTCCCGAGTAGCCGACGGCAGTCCTCAGAAAGTAATTCTAGCGTACCGATGAATCAACGCCTGGTGGGGCGCCAGCCTCACGGCTTGGCAGGCATCGGCACATCGAAGCAGTCGCCGCGCTTGTACGCAGTCACGATGTTTCGCCGTGCGGCCGAAAAACCGACGTCTCGATGTGCTCCGGAAGTCCCAACGCAGATCACCGGTCATGTGAGCGCCGCGCGCAGCATGGCCAATTGGTGGCCAAGCTCGGACTCGGGCCCGGCACCCATCGCCTCCGCCACTGTCTCGGCTGAGGCCAGCGAACGGCGTGCGGCGTCGACGTCCGCGCCAGCGAGCTCGGCGTGTCCCCATGCGCAAAGGAGCATGGCGAGCCCCATCGGGTCACCGACTTCGCGCAGCAGCGCTTCGCCCGTGCGGAGCGCATCGCGCGCTTCGTCGAACCTTCCCTGCGCAGCCAGGAGTTCGCCGAGGCTGCCGAGCATCAAGCCCTCGTAGCGGCGGTTGCCCACAGCGCGATGAATAGCCAAGGCCTGGTCAACGTATGCCCGCGCCTCCTCCATCCGGCCCTGCTCGCGAAGCAGAATGCCCAGTCTGCCGAGCACGACGCCCTCGTGGCGGCGGTCGCCGACTTCACGGCCAATCGCGAGGCCCGCGTCGTAGAACGACCGTGCTTCCTCCAATCGACCTTGCTGGCTTTGCAGCATGCCCAGGTTGGAAAGGACAACTCCCTCGTCGCGGCGGTTTCCCACCTCGCGATGGATGGCGAGGGCCTGCTGGTAATGCAGCGCGGACTCGTCCAGCCTGCCCTGCTCGAGGTACGCGGTCGCGAGGTTGCTGGTGTCGATGCCCTCGATGCGGCGATTGCCGACCTCGCGATGGATGACGAGGGCCTGCTCGAAGAGCACCCGCGCCTCCTCCAACCGGCCTTGCTCTGCGTGCACGATGCCAAGGTTGCCGAGCAAGTTGCCCTCTTGGCGGCGGTTGTGAACTTCCCGTGCGATCGCAAGCGCCGATTCGAGGTGGGCGCGAGCTTCCGCCATCCTGCCCTGATCGCGGAGCAGATTGCCGAGGTTGACGAGCACGCTCGCTTCCTGTCGCCGCTCAGGCATCCCGCGCGCGAGCGAGAGCGCCTGCTCGTACCCCGATTCTGCTTCCAACATGCGACCGGCTCGCCGCAACGATGTGGCTCGGCTCGCGAGCGCCGTGGCACGCTGCGAGTCGTCGATCCCGTCGATGGCGAGCACCTGTGTTCCCAAATCGGTCCCCAGGGCGCACGGCCCTTGGAGTTCCAGCACCTCCCACGCCGCACGAAAGGTCGCGACGGCCCGCTCGCCATCACCGCGCACCGCGGCGCGGCGGCAGGCGGCTACCAGATTGTCGAGCTCGAGGGCGAGTACGCGACGCCGTTTGACGCCGCCGTGCGACGAGAGCGCATCGATTGCCTCGTTCGTCCCGAAACCCGCGAAGTAGCGTCCGTGGCGTTCCTCGACCGACCGTTTTCGTTCGCTCCCTTTCACTTCGAGCTTCTGCGCCGCGTACTCGTGGATGCTGAGATACATCCCGAAAAAGGGTTCGTCGATGTCGTAGCGACTCTGTTCGGCGGGAACCCAGGTGCGAAGCAGGCTCTTGTCCGCGAGCGCCTGGACCACGTCCATCGCCGGAGGCGATTGCGGCCAGGAGGAAAGATCCAGTACCGCTTCGGCTGCCTCGAGCGTAAATCCGCCATCGAAAATCGAGCACTGGG
>JBKKAZ010000207.1:0-12284 GCA_046714435.1 Casimicrobiaceae bacterium
CAAACAGCGCGCCGGCGAGGCTCGATTCGCGCTTGTAGAACCCCTCGGTGTGGAAGGTTTCCTCGAGTTCGTACAGTTCGTAATCGAGGTGGTGGCAGAGCTCGTGGATCAGGGTCCGCAGCAGTGACTTGAACGCCACCAGCTGCTGTTTCGCGGCGGTCCGCATCCACACGCTTACCACTGCGCGCTCGCGGCCCTCGCCCGGCTCGTAGAGTCCGTGCAGTTCGCCGTAGTCGTCCGCCGGCCGACGGGCGAGCACGACGATACGGACGGGGGGCACGCTGTAACCGGTGGTGAGGGCGTCGCAGAGCTGCTGACAGGCCACCTGCAATCCCGCACAGTCGTCCGCGGCAAGGGTAGCGCGGATCCTGGGGACGGTCGCGCCCGCGTCAACTCCCGGCGGGAGCCCGAGTTCGACGATCGCGTCGCTGCGTCGGTAGATGCGCTGTCGCGCGGGGGACAGTCGATCGTAGTAGGCGAACGGCACGCGGCGATTCTGGCACGCCGCCGATCATGCTCCCGGCGCATCTGTCCGTACCGCGCTCTGTGCTTAAATGCCCTGTTGCCCTGAACCGGCCGCTTCAGGGCGGCGACCCGGGGAGTGAGCGAGGTCGTTCCGGAAACGTGCGGCAACGGGAGGAAT
Organism: Casimicrobiaceae bacterium; assembly: GCA_046714435.1. Lineage (GTDB taxonomy): Bacteria > Pseudomonadota > Gammaproteobacteria > Burkholderiales > Casimicrobiaceae > VBCG01. The sequence goes on from JBKKAZ010000207.1 coordinate 644, forward strand.
CGAGATGCTCCGCCGCCGCTTTCTGCAACTGCTGCCCGCGCCGATCGCCGGCGCGCTCGCCGGCGCCGCTGCCCCGGTACTCGCCCAGGCACAGGACTGGCCCAATCGGCAGGTGCGGGTCGTGTGCCCCTTCCCGCCAGGGGGCAACACGGACGTCGTTGGCCGCCTCATCACCGCTCGACTGCAGGCGGTGCTCGGGCAGCCGTTCGTGTTCGACAACCGGCCGGGCGCCGGCGGCAACATCGGCTCGGACCTCGTCGCGAAGGCCGCGCCCGACGGGTATACGCTGCTCGTGAGCACGCTCTCCACCTACGCGCTCAACGTCGGCCTGTACACCAAGCTGCCCTACGACCCGCAGAAAGACCTGGCGCCGGTCGCGATGACGGTGATGGTGCCGCTCGTGATCGTCACCCATCCTTCGCTCAATGCGGCGAACCTGCAGGAGCTGATCAGGCTCCTGCGCGAGAGTCCGGGCAAGTACAACTACGGCAGCGCCGGGAACGGCACCTCCGGCCACATCGCGTGCTACCTCTTCTCCGACATGATCGGCGCGAAGGTCGAGCACATCCCCTACAAGGGCACCGGGCCGGTGATGACCGACATGCTGGCCGGCCGCCTCACCTACACGTTCGACGCGCCTTCGGTGCTCGCGCCGCACATCCAGTCGGGCGCGCTCAAGGCGCATGCGATCGCAACGCCGGCACGGCTCGCGCTGCTGCCCGACGTGCCGACGATGGTGGAAGCCGGGCTAAAAGGCTACGAGGCCTACTCGTGGAACGCGTTCTGGGCGCCCGCCGGGACGCCGGAGGCGATCCTCGACAAGCTCAACGCGGCGGTGATCAAGGTCCTCGCCGACCCCGCGGTCCGCGAGCAGATGGACAAGTCGGGCGTCCCGATCATGCCGCCGTATTCGCGCGCCGAGACGGCCCGCTTCATGAAGGCGGAATCCGACAAGTGGGTGCCGATCGTGCGGGCTTCGGGCGCGCGCGTGGACTGACACGACAGCCTCACACGCGTCGATGGGAAGGGGCGCGGGCCGGCTTACGCCGCGTTCGCCTTCGCCCACGCGACGACATCGCGGTGCGTCGCGAACCAAACGTCGCCCTTCGCCTTGGCGTGGCGGATGATCTCCTCGACGATGAAGATGCGCGACCGGTAGCCGATGATGTGCGGGTGCATCGTGAGCTGGCAGACGCCGCCTTCCTCGTAGGCCATGTCGAACTCGCGCCGGAAGATTTCGAGGACTTCGCGCGGGGGGGTGTGCGGGCGGAGCGACTGGAAACGGTGCATCGTGAAATAGACGGCGTCGTCGCGCACCCATTCGACCGGCAGCTCGACCACGCCCGTCGCGACGCCGTCGAGCATGAGCTCGTAGCAGTCTTCGTCGGCCATCAGCGAACTGTCGTAGGCGAGGCCCATCTCCCGCTCGATCGCCAGCGTGTTCGGGCTGAAGTCCCACGACGGCGTCCGGATGCCCACGGGACGCACGCCGGTGATCTTCTCGAGCGTATCGGCGGCGCGCAGCATGAGGTCGCGCTCCGCCGCGTGCGGCAGAGCAGAATTGAGTTCGTGGATCCAGCCGTGGATCCCGATCTCGTGGCCCTCGGCGACGACGCGGCGCTGCTCATCGGAATGCAACAGCGCGGCGACGGCCGGCACGTAGAACGACGCGGGAACGCCGTACGTCCCGAGCAGCCGCAGGATCCGCGGCACGCCGACGCGATTGCCGTATTGTCCCCACGACAGGCGACCGATGGACTTGCCGCCGTCGCGCAGTTCGTTGGTCTCGTGATCCGAGTCGAACGAAAGTGCCAGCGCGCAGCGCGCGCCGCCCTTCCAGGTCCTGGGCCGGTAGCTGCGGCCGGCGCGCACGTGGCCCACCAGTTTGCGCCAGTGCTCATCCTCCCATTGCCAGGGTTGGGGCGTCGCTTGCTCGCTCATCGTCGTCTCCGGTTCAATTCGCTGCTGGCCCGAATGCCGCCGGCACCAGATGGCATGCGGCCTCGCGCTGACCGCTCACCCGGACGAGGGGTGGCGCCGTGCTTCGGCACCGGTCCTCGGCGTGAGGGCAGCGCGGGTGGAAATGGCAACCGCCTGGCGGCGACAGCGGCGTCGGCAACTCGCCCGCGATCGGATGATAGGTGACCGGCATTTCGTCGAGGCGAAGCTTCGGAATGCTGTTCAGAAGCCCTTGCGTATACGGGTGCCGCGGCTCGCGGTAGAGCGCGGCTGCCTCTCCGATCTCGACGATGCGCCCGAGGTACATGACGGCCACCCGGTCGCACAGATGCCTGACGACACCGAGATCGTGACTGATGAAGAGCATCGTCAGCGACAGCTCGCGCCTCAGGTGCAGGAACAGATTGATGATCTGCGCCTGGATCGACACGTCGAGCGAGGCGACGGGCTCGTCGCAGACGATGACCTCGGGCTGCATCGCGAGCGCGCGCGCCGTCGCGATGCGCTGCCGCTGCCCGCCCGAAAATTGATGCGGATAGCGGTCGGCGTAATCGGCATCGAGCCCGACCCGCGCGAGCCAATCGGCGACATAGGCCGCGGCGCCGTCGCGGCTGACGAGACCGTGGGCGATCGGACCTTCGGCGATGGCCCTGCCGATGGGCATACGCGGATTGAGCGAAGCGAACGGATTCTGGAACACCATCTGGATGCGCCGGTCCCTCTTCACCGGCCGCCGCCCGCCGGTCATGATCGGCTGCCCGTCGAGCAGCACGCGCCCGTCGCTCGGCGGCAGAATCCCGGTCAGCATCCGGCCGAGGGTCGACTTGCCGCAGCCGCTCTCGCCGACGAGACCGAGCACTTCGCCCTTTCGAATCGTCAGCGATACCCGGTCCACCGCATGGACCGTCCGCGCCTCCACCGGAGCGCCGAGGGCAGCGGCAAGCCGCTCGCCGAGCGAAAGGCGCGGCAGGAAGCGCTTCGATACCGAATCAGCCAGGACCAGAGGAACGCTCACGCGACAACTCTCTCGAGCGGATGGTGGCAGCGCAGCGAGCGACCCGCGCCGCTCACGATGTCTGGCGCCCGATCGCAGGCTGCATCCGCGTGGTCGCAACGCGGCGCGAAGGGGCACCCCTTTGGCAGATTCAGCAGTGACGGCGGCGTCCCCCTGATCTGCGCCAACTCGCGGCCGGGCTCGGTGTGCGCGGGCAGCGAATCGAGCAAGCCCTGAGTGTAGGGATGACGGGGGTTGCGCAGGACCGCCACCGTGGGCCCGTCCTCGACGATCCGGCCGGCGTACATGACGGCGATCCGATCGGCGAGCGACGACACGGTCGCGAGATCGTGACTGATCCAGATGAGCGAAGTACCGATCTTGCCCACGAGGCCTTTAATCTCGGTCAGGATCTGCGCCTGGATGGAAACGTCGAGCGCGGTCGTCGGCTCGTCCGCGACGATCAGCGGAGGCCGATGCAGCAGCGCGATCGCGATCGCCACGCGCTGCCGCATGCCGCCCGAGAACTGGTGCGGGTAGGCATCGAGCCGCCGCGCGGCATCGGGCATGCCGACGCTAGTCAGCACCTCGATGCAACGCGCGCGCAGCGCGGCCGCGGAAAGCCGCTCGTGCGCCTCCATAGCCAGGCGCATCTGCGCGGCGATCGTCAGCACCGGATTCAGCGTCGTCGTCGGATCCTGGAACACCATCGCGAGCCGCCGGCCGCGCATCCGGCGGAGCTCGTCCTGGCCCATGCCGACCAGCTCGCGACCCTCGAACCGGATCGAGCCGCGGACGATGCGGCCGGGCGGATCGACGAGCCCCAGCAGCGAGAAGCCGGTGACGGTCTTGCCCGAGCCGCTCTCGCCGACGAGGCCAAGCACCTCGCCCGCGTGCAGCGTGAACGACACGCCGTCGACCGCTTTCACGACGCCAGCACGCGTGAAGAAGTGCGTCGCCAGGTCGCGGACCTCGAGCAGCGGCGCCGTCATCGCTTGAGCCGGGGGTTGAACTGATCGCGGATCTGGTCGCCGACCAGATTGACGGCAATGATCAGCGCGACCAGCGCGATGCCCGGATAGATCGAAATCCAGTAGCGGCCGGACAGCATGTACTGGAAGCCGTTCGCGATCAGCAGGCCGAGCGAGGGCTCCGTGGGCGGCAGGCCGAGGCCGAGAAACGACAGCGTCGCCTCGAGCGCAATCGCGTTGGCGATCTGGACGGTGGCCACCACGATTAGCGGCGGCAGGCAGTTCGGCAGGATGTGGCGAAAGATGACGGTCCGCGCCGGCAGCGGCACCGCCAGTGCCGCCTCGATGTACTCCTTGCCCCGCTCGGTGACCGCTGCGCCGTGTGCCGTGCGCGCGAAGTAGGCGTACTGCGCGGCGATGAGCGCAATTCCGAGCTGGACCTTGCCCTGGCCGAGGATGGCGGCGAGCACGAGCGCCAGCAGGATCGCGGGAAACGAGAGCTGCAGGTCGATGATCCGCATGATCAACGCCTCCGTCCGGCCCCCCAGGAACGCCGCAGCTGCACCAAGCGTCGCCCCGACGGCCAACGCGATCAGCCCGGCGGTGACGCTGATCTGGAGCGAAATCTTCAAACCGAAGAGGATGGCGGAGAGCATGTCGCGCCCTTGCGCATCCGTGCCCAGCCAGTGGACATAGCCGGCAGCCCCGACGAAGCCGGGCGGGCGGCGCGCATCCCGCAGCGTCAGCGTGGCGAGATCGTAGGGATTCTGCGGCGCGACGAGCGGCGCGAACACGGCCAGCAGGACGACGATCACGACGACGGCGAGCGCCGCCACCGCGACCCGGTTCTCGCCGAATTCGCTCCAGAAAACGGCGAACGGCGTCGCGCGGTCCTTCACGATCTCGCCTTCCGCAGCCGGGGATCGAGGCCGACGTAGACGAGGTCCGTCGTGAAGTTGATCATGATGAACACGAAGGCCACGAGCACGAGATAGGCCACCATCACCGGGCGATCGAGGCTCGCGATCGAGTCGATGATGAGCTTGCCCAGCCCCGGCCAGGAAAAGATCGTCTCGGTCACGACGGCGAAGGCGAGCGTCGAGCCGAGCTCGAGTCCGAACACGGTGACCAGCGGAATGGAGATGAGCCGCAGCACGTGGCGGCGGAGCACCGTCCACTCGCTCTCGCCGGCGGCGCGCGCGAACTTCACCGTGTCGGAGAGCATCACTTCACGGGTGCCCGCCCGCGCGAGGCGCGTCATCAGTGCGAGCTTGAACAGCGAGAGGTTGAGCGCCGGCAGGATCAGGTGCCGCAACCCGTCCAGCGTCAGAAAGCTCCACTCGACCCCGAAGAGCATCGCCGTCTCGCCACGCCCCCCCGCGGGCAGCCAGCCGAGCGTCACTGCGAAAGTGAGGATGAGCACCAGGCCGATCCAGAAGGTCGGGACCGAAAAGCCGATCACCGACGCGGCCATGATCACGCGCGCCGCCACGCTATCGGGCCGGTATCCCGCGTAGATGCCGAGCGGCACGCCGAGCGCGGTGGCGAAGAACACGGCAGCCAGCGTCAACTCGAGCGTGGCCGGCAAGCGGCTGAAGATCAGGCTGGTCACCGGCATGTTGAACACGAACGAGCGACCGAGGTCGCCGTGCAGCACGCGCCCGAGGAAGGACGCGTACTGCTCGTGGAGCGGCCGGTCGAAGCCGTACTGCGCGATCGTCTGCGCCCGGATCTCCTGCGTGACGTCGGGCGCGATGAGCACGTCGATCGGGTTGCCGATGGCGAACACGCCCACGAAGACGAGCAGCGACATGACGAGCATCACGACGAGCGCCTGCAGCACGCGCTGGATGGCGAAGCCGACCATTGCCGCTCGCTTCGCCCGTCAGGCCGCGACGGCCCGCCAGTCGCCGGCGATGACGGCGCGCGTCTCCGTCACCGCCACCTCCCAGAGGGCCAGCATTTCGGCGTCGGACCGCGCGTAGAGCCCGTGGAAGTTGCCGTCGCCCAGCATGCTGCGGCGTCCTGCGGGATTCTCGAGCGCAAAGCGCGCGCGATCGAGCTCGGGCTTGCCCTGCGGCGGCAGCGCGACGCCGGGAATGCGCGTCCATGGAAAGTTCTCCATCCACGACGCATGCGACGCCGCGGGATCGATCGCCATCACCTTCGCCCAGGTCCGCGGCGCCTTCCACCATTCGTGGAACTTCACGCAGGCGTCGCGGCGCTCGCCCATCCACTCGGCGAAGAAACTCGCGATCGGTCCGTTCCCGCCGTGGCCGTTCACCACGACGATGCGACGGAAGCCCGCTCGGTACAGGCTTTCGAGAACGTCGCCGATCAGCGCAACATACGTCGTGAGCTTCAGGCTGACGGTGCCCGGGAAGTCGACGAAGCTCGGCGTCACTCCGTACGGCACGGCCGGGAACACCGGGACAGCGAGCGGCTCCGCGGCTTCGACCGCGACGCGCTCGGCGAGGATCATGTCCACGCAGAGGCTCAAGTACCCGTGCTGCTCGACGCTGCCGACAGGAAGGACGCAGCGGTCATCGCGACGGACCCGGTCCTCGACCTGCATCCAGTTCATCCCCGCAACACGCATTTCGTCGTCTCCCCCGGGTGTCCGGTTGCCGATTTTCGGTCCGGTTGCTGGCTCCGACCCGGCCGTAAGTGTATGCGACAATACCGTAGACGACGCCGCGCGCGTACCGGCCGCCGCGCGCGTACCGGCGCGATGCCCGGTGGCACAAGCGACGGGCAGCATGCGCAGATCGCGCGGACCCCGGCCTTCGCGGGCCGACCTGACGACACGATAGCCATGAGGGAGAAGCATCCATGAAAACCATGCGTTGGAGAGCGTTGGCAGCATTGGCAAGTGCGCTGCTGGTCTCGGTTGCGGCCGGCGTGTCGGCGCAGACCCTCACGATCGGTGTGCGCGCCGGCCCCGAATCGATCGACCCGCATTTCACCGCCACCGGCACGCACGCGGAGGCGCTGAAGCACGTGTTCGACACGCTGGTGTGGTCGGGCGACGACCTCGGCCTCGAGCCGCGCCTCGCGGAAAGCTGGCGGGCGATCAACGACACGACCTGGGAATTCAAGCTGCGCCGCGGCGTGAAGTTCCACGACGGCTCCGACTTCACCGCGACCGACGTCAAGTTCTCGATCGAGCGGATTCCGGCGGTGTCGGGACCGAACCCGACCACGATCTACATCCGACGGGTCAAGGAAGTGAAGATTGTCGATCCGTACACGGTGCAGGTGATCACCGACGGCGCGGCACCCACGCTGCCCTACGATTTCATCCGGCTCTTCATCGTGTCGGCCAGGGCGGCCAAGGACTTCTCGACCAAGGAGACCGCGAACGAAGGCTTCAATTCCGGCAAGGCCGCGACCGGCACTGGGCCCTACAGGTTTGTGTCCTGGACCCCGAAGGACCAGCTCGTCCTCGAGCGCTTCGACGGCTACTGGGGCGGCAGGGAACCATGGCAGCGCGTGCTTCGTAAGGAGATCCCGAACGACACCGCCCGCGTCGCGCAGCTGAAGGCCGGCCAGCTGGACCTGATCGCGCGCGCGCCAGCGGCGGACGTGCCGACCATGGAAAAGGACGTCAAGTTGACGGTGCTGAAGATCGACACGGTCTACGTCTTCAACATGGAGCTCGACATGCGGGAAAAGGCCCCGCAGATCACGGCCAGGGACGGTTCGGCGCTGCCGCAGAACCCGCTGCGCGATCCGCGCGTGCGCGAGGCCATCGACCTTGCGATCGACCGGCCGGCGTTGGCCGAGGTTGCCATGGAAGGCATGGGCAAGCCGGTGAACCAGCTCGTGACGCCGAGCATCTTCGGATACAACAAGTCGCTGCCCGAGCGCAAGTTCGACGTCGCGCGGGCGAAGAAGCTGTTGGCGGACGCGGGTTTTCCGAACGGCTTCAAGGCGACGTTCAGCTTCACCAGCGATCGCCTGCCGGGCGATCGACAGGTGGGCACCTCGGTCGCGCAGATGCTCGCGGCGATCGGCCTCGACGTGACGGCCAACGCGCAGCCGGCGGCGGTCTTCTTCCCGGCGCGCACTCGCGGCGAGTTCTCGATGTCGATGTCCGGATGGGGAACGCTGACCGGCGAGGCGCACTACACGCTGTCGTCGACCGTGCACAGCAACGACCCGGCCCGGAAGTTCGGACCGTTCAACGTGCTGGGCTACGCCAGTCCGCAGATGGACAAGCTGATCCAGGACGCGGCCATCGAAATGGACGTCAACAAGCGCCGGAACTACCTCGAGCAGGCCAACGCGCTCGTCGCCCAGGACCGTCCGCGCCTGCCGCTGGTTTCGGTCGGCTCGGCCTGGGCGATGCAGAAGGCCAAGGTCACGATCAAGCCGCGTGTCGACGAGGACACGCTGGCGATGAACATCAAGCCGGCGAAGTGACGTCGCGAGGCGCCGCCGCGAGCGCGCCCTCGCGCGTTTGATCGCCAGACGCATGGCCGTGATCGCGCTGGCGCTGCACGGCGGGTGCGGAACGCCGCCGAAAGAGGATCTTCCGCCCCGGGAGTGGGCCAAAGCCAGGCGTCACATCGCCGATGCGCTTGCCGCCGGATGGGCGATCCTGGCGCGCGGTGGGGCCGCCGCGGACGCGGTCGAGGCGACCGTCGTCGTGCTCGAGGACTCGCGCCATTTCAACGCCGGTCACGGCGCTGCGCTCAACACGGACGGCGTGCACGAACTCGATGCGGCGATCATGGATGGCGCCGCGCTCCGGGCGGGCGCTGTCTGCGCGGTGCGTCACATCCGCAATCCGGTGAAGGCCGCGCGCAAGCTGATGGATGCCGGCGACAGCCTGCTGCTGACCGGTCCCGCCGCCGACGCCTTCGCGCGCGACGCCGGTCTCGACATGGTCGCCCAGTCGTATTTCACCACCGAACGCCGCCTCGCCAACCTGCGGCAGATGAAAGCCCGCGTCGCGGCTGGCGCGACGGCGGCGGCGAGCGAAGCGGAGAAGCACGGCACGGTCGGCGCGGTCGCGCTCGATCGCGCCGGCAACCTTGCCGCCGCGACCTCCACGGGCGGCTACACGAACAAGCCTGCCGGGCGCGTCGGCGACACTCCGATCATCGGCGCCGGAACCTACGCGAGGAACGGTGTCTGCGCCGTGTCGGGCACCGGCAATGGCGAGCTATTCATCCGGCACGTCGCCTGCCACGAAGTCGCGTCGCTCATCGCGTACCAGGGGTTGTCGCTCGCGAAAGCAACGCGAACCGTCGTGTTCGATCGCATCGGCAAGCACGACCTCGGTGCCGGGATGGTGGCCGTCGATGCGGAGGGCAACCTTGCCGCGCCGTTCAACACCGTGGGGATGTATCGAGGCTGGGTCCTGCCTTCCGGCGAACTGAACGTCGCCACGCACGACGAAGTCGCGTGCGTCGCACATCTCGCCGGCGGCGGCGCATGAGCCATTTACAGGGCCGCCCCAGCGAAGGCGAAGTCCCTCGGGGCGGACCGCGCGGCGCGAGGGCGCACGAGTGAACGAGCCGATCGTCGTCTGGGGCGGCGGCGCGATCGGCGGCACCCTCGCGGCCTACTGGGTGCGCGCGGGCATCCCGGTGCTGCTCGTCGACATCGTCCCCGAGCACGTGGCGGCCTGCCGCACCACCGGGCTTCGCATCGAGGGCCCGGTCGAGAACTTCACGCAGGTCGTGCCGGCGGCGACGCCGGACGAGGTCGACGGCATTCATCGGCGCATCGTGCTCGCGGTGAAGGCGCACGCGACGGAACCGGCGCTCGGGAGCCTCCTGCCGCACCTCGCGCGTGACGGCTTCGTGCTCTCGGCGCAGAACGGGTTGAACGAGATCACCATCGCGCGGCACGCAGGCGAGGAGAAGACCGTCGGCTGCTTCGTCAATTTCGGCGCCGACTGGCTCGGTCCGGGGCGAATCCTGTTCGGCAATCGCGGCGCGGTCGTCGTGGGCGAGATCGACGGACGGATCCGCGAGCGGACGCGGGATATGCACGCGCTGTTTCGCCTGTTCGAGCCGCAAGCCGTGCTCACCGACAACATCTGGGGTTATCTCTGGGGCAAGCTCGGCTACGGCGCGATGCTGTTCGCCACCGCGCTGACCAACGATTCGATGGCCGATAATTTCGCCGATCCCGCGCGGTACGCGGTCTTCGCTGGTCTCGGCCGCGAGGTGATGGCCGTGGCGCGCGCACGGAAGGTGGAGCCGGTCGGCTTCAACGGCTTCGATCCGGCCGCGTTCATGCCGGATGCACCGGAATCGGCATCGCGCGCGTCGATCGCCGCGCTCGCCGAATTCAACCGGCACTCCGCCAAGACTCATTCCGGCATCTGGCGCGATCTCGCCGTGCGCAGGCGGCGCACCGAGGTCGATCCGCAGATCGGCGTGATCGCCGAGCTCGGAGCGCAGGCGGGCATCGACACGCCGGCAATCCGCACACTGGTCGGCCTCATCCACGACATCGAAAACGGCCGCCGTCCTATGTCCTTCGCCACGATGCAGGTCCTGATCGACGCATGCACATGAATTTCACCGGGCGCACGGCGCTCGTGACCGGCGCCGCCCAGGGCATCGGCCAGGCGATAGCCCTGGCGCTGGCCGAAGCGGGCGCGCGCGTGCACGCCGCGGACATCGACGGCGAGGCCGTCGAGCGCTTCGCCGCCGCGCACCGGATGTCGCCGCGCGTGTTCGACGTTTCCGACCGCGCCGCGGCCCACGCCGCGATCCAAGGCATCGTCGAGACAGAGGGCCGTCTCGACATCCTCGTGAATGCGGCAGGGGGTGTTTGCGGGCAGGTCGGCCGGCCGATCGAAGAGGTCGAGGAGACGGACTGGCGCGCGATCTTCAAGGCCAACGTGGACGGCGCGTTCTGGCTCGCGCAGGCGGCCTCCCGCCCGATGCGCGAAGCGCGGTACGGCCGGATCGTCAACATCGCGTCGGGCGCCGGATTGCGGCCGAGCCTGACGGGCATCCAGGCGTACACGGCCGCCAAGCACGCGCTCGTCGGCCTTACCAAGCAGCTGTCGCAGGACTTGGGCCGCTACGGCATCACCAGCAACGCCGTGGCTCCGGGCTTCGTGCGCTCCAATCCGTCGACCGAGCGCCAATGGCAGCGCCTCGGGCCGGACGGGCAGGCTCGTTTCATCGAAAACATCCACACTCGGCGGCTCGGCCTAGCCGCCGACATCGCCGACGCCGTGCTGTTTCTCGGGAGCGACCGCGCAGCGTGGATCTCGGGGCAGATCCTGTCCGTGGACGGCGGGCGCTCGTGAACGAGGTGACGGTGAGCGCGACTATTTGACGCGTTTCACCTTCTCCAGCATCTTGAAGACGCCTTTTTGCGAGCCCGCGAACATCCGCTTGAAAGTCTTGGGCAGACAGCGGCGCTCGAGCGTATTGCGGCGCTTGCGGTTGCGTTCAGCCATGCGAACCTCGAGATTGGGCGGGGCCGGCGGACAATTCCGCGACCGGGCGAAGGAAAGTCTTTGATTCTACCCGATTTCGGGACTTCGCGCCGGGGCGTCGACAACTGGCCTGCGCTAGCGCACGACGACTTCGAACTGGATCGTCTTCGCAGCAGCCGCGTCGAGTGGGCGTTTGTAGTCGAACACAACGGGCTGCGTTCCCGCTTCGACACCGCGCAGGTGGAACAGCGCCTCGCCGGCGACGTTGGCTTGCCCAGGTTCGCTTCCGGCTTTCGGGGCGTA
>JBKKAZ010000208.1:0-7227 GCA_046714435.1 Casimicrobiaceae bacterium
TCATGTAGCGCGACACATCGGCGACGAGCTTCGCAACGCCGAAGATCATCGTGCTCGTGTTGCCGTTCTGCCTGGTTTCGCCATTGACCTTCAACCACATCGCGAGATTCTGCGGATCGCGAATCTCGTCGGTGGTGACGAGCCATGGCCCGAGCGGACCGAAGGTGTCGCACCCCTTGCCTTTGCCCCACTGGCCGCCGCTTTTCTTGAGCTGATATTCGCGCTCGGAAACATCGTTGCAGATGCAATAGCAGGCGATGTAGCGAAGGGCGTCCTTCTCCTCGACATAGCGCGCGCGCCGGCCGATGACCACGCCGAGCTCGACTTCCCAGTCGGTGTGGGTCGAGTCCTTCGGCAGCATGATCGGATCGTTGGGCCCCGAGATCGAGGTTTCCGCCTTGAAGAAGACGATCGGATGCTCGGGAATTGGCGAGCCGGTTTCCTTCGCGTGGTCGATGAAGTTCAAGCCGATCGCGACGAACTTGCCGACCCCCGCCACGCAAGGACCGAGACGCGGTCGGCCCTTCACCAGCGGCAGCCGGTCCACATTGACCTTGCGCAGCGCGGCAAGAGAGGCGGGCGAGATCGTGTCGCCGTTGATGTCCTTCACCTTGCGCGATAGGTCGCGCAGCTTGCCGTCGACGTCGATGAGGCCGGGCTTTTCCTTGCCGGCCGGGCCGTAGCGAACGAGCTTCATGATTTCCCTTTCAGTTGAGTTGGCGGGCGGTTGAAGAAGGATGTTTCATTCCAAGAACGCGAATTCAGATCGTCATCCCGCCATCGCAGGAGTAGACGTTGCCGGTGACGAACGCCGACTCGTCGGAGGCGAGGTAGATCACCAGCGGCGCGATTTCCTCGGCCTTCGCGATTCGGCCCATCGGCTGGCGGGCGATGAACGCCTTGCGCGCCTCGACCGGGTCTGCGAACGCATCGATGCGCTCGCCGAGAGACGGCGTATCCACCGTGCCGGGCGCGATTGCGTTGCAGCGGATGCCCTTTTGCACATAGTCGGCCGCGATCGCCTTTGTCAGCCCGATTACCGCGGCCTTGCTAGTGCCGTAGACAAAACGGTTCGGCAAGCCTTTGATCGAGCCGGCGATCGACGCCATGTTGATGATCGACGACCCGGTGCCGCCCTTTTCGAACGCGCTCAGCATTTTCGGCAGTGCGGCGCGCGCGACCGTGTACATCGAGCGCACGTTGAGGTTCATGCTGAACTCCCAGTCCTTCGGCGTGCAGTCGAGGAGGGAGCCGTGGTGCACGTAGCCGGCGCAGTTGAACAGGATCGACAGCGGGGGCAGGCCGCCGACCAGTTCGTTCACCGCGGCATCGTCAAGGACGTCGAGGCGGCGCGTCGTGACGTTGGCGACCCCGGCGTAGGCGCCGAGCAGTCTTTCGTTGACGTCGGTGGCGATGACGGTGGCGCCTTCGCGCGCCATGGCGAGCGCCACCGCCCGCCCCATGCCCTGCCCGGCAGCAGTGATCAGCGCCGACTTGCCGGCGAGGCGTCCGCTCATCGTTGGCTTCCCTTTCGTTTCGAAATTTTCATTGGCGCGTCGGCTAGCGGCGTGGCTGCAGCCTCCGGATCCGCCCAGTCGGTGTTGGGTGCCTGCGCGTACCAGCCGGGGCGGCCGGGGTCTCGATCATACGGATAGCCGCCAAGTTCCCGGAACAACTCGTGATAGCGGGCGAGCTTGTCACGGTCGAGCGTGACGCCCAGGCCCGGCGCATTGGGCACACGAATCGCGCCGTCCGCGTACCCGAACGGTCCGCCCGCGATCACGTCGTCCTGCAGATGATGATAGTGCGCATCCGCGGTGTAGCTCAGGTTGGGCAGCACAGCGCCCAGATGCAGCATGGTCGCGAGCTGGATGCCGAGTTCGCCGGAGCTGTGCACCGCAACCTGCATGCCCAGCGTTTCGCAGACGCCCGCCGCCTTGATGCAGGGCCGGATGCCGCCCCAGAACGTCGTATCGAGCAGGATCACGTCGACTGCGCGCATGACCGCGTTGGCGGCGAGCTGCTCGAAATTGACGACGACGGTGTTGGTGGCAAGCGGGATGTCCACGAAGTCGCGCAGCGCCTTCATCTGCGCGATGCCGTACACGGGATCCTCGAGCCAGTCGTTGGGCAGGTCCGCGATCGCTCGGGCGAAGCGGACCGCGTCGCCGAACGGCAGCGCCGCGTTGGGATCGTAGCGCAGGCGGTCGCCCGGCAGCGCCTCGGCCAGCGCGCGGTAGCAGGCGAGTTCATGGTCCGGCGGAAACACGCCACCCTTCAACTTGTGGCTGCGAAATCCGTGCTTCGCTTGCAGCGCCCGCGCGTTCCGGACCAGCTGCTCCACGGTGCGGACTTCGCCCTTGCCAGTCGCGGCGTCGGGATAGCGGAAAAACAGGTAGCTCGCGAACTCGACCTCGTCGCGCAATTTGCCGCCAAGGAGCTGATGGACCGGCACGCCGAGCTTCTGGCCAGCGATGTCGAGGCAGGCGAATTCGAGCGCGGCATGAAGCTGCGTGCGGTTGTTGTACAGGCTCGCAGTCGGATTGCAGATCTTGAGCCGCATCGCCTCGAGCGCGAACACGTCGTGACCGCGAAGGTAATACTCGAGCGCTGCGAACGCACGCGTCGCGTCCTCGCCGCCGCCGCCCATTTCGCCTAGACCCACGTAGCCGTCGCTGGTCTCAACCTCGACGATGGTGCGCACGAACCGGCCCCAATGCGCGCCATTGCTGTGGCGGAGCGGCGCCTCGAGCGGCACCGTGACCGGCGTGGCGCGGATGGCGGCGATCGTGGTGGACATGCGGTGGAATCCTCGCGCCGGCAGCGGCGCAACGGGCGCGTCGAGCGTTCGCGGCGGGGCGGCCGGAGGCAGTCCCGGCCGAGCGCCATTGTAGGGCAAAGCCCGTTGCCGCATCCGCGCGGCCAGGAGGCCCGTTCCGGCATGCAGAACATTGGCGCGCATATCGGAATTCTTTTAGCATCGGTTTCGCTGGTCGTCGCTGCCGTCGGCAGGCCGCGATGCCCCCGCACATCCGAAGGCGCGAGGAGGTGATTTCGATGAACGAAACCGACACCACACCGGATCCGCGCAATCCGCCGGTCCCGGCACAACGCGAAGGCGTCGACCGCCGAACCTTCCTCAAGGGTGCGGCGGTTGCCGGTGCGACGGTCGCTGCGGCTTCAGGCGCGATCGCGGCAGCGGCCCAGGAAGCGGCGCCGAAGTCCGGTGCGAAAGCGGGTGAGAAGTCGCGCGACAAGGAATCCGCCACGGCGAAATCCGCAGACCGCGTCCCTGGCGACATCACTATCCCGCGTCCAGGCTCGGATTTCATGGTCGACGTCATCAAGACGCTCGACATCGACTACGTCTCGGCGAACCCGGCGAGCGCGTTCCGCAGCCTGCACGAGTCGCTGGTCAACTACGGCGGCAACCGCAAGCCCGAACTCATCACCTGCATGCACGAGGAGACCTCGATCGGCATCGCGCACGGCTACGCAAAAGCCGCCGGCAAGCCGATGATGGCGATGGTCCACGGCACCGTGGGCCTGCAGCACGCTTCGATGGGAATCTACAACGCGTGGTGCGACCGCGTGCCGGTGATCATCGTCGCGGGCAACGGCGCGGACGCAGCCAAGCGCCGCGCGGGTACCGAGTGGTACCACTCGGTCCAGGACGCCGCCGCGATCGTGCGCGATTTCGTCAAGTGGGACGACACGCCGGCCTCGCTGCAGCACTTCGCGGAGTCGATGGTGCGCGCCTACCGCGTCGCGACGACGGCGCCGATGGAGCCGGTGCTGATCAACGCGGACATCGACCTGCAGGAAGAGCCGATCCACGAGCCGAACCTGCGCATCCCGAAGCTCACTCGCCGCATCCAGGCGGCGGGCGACTATGTGGCGCTCGAGGAGGCCGCGAAGCTGCTGGCCACCGCACAGAATCCGGTGATCATCGCCGACCGCGCGGTGCGCAGCCAATCCGGTGTCGAGCGCATGGTGCAACTCGCCGAGGCGCTCGGCGCACCAGTGGTGAACCTGGGCGGGCGGATGAACTTTCCGAGCGGGCACGCGCTCTGCCAGACCGAGCGGCGCCGGGCGCTGGTGCGCGACGCCGATGTCGTGCTGCTGCTGGAGGTCGCGGACCGCTGGGCGCAGTTCAACCAGATCAGCGACCCGCACAAGGTCGAGCGCTTCGTCGGCCGCAAGGACGCAAAGACCATCAGCCTGGGGATGAGCGATGCCTACATCCGCAGCAACTATCAGGACTTCCAGCGCTTCATGCCGATCGACCTCGCGATCGTCGGTGATCCGGAGACGAGCCTTCCGGTGTTGATCGGTTACGTCAACCAGGCGATGACGGCGGAGCGCCGCCGTGTCGCCGACGCGCGGACGGCGAAGCTCGCGGACGAGCAGCGCAAGGAGCTTGCACGCGCGCGCGACGAAGCCGCGGCACACTGGAACCTGTCGCCGATCTCGACGGCGCGCCTCGCGATGGAGCTCTACGGCGCGATCAAGGACTCGCCGTGGTCGCTCGCGGTGTCGGACCGCATTCCGTGGGCACCGCGGTTGTGGCCGACCACGCAGTACCACCAGATGCTCGGCAATTCCGGGGGTGTCGGCGTCGGCTACGGCGTCGCCGGCGCGGTAGGCGTCGCGCTCGCGAACAAGGCGAAGGGGCTCGTCACTGTCACCTTCCAGCCGGACGGCGACCTGATGTACGCACCCGGTGCGCTGTGGACCGCCGCGCATCACAAGATTCCCGTGCTGTTCCTGATGCACAACAACCGCGCCTACCATCAGGAAATCCTGCACCTGCAGCGCATGGCGGCGCTGCACGACCGCCGTCCCGACCAGGCGTGGATCGGTAACGTGATCGACCGGCCGGCGATCGATTTCGCGAAGCTCGCGCAGTCGATGGGCGTGTGGGCGGAGGGGCCGATCAGCGATCCGGACCAGCTCGGGCCCGCGATCCGGCGCGCTGTCGAGGTGGTCAAGCGCGGCGAGCCTGCGCTGGTCGATGCGGTGTGTCAGCCGCGCTGAACGACGAGAGAGACGACCATGCGAAATCCTGCGTCGATGCTCCGTGCCGCTGCGTCCTTGTTCGCCCTCGCGTGCGCATCAACCGGACTTGCGCAGGCCCCCGCGGGATCAACCGAGCGCGGCGCGAAGCTCTACGTCGAGAAGATGTGTTACACGTGCCACGGCTACAGCGGCCAGGGCGGCGAACGCGGCGCCGGTCCGCGCATCGCGCCGGACGTGTGGGCGTGGGAAGCCTTCGAACGCCAGACGCGCCGGCCGCGCGCGGACATGCCGCGTTATCCGGCGAAGTTCGTGAGCGACCAGGAACTCGCCGACATCCACGTCTGGCTGTCGACGATGAAAGCCGGTCCAAAGGCCTCCGCGATTCCGCTGCTCAGCGACTGACGTCCCACGTCGCTCCGAGCGCGCGCCACTCCCGCTCCCTGCGGTGTCATGCCGAGCGTGCGCCACTCCCCACCGTGTCATCCCGAGCCTGTCGAGGGATCTGCTTCTTCAGTGACGATGGTCCGTGCGCACGGTCATGCCGCGGCTTTCCCGGTGGCTCGGCGCCGAGCGCCTGCTCGCCGCCGCGTTCCTGGTGGGCGCAGCCGCGTATTTCCGACACCCGGCTGGCGAAGCGTTCAGCCCGTGGCGGTAAAGCGCGTGTAGACGCGCGGTGTTGACTACGAACGCCGCCTAGTGCTGAACCAACTTAATATGCCTAGTATGTGGTATCCTGGCGCTGTCCCGTGGAAGAGGAGGCGGCAGGATGCCCCGAGCGCTACAGCTGCGGTCTCTGTCGCGGTCCGAGCGGCGTGTACTGGATCGCAAACTCAAGGATTTGTCGCTGGCGGTACGGGTGCACCAGCGATACCGGATCGTCAACGAGGTGGCCAAGGGAAGATCGATTCCCGAGGCCGCCGATCGCATCGGCTGCCACTTCACGGTCGCATACGATTGGGTGCACCGCTTCAACGAGAGCGGTTTTGCCACCTTCGAGCAAGTGGCCAACCCGAAAGGTCGGCCCGCCATCCTGCGCGCCGAGCAATTGCGCGACCTGGTCGATGTAGCGCTGTCGAATCCGAGCGAGCGCGGGCTGCCATTTTCCAATTGGTCGGTGCCGAAGCTGGCCGAGTACTGCCGCAGCAAGGGGCTGTTGCCGGAGGTGACCGATGAATGGGTGCGCCGGCTGTTGCGGCGGGAAGGGCTCAGCGCGCAACGCATCCGGACCTGGAAAACGTCGAACGATCCGCGCTTCGACGCTAAAAAAAACGCATCCGCCAGCTCTACCGCACGCGCCCGCAGCGCGCCGCGGTAGTGTGCTTCGACGAATGGGGACCGCTGGAACTGCGCCCGATCGGCGGGGTGGCCTGGGCCCGTCGCAAGCGGCCGGTGCGGCAGCGGGCGACTTACCGCCGCTTGCAGGGCACCGAACAGTTCCTGGGCTTCTACGACGTGCACGACGACTGCCTCGAGGGGCTGTTCTCCAAGCACAAGCGCGTGGTCGACATCGGTCGAGCCTTCCAGCGGCTGCGCGCTTGCTACCCGCGCCGGCGCTTGTACGTCGTCTTGGATAACCTCCACAACGTCCACGACCACCCCACCATGCTCGCCCTCATGCGCAAGCTGCACATTCATCCGCTGTGGACACCTACCGATGCTTCGTGGCTGAACTTGATCGAGGCTCAATTCGGCGTCCTCAAGCGCTTCACCGTCGCCAATACCGACGATCCCGCGCATGCGGTCCGGCGCCGCCGAATCTATCGCTACCTGCGCTACCGCCATCGGAAGGTCGGTACGAACGATCATCCGCTACGCCGCATTAGGATGGTTAAGTTGGAACGGCACTAGCAGCGGGTCGATCTCCGGTAGCGAGAACGCGACCCTGGCGGGGATCAGCCTGACATACCCCGTCCATCTGGGGTACACCACGATCGGCGCTATCCCTCGACCGCCCCCCGACATCCGATCCGCCGCGACCCAAGCATCCTGGCCCTCAACACTCTTCGTACGGGCGTTGAATTTCCTATCCGTTCCATGTTCGAGACGCTGGGTCCGATCGTGTCCGCCCTCGCGATGGGTCGCAGCGCGGCCACGTCATGGCCATAAGGCACAAGGGTTCCGTCGGGGTGGCGCAGATAGGCGAACCCGCGCTCGTCGATGACGAGGTCGCGCGGAATGGCGGCCGCCCGGCGCTCGGGCGTCCAGTGG
>JBKKAZ010000209.1:0-8086 GCA_046714435.1 Casimicrobiaceae bacterium
AGGATCCGCTGGGCGACGCCCGCGTTCGCGGCATTCGCGCGACTCTCCCGGATGCGCTGCGGATCGATGTCCACGCACACGCCGCGCGCTCCCAGCTTCACCGCCGCGATCACGATCAGACCGTCGCCACAGCCAAGGTCGTAGATGACGTCGTTCGCGACGACTTGCGCAAGGTTCATCATCTCCGTTACGACATTGTGCGGGGTGGGCTCGTAGGGTACGTCCGGAGCCCTGAGGGCCGACAGCCCCGGAACCGCCGATAGCTCGCAGCCGCCAACCGCGGCCGCGATCGCCACGGCGCAGGCGATGACCACCAGCCCGCGCTTCGACTTCACGGGATGGGTTTCCACCTCGAAGCGTCGCGCCGAAACCGGCGGCGGGTCGCTATGGCCGGATCTCGCGTACCCACGATCGCGATTGCCGTTCGTTCGGCCTCGATCTCAGCGAGCGTTATCGAGGTTCTTGTTGAGCTGATCGGCGGGAATCGCGCCCGCTACGCGCTGTCCGTCGGCAAAGAACAGCGTCGGCGTCGCGCTGATGCCCTTTTGCCGCCCGAATGCCACGATCTTGTCGATGGGCGTGTTGCACTCGCCGGCGGCGGCCTTGGGCGGGTTGCCATTCAGCATCATGTCGGTGTAGACCTTGCCCCGGTCCTTCGAGCACCACACCGCCTTCGCCTTTTCGTACGAATCCGGCCCCAGAATCGGGTACAGGAAGACATGGACGGTAACGTCGTTCACCGTTGCGAGTGCCTGATCGAGGCGCTTGCAATAGGGACAGTTCGGATCGGTGAAGTAGGCCATGCGGCGCTTGCCGTTTCCCTTGACGATGCGGAATGCGAGATCGAGCGGCAGCTGGTCGAACTTGATCGCCGTAAGCACGCGCAGCCGCGCCTCGGTGAGATCCGTCTTGCCCGCGACATCGATGATGCTGCCGCGCACGAACATGAAGTTCACGTCCGCGTCGACGTAGAAGAGTTCGCCGCCCGCGAACACTTCGTAGAGTCCCGCGATCGGCGTCTTGGCGACGCTTTCGACCTTCACGTCGGGGTACTTCGTCTGCATTGCCTGCTTCACGGCGGCTTCATCTGCCGCCGCCGCGCTCGACAGCAGGATGGATGCAGCCGTCAGGGCCAGGCACAACGAGCGGCGTAGCTGGGTCAACATGCTTGCGAACTCCTCGGGAACGGCCTGGGTGCCGACATGTTACGGTCTGGCGGCGCAACGAGCCATTGGACAGCCTCATCGCCAATACGTTCCACGCGGGCAGGGGTGCGCGGCCGACCGGCGCAATTCCGTAAACGTTATAGATCCCACGCGCCAGCCCGCCTCCTGTGAGGCATCCGGCGCATGCGCCCGCTCGGGCTTTGGGAACGACGGCCCCGCGAAGTCGGCGAAGTGCCGTCAACGGGCATCGGAACGAGCTACGCTGCCCGGAACAGCCGCATCGTGCCGAGCGGGGCGGCGAAGTTGGCCGTTTCCTCCACCCGGTGATAGCCGGTGGCACGCATCAAGTCGGGCAGCGCCCCGGTGACCGAGTCGCGGGTCGTCTCGAATCCGTCGAGCAGCTGCACGGCAAAAAACAGGGTACGCAACAGCGGGTTCGAGGGCTTGCCCCAGTCGGCGACATGCAGCGAGCCGCCTGAAGCGAGCACCCGGCGCGCTTCCCGGAGCGTCGCGATTTTCGCTTCGCGCGCGAGATGGTGGAAGAACAGGCTGCTGACGACGCAGTCGAACTGGGCATCGCCGAAGGGCAGGTCGGTGCTGAAGCCACGGTGCAGAGCGAGTTCAACGCCGGCCCGCCGCGCTTTGCTCGCGGCGATCCCAAGCGCTTCGGCGTCCGCATCGAGCCCGGTGACGGCCGCATCGGGGAGGACCTTCGCGATGGCGATCGTGAGCGTTCCAGTTCCACACCCGAGGTCCAGCACCCGGCGGGGGCAATCCGCCTCGACTTGCGCGAGCAGCGTTCGCTTGAACGCCGACTCGCGCGTCGTCAGCCGCACGAGGGGATCGTAGAACCGTGTCAGGACACGATAGCGCAGCGGTGGAATGTAATCGGACACGGTCACTGCATCTGGACGGCTCGCGCCATCCGTTGTTCGGTTCAAGGTTTCCGCCCATCGGGCGGATCGCAACCCTCGATGTGCCGCGCTGTCTTGGAAGTGACCGCGGATGGAGCCCCACGGGGCGACCGGCGACCATCGAGGACCCCGTTTGCTTTGCTCGATAAACCCGGGGCGCGCGCTTGTCGCCACGGCCTCTTTCGGATCACAATGCCAATCATGCGCAGCGCGACACCCAATCTGCTCCTTTCGAGTACCTTTGCCCGTAAAGGGGCGCTTGGGACGGCGGTAGCGTTACTGGCCTTCGGCGGTCTCGGGACGGTCTCTGCGCTATGGAACAATCCGCTGTTCATGCGCATGACGCCCGCCGGCGGCTGGGAGATTGCGTTGCTCGGTGCGCTCTCCGCGCTTCTCGGGCTGTACGTCGCGATCCGGCGTCCTGCCTGTACCAATGGCGTCGCGGGTACGGGCGGCGTACTCGGCTTTCTTGGTGTTGCCTGCCCCGTCTGCAACAAGATTCTCGTGCTGCTGGTCGGCGGCGAAGTGCTGCTCGCCTACTTCGAACCGATACGAATCTACGTCGCTGCGGTCGGAGCCGCGACGGTTGCCGTTGCCGTCATGCTCGAATTACGCCGCCGCGGATGGCTCAACGCCGCGCCCGGTGACGATGCGCGACTGGCGTCGCTTCCAGAGACGCATCCATAGATCGGGACGGTCGGGCGCTGCCGCGGGCTCGGCAGCGCGGAGCCCGCCTTGTCCGGAGGGGCACTTGAGCACGCGCGGGTCACCAACGCTCTGGCATCATGCTGACGATACGACATCGCGAAGCTCCCGACCGCGCTCAGTGACTCGGATTTCGATGGGCTTTCGGCCATCGCCACGGATCCCGCGCACGAAGGACGACGACATCCGGGATTCAGGTGGCACGCGTTCCAGCATCCGTGCCGGCCACCCAGACCATCATGTTCGCTCCGGCTGTCTCGCCTTATTGCGCAGCGCGCCCGGAATTTCTACTCTGCATGCTTCACGTTTTCGAGCAACCGCAGATAGTGCTCGGGCAGCCCGTGTTTACGCGCGCCTTCGCGCAGCAGCGTGATGTAGCGCAGCGACGGGTTGCCATCGACCTCCTTGCCTTCGGCAAGGTAGGTGACCGCCTGCACAGGTTCCCCCTCGCTGTCCTCGGCGTCGAGCCACAGCTGCCGGTATCGCTTCCCCGGAACGCCTTCGGTGGCGTCGAGCTGCACGAGATCGCGTCGCGTGATGCGGTAGAGCACGCCCCAGACTTCCGCTTGCGGATCGGCGAATAAATTGGCCGGCGCGGCCTTGCCCTTGGGCCGCCCCTCGAGATTGAAGCGCAGGCGATAGCCGCGCACGCGTCCGGCCCGCCATTCCAGCGGCCGCATACCGCGGCGCTCCCGAAAAGCGCTGTCGTGCATGTTGGCACCGTAGGCGAAATACCAGACGCGCTCCGTCGACGGACCGACGAGACGCAGGCCGTGGATCCGGTAATAGCACCGGGAAAGCATCCAGGACCTGGCAATGAATCTGCGGTAAGCTCTGAGCAGACTTCTCATGGCGTGGCGCTGGCGTTCGGGACGACACGTAAACGGCGAACCACCAGACATTGCAGCATCGCGGCAACAAGACCTAACACTAAAACGGGCGCCGCGGATGCCACGTACATGATCGCGCCGCCCTGAAAGAAGATGCCGGCGGCCGAGATGCGCCAGAAGCGGCGCCTTCCCCTAGCGGCTTTGAGCCGCAGCATGTTCGACACCGCCGGTGCGCAGCTCGGCGAGCGCGACACCCTGCCGCCAGAGCGCGAAAGCGCCGATCGTAGCGACGGTCAACACGCTTGCCGCCTGGACGACCAGCACCATCGCGAGTGCCATCTCTTCGCGGACGCCGAAGAGACCCAGCACAAAAATCGCGCCGATGACGAAGGTAGCGACGATGCGCGCGAAATGGCCAAGGATCACCACGAAGCCCAGGCAGACCATCAGGAACAGGTACTGTTCCGGCTGCAGTGCGGCGCCGAAAGCGAGACCCGCCCACAAGAAGTGGGTAGCCGCGAGCAATTTAATCACGACGCTCGCCACGACGATGACGATGCCACGCCAGAGTTCGCGCGGCCAGACGATGCCCTCCCCGAAGGAGGCCGCGACGCTGCGGGTTGTTCCGACCATACGTGCGGGCAGACGCTCGATCAGGCGCGCGAGCCAGCCACCGGCACGCAGCGCGCGCTGCTTATAGAGTGCCAAGGCGACCAGCAGCACGGTGAACAGCACAAAGCTGCCGGCGGCCGCCCAGGTCAATCCAGCGCGTATGCCGCCCGTCGGGTCGGGAAATACGACGAGCAGCAGCGCGACCGGGACGAGGAGGGCGAAAACGATGCCGTCGGTCAGCCGGTCGAGCGCGACGGTCGCGAGCACGGCGGTCATGGGCAGGCGTTCGCGGCGTCCGACCAGCCAGGCGCGTGCGATCGTGCTGAATCCGAACGGGACGAGCAAACCGGCGAGATAGCCGGCCATGATCGCGCCGAAGAGGCGTGGGGTACTGACCCGCCGCAGCGGATGAAGCAGCTGACGCCACTTCCACGCCCGCACCCATTGCTCCGCCGCAACGGCGACCGGCACCATGACCAGGAAGCGCACATCCGCTTCGGCGATTACGGCGCGGAATTTGTCGACCTCGAAGCCTCGCAGCACCCAGGCGAGTGCCGCAATGCCGATCAGCCCACCGAGCCAGGGCAGCGACCGGCGCCAGCCGCTCCGCGGCCGAACCTGCGTCACTGCCTCGCCTCGATGCGATCGAGGAAAGCGATGTATTCGGCAGGCAGCCCACGCTGGCGAGCCGCCTCGCGGATCACGTTGAGATAGGCGCTTCCTGGTTGGCCTTCGCGAGCCGCGCCAGGGACCTGGTACGTGACGACCGGCAACCGGTTCCCGGCAAGATCCTCGGCTTCAGTCCACAGGTAGTCGTACTGCTTGCCTTCGCTGTTGTCGAGCCGCGCAAACTTGTGCAGCGGCAGCAGATAGAGCGCGCCGTAGACAGTCTCGCCCGGGGCCTCGACGATATTCGCGGGGGCCGATACGCCAGGCTTCATGCCGCCGCCCATGCTGAAGACCAAACGGTATCCATGGAGGCGGCCGACCCGCGCTTCGAGCCACCTTATGTGGCGCCGCTCGCGGAAGAGCCGCTCGTTCATGTTCGAGCCGAAGGCGAAATACCAGATCGGGTCCGGCAGCTTCGCCGAGGGCATGCGCCCCCGGCGATAACGAATCCACCGTCGCAGTACGGCCCACACTGCGCGGTTCATTCTGCTCCTTCGACCGGCCGAACGGCTGCTAGCACCGTCTAGCGATGGCTCGATCCGGATACCTGGGATCCGAGCGTGCCGGCGACGGGCGTATGGCCTGAACCGGAGGGCGCGCTGGCGACGCCGCTTCGACTGCCACGATGCGCACATCGAGCGGCTTGCCCTTCCGGGTGCGACGCAGCGACGAACGGCCTGTGTTGCAACCACACAATTCACACATGTTGTACGCCTTGCTTTCGCGCTCCTGCTGGTGGAGAAACTGCCGACGACGGCGCGCGCTGCCCCGGTTGCAGGCAGCCGCAGCTGTTCCACGTGCAGCCGGCATCGCTTGTCCGTGGTCGCGCAGCCGTGAAATCCGCGATCGCCTCACGGAGCGCCTTCAGATGACGCATCCGCTGGTCGATCCCGTGCTCAGTTTCAATTCGGCCGCGCGCACGAGAAAAGTACAACCATGCCGAGGACACGTTACGCCGCGAGATCGGACACGCGCTAGGGAATCAGACCGCGGATTCGACGAGCCTCACTTCTGGGTGGCGAGCCAACCGTCGATTTCCTTGATCTCCTTCTGCTGCGCGGCGACGATCCGTTTCGCCAGTGCGCGCATCTTCCCGTCCTTTCCGTTCTTGAGCTCCATCTGCGCCATGTCGATGGCGCCTTGGTGGTGGATTTTCATCATCGCGGCGAAATCCCTGTCCGTGTTCCCGGTCATCTTCATCGACTCCATGCTCTTCATGCCCGCCATCATGGCCGAGCGCATGTCGCCCCCTCCGGCCCCCATATCCATTCCCTTATCCATACCCTTGCTCGCACCCGCGGGGGCCGCGGGCGTCGCCGCCTTGGCCGGCGGAGTCGCGGGCGTTTGACCCGTGACTGCCGGTGGTACTGCAAGGAGGGCAAGCGCGCCCAGCACACAGATGCCACGGCAAATTCGCGCAACGAATGAATCGTGTCTCATGACGATCTCCGATGATGCCGGCGGATAGGCCGGCTGGTTTGACTTCGAGGAAAAAACACAATTGCATGCGGTAGGTCGCGTCGCCGCGGAGCCGCGTCGTCCAACCACCGGTCCGTCCGGCCCCCGGCGCCTGTCATCGTGCCTGCCCCTGTCAGCCACCGCTGCGGCGAAGACGAAGTGCATTGGCGACCACCGAGACCGAGGACAGGCTCATCGCGAGTGCGGCGATCAGCGGCGAAAGCAACAGTCCAAGCGCGGGGTAGAGCACTCCGGCAGCCACCGGGACGCCGAGTGCGTTGTAGACGAACGCGAAACCCAGGTTCTGCCACATGTTGCGCACGGTCTGGTGCGACAGCGTGCGCGCGCGCACGATGCCGACGAGATCGCCTTTCACCAGCGTCACGTGGCCGGCGTTCATGGCGACGTCGGTGCCTGTGCCCATCGCGATCCCGACATCGGCCTTCGCGAGCGCAGGCGCGTCGTTGATGCCGTCGCCCGCCATAGCCACCTTGCGGCCTTCCGACTGGAGACGCGCGACCAGCGCGACCTTGTCCTGCGGCTTCACTTCGCCGATCACCTCGTCGATGCCGAGCTCCTTCGCGACCGCACGTGCCGTGGTCCAGCCGTCGCCGGTCGCCATCACGATGCGCAGTCCTTCGCGCCGCAGCGCAGCGATGGCCTCGGGGGTCGTCTTCTTGATCGGATCGCTTACCGCAAGCAGCCCCGCGATGCGGCCGTCGACGGCCACGAACATGACACTCGCGCCGCGACCGCGCAGTGCCTCGGCCGGTGATTCCAGCTCCCGCCAGTCCACCCCACGATCGTCCATCAGCGCGGTGTTCCCGATCGCGACGTCGTGCCCCGCCACCCGGCCGCTCACGCCGATCCCGGTCGCGCTCTCGAAATGCTCAGGCGCATCGAGCGCAAGGCCGCGGCGGCGTGCCTCGGCGACGATCGCCTGGGCGAGCGGATGCTCCGAGCCCTGGTCGAGGCTGGCCGCCATGCGCAGCACCTCGTCCTCGGAACCACCCGCTGCGGCGATCGTGCGGTCGAACGCCGGACGACCTTCAGTGAGTGTGCCGGTCTTGTCGACGACCAGCGTGTCGACCTTGCGCATCGACTCGATCGCGGCCGCGTCGCGGAACAGCACGCCCTGCGTTGCGCCCCTGCCGGTGGCGACCATGATCGACATCGGCGTCGCCAGCCCCAGTGCGCAGGGGCAAGCGATGATCAGCACCGACAGCGCGTTCAGCGTCCCGTAGACCCAGCTCGGTTCCGGTCCGATCAACCCCCAGACGACGAACGTGAGCGCAGCGATGGCGATCACGACCATCACGAACCAGCCGGCGACGACGTCCGCCAGCCGCTGCATCGGCGCACGCGAGCGCTGTGCCTGAGCGACCATCTGCACAATCTGCGCGAGCATCGTCTCCGACCCGACGCGCTCGGCCTTCATCACCAGGCTGCCGCTGGTGTTGATCGTCGCGCCGATCAGCGGATTGCCGGGCCGCTTGCCGACCGGCATGGGCTCGCCGGTCACCATCGACTCGTCGATGCTGCTTGTCCCCTCGAGGACGATGCCGTCGACCGGGACTTTCTCGCCCGGCCGCACACGCAGGTGATCGCCAACGTGAACATGCGCCAGCGGCACGTCCTCCTCGGTGCCATCGTCGCGAATCCGGCGGGCGGTCTTCGGGGCGAGCCCCAGCAGCGACTTGATCGCCGCGGAGGTTTGGCCGCGTGCCTTGAG
>JBKKAZ010000210.1:0-16080 GCA_046714435.1 Casimicrobiaceae bacterium
GTGCGCCGGGATTTGAACTCGTTGACGTCGTTCTCGGAAACGTAGCTGTTGCCCTCGAACAGGTCGCCGGAAAGTTCGATCGACGCGGTCGCGATGTCGACCAGCTTCGCGCGATACTGCTCGAAGCAGCCGTCGAGGAGCAGCCGTGCCTGCTCGCGGCTTGGCGCGCTTTCGGGCGAATCGGGGGCGGCGGACACGGGATCGGCTTCGGGACGGAAGGTGGAGTTCCGTATTGTAGGACCGCCAAAGGGTAGGCGGCGCCGTTCCGGCGACGGACTTCTTGAAGTTGCCGTCTGTCGGGACGCCCCGCCCTCGTGTCGGCGTCAGGACGCGCAAAATTCCGCCTGCCGCGCGCGAGTCCGCAAGGGAAGGATTACGATACGACCTTTGCGTGCCTGAACGTCCTGCCGGCCGCCGCTCGTGTCCGCACCTTCGTCTGCCCAACGCATAACACACGCGGTGACGCCCCCGCGTGCGGCGCCGGCGATCGCCGTCATCGGCGCCGGCATCGTCGGAGCGGCCACGGCCTACGTGCTGTGCAAGCGGGGTGCCCACGTCACGCTGATCGATCGCGCCGATCCCGGCCGCGGCTGCAGCTACGGCAACGCCGGTGCGTTGTCGCCGGGCGCCGTGGCGCCGCTGGCCATGCCCGGCATCCTGGCGCGAGTGCCGCGCATGCTCTTCGATCCCGACGGGCCGCTGCGCATCCCGCCCGCGTACCTTCCGCACGTCGTTCCCTGGTTGCTGCGCTTCGTCGCGGCGTCGCGTCGCGATCGCGTCGAAGCCATCGCCGGAAAACTTGCGGCACTGAATGCGAACGCGATCGAAAATCATCGGGCGCTCGCGCAGGAAGTGGGCGCAAGCGAACTGGTCCGGCAGCACGGACATCTGCACGTCTACCCGGATGCCGCCGCGCTCGCCATGGACGCGGCGTCCTGGGTACTGCGGGAGCGGCACGGGTTACGCATCGAGCGCCTGGATCGCGTCGGAATCGAGTCGCTGGAGCCGCGCATCGGGCCGCGCTACACCCAGGGCATCTTTTGTCCGGACCAGGCGATGGTGGTCAATCCGTTCCGGTACGTGCAGCAGATCGTGCGCTCGTTCGTGGTGCGCGGCGGCCGGCTCGTGCGGGACGAGGTTCGCGGGATCGAGCCCGATCTCGCGCGCGGCTGGTCGCTGTACCTCAGCGAAGGGCGGCAGAACGCGGACCACGTGATCGTCGCCGCCGGCATGCAGTCCGTGGCGCTGCTCGCCGCGCTGGGCGTCCGCCTGCCGCTGGAGAGCCAGCGCGGCTATCACGTCAGCTTCGCCGGTGTCGATTCGCCCGTTTCGCGCGTGGTCGTGCTCGGCGATCGCAAGGCGTTCATGACGCCGATGGAGGACGGCTTCCGCATCGCGGGCACGGTCGAGTTCGGCGGCCTCGCGCGGCCGGCGAACCCCAAGCGATCGGCGCTGCTGGCGCGCTTCGCGCGGGAGACGTTCGCTGATCTGCCCGCGGCGGCCGAAAGGCACTGGATGGGTCACCGTCCCTGCACGCCCGATTCGCTGCCCCTGGTCGGTCCGGTGGCTTCACGCACCGGGCTGTGGCTTGCGACCGGCCACGGCCACCTGGGCCTCACCGGCGCCGTCAACACGGCGATCGCTCTCGCCGACGCGATCCTCGAAGGCTCGCAGGTGCTGGCCCCGGCGATTGCCTGAGGGGCGCGTTCAGCAAAGCAGCCCGCACTGCGCGAACATCGCCAGGGTGTCGTCGACCTGCGTTGCGAGCGCCGGGTCTGACGCATCGCGCGCACCGGCCAGGGCCCGTGTCAGTTCCGCGCGATCGCGGGTGCCGTCGCATAGAGGCAACAGTGCCCGGGCCAGCGGATCGACGAGGCGAATGGTCTCGTGGCGCAGATTGGTCACGCCCTCGCGCCGCACGGCCTGCCAGCGGGCCACATCGAAGGCGCACGGGCGCGCCGGTGCGAGCGTCGCCGGCGTCGGCGGGCACGCGTGCAGTTGAGCAAAGCCCGAGATCCACGCCTCGAGCAGCAGGGCCTCGGCGGACCGTGCGCCCTCCGGTTGCCCGCGGATGCGGCTGGTCTCGACCAACTGGGGCACCGGCACCGCGGCCGGTGACAAGTCGAGCAATGCTTCGAGCAGCGCGCGCAACTGCGCACCGTCGGGACCCGCCGCCTCCGGCAAGCGTCCCTCGGCCGCCGCGCGCTGCAACGGCATCGAGGCGGCCACGTGCAAGCCATTCATGCGGGCCGGCGCGAGCTGGATGTCGCCGGCCGCTTCGGCGCGGCACAACAGCGACTGGCGGAACCGGCGCACGCGCGCGAAGTCGAGGTACTGCTCGCGCGCGAGGCGGTCCTGAGCTGCGAGGAACTGGCGCACGCGCGGCGCGAGGCCGCCGCCGGCCATCATCGAGGGCAGCGCTTCGGCGACGTAGGTGAGACCGTGGGTTGCCGCGTGATCCACGAACGCGTGGAACCACACCGGGTCGTTGGGCTCGGCGAGGGTGTCGTGGAACAGCGCGCTGTCGGGCTCGCCCGCGATGCGCCTGAACTCGGATCGAACTGCGGCGTCGGCGGGGTCATGCGCCGGTCCGGGATCGCCGAGCAGGTCGGCGAGCGCGCGCGCGGCGGCGATCTGCACGTCGCGGTCGGTCGCGCCGCGCGTGTGCCAGCGCAGCGCCTCCCAGGCCGCGCGCCGCACATAGCCGCCCGGGTAGGTGTTGTAACTCGCGAACAGGATGCCGTTGGGGCCCAGCGCTCGCGCGGCCAGCGCGAACATCGCGTCGCGCACTGCCGCGGGCACCCAGGAGTAAACGCCGTGCGCGATGATGTAGTCGTAGGGGCCGCCGTCGAGCGCGGCGAGGTCCGCCTCGAGGAAGTTCAGGTTGGCGAGTCCCAGCGCCGCCGCGGCCTCGCGCGCGGCATGCACCGCCGCCGGCGCAATGTCGCAGCCGGTGAACGTCGCGTCCGTCAGCCGCGCCGCCATCGGCAGCAGGTTCGATCCGTCGTTGCAGCCCACCTCGAGCACCCGCGCGGTCGCCACCAGCGGCGGGTCCAGACCGAACATTGTGGCGATCGCGGCGACGTGGTCGGGATGCGAAACCGGGTGGGGCAGCGCGTCGTAGGTGATCGCGTCGTACTTCGCTGCGATCGCCGAGGGCGAGGTGGTATCTTGCATCGGGAGGCCGACCGGCTGTGCGTGGCGCGGTCGCGCTATTGGCGCTACATTGTACGGACCTCGTCGCACCCCGGGCTTGGCATGCGGATGCGCGTGAACGTCAAGACCGTCTGCGTCGCCTAGCGGGTGCCACGCCGTGCGCGAGCCAAACCAGGATCTCGTCGACTATCACCAGCGAAGCAAGCACCGGATCGACCGCTTCGCGCCCGGTCCCGGCGGGCTCGACTGGGCGAACCAGCCGGATCCGTTTCGTGAATATCACGGCGCGCCGCAGACGACGCTGAAGCTTGCCGCGGATGCGCTGACCACGCGCTACAACGACCTGCGCCGCGGTGTGCTGCCCACCCCGCGCGACTTCGACCTCGATTCGCTGGGTATCCTGTTCGAGCTGTCGCTCGGCCTGTCGGCGTGGAAGTCCTACGGCAGCAACCGCTGGGCGCTGCGCTGCAACCCTTCGAGCGGAAATCTGCATCCGACCGAAGGCTATCTCGTGTGCCCGCGCCTTCCGGGCGTGCCCGCGGGCGTGCATCACTACCTCTCGCGCGATCATCGGCTCGAGCATCGCGCGGCCGTGGGCGATCCACGATGGAACGAAACGTTTTCCGGCAATGGCGTCATCGTCGGCCTCTCGTCGATCTACTGGCGCGAGGCCTGGAAGTACGGCATGCGCGCCTGGCGCTATTGCCAGCACGATTGCGGCCATGCGATCGCCGCGGTGAGTTATGCGGCCGCTGCGCTCGGCTGGCAGACGCGCATGCTCGCCACCGCCGCGGACGACGTGGTGGCCAGCTTGCTGGGCCTCGACCGCAGTCCCGACTTCGAGCCGATCGAAGCCGAGCACCCGGACACGTTGCTGTGGGTCGGCGACTCGCACGCACAGCCCGACGTTGCGCGGCTTTCGAGCGCACTTGCCAGCGCGCGCTGGCACGGTCGCGCCAATCGGTTGAGCGCGGCACACGTGCAATGGGCCGACATCGACGCAGTCCATCGAATCACGCACAAGCCTGCGACACCGGGCGCCGTGGTTGCTGACACACCATCGCCTCCGGCCCCCACGCCCCCCGCCCTGGACCTCGACTTCGCCACGATCGCCCGGCAACGCCGCAGCGCCGTGGATTTCGACGGGCGCACGTCGATCGCGGCCGAGGCCTTCTTCGCCATGCTCGAATGCCTTAAGGTGCGCCGCGATGGGCCGCCTTGGAACGCGTCGCCGTCTGCGGTTCGCGTGCACCCTGCGTTCATGGTGCACCGCGTGGAGGGCCTCGACCCCGGGTTGTATCTGCTGGTCCGCGACGCTGCCGCGCTCGCCGGCCTCAATTCGTCGATGCGCGCCGAATGGCTGTGGAAGAAATGTGGACCGGATTCACTGCCGCTGTACCTGCTGCTGCCTCTCGACCTCACCGAAGCGGCGAAGTGGATCTGTTGCCACCAAAAGATCGGCGCCGACTCGTGCTTCGCGCTGGGCATGATCGCGCATTTCGATGCCGCGCAGCAGGAGCCGTGGTTGTACCGTCACCTGTACTGGGAATGCGGCATGCTCGGGCAGGTGCTCTATCTGGAAGCCGAGGCCGCCGGTGTGCGCGCCACCGGGATCGGCTGCTTTTTCGACGACGAGATGCACCAACTGCTCGGGATTGACGGCCACGCCTGGCAAAGCCTCTATCACTTCACCGTCGGCGGCCCGGTGGACGATCCCCGGCTGTCCACGTTGCCGCCGTACGCGTTTCAGCCCTGACGCCGCCGTGCTCGATCTCGGCGACGTCGGCCGCGCACGTCCACCCGCGCCGTTCAATGGCCGTTGGTTGCGGCGGGCATGCCGCAGCGGCAGAATGTTCGTTTGAAAGGTTTCACCTCCCCTTCGATCAAGCTGTCCATCGGCGGGACCGTGCCTGCATGAAACTGCAAACCGCGACTATCATGGCGTTTGCCTGACGTTCAAGTGACTCGAGGGCGCCAATCCCAGTATCTGCCGAAGGTGCAATTCAATCCCGCCAACCTGCCGCAGATGCGAAAACGAGCGCAACTAATGCTCAGGACCCTCTTGTCTCGCCCCAGAACCGGCATGCGGACCGTGCTGAGTGGATTGCTGGTAGTGATCGCGTCATCGGCACTGGCCCAAGGGACAACGATCTATCGCTGCAACGACGGCAGCGGCGGCGTGCTCTACGCAAACATCCCCTGTGCGGGTGGCGTTGCGCTCGATCTCCCGGAGTCGAAGCCTGATCCCGCGGCGCTGGAGCGGTTGCGCCGCGAACAGGAAGCGTTCGAACGACGCCAGGCGACGCGCGATGCGGTGAGCGCCCAGGCGGCCGTGCGGCGCGACGAACTCAGGCGGCGCGAGGAGGAGGCACGCCGCGAGCGCGAAAGCCAAGCGCACGCGTACACGCCGAGCTATCCCTGGTTCTACGCTCCGATGTACCAGCCACCGTTGCCGAGGCCGCCGTTGCGGCCCAGGCCCCCCGCGCCGTACTCGTACGTTCCAGCGCGCTGATGGGCGGGGTCTGACCCGATTCAGCCGCGGCCCACGAACGGCATGTCGCGCGCCATGAGGGTCATGAACTGCACATTGGCGTCGAGCGGCAGGCTCGCCATGTAGACCACCGCCGATGCGACATGCGCGACGTCCATCAGCGGCTCGACGGCGATCTGGCCGTTCGCCTGCGGCACACCCTTCGCCATACGCATGGCCATTTCGGTGGCGGCGTTGCCGATATCGATCTGCCCAGCCGCGATGTCGTGTTTGCGGCCGTCGAGCGACAGCGAGCGGGTGAGCCCCGTGATCGCGTGCTTGGTCGCCGTGTACGCCACCGAGTTCGGACGCGGGGCGTGCGCGGAAATGGATCCGTTGTTGACAATGCGCCCGCCGCGAGGCACCTGGCTCTTCATCGCGCGATAGGCGGCCTGCGCGCAGAGGAACGACCCGGTGAGGTTGATGTCGACGGCCTGACGCCATTGCTCGACGGTCAGATCCTCGATCGGCGCGCCGACCGACACGCCCGCGTTGTTGAACAGGAAGTCGACCCGGCCAAAAATCGCTTGGGTGCGCTCGAACAGCGCGCGAACCGAGTCGGGGTTCGCAACATCGGTGGGTACCGCAAGCGCCCGGTCCGTCGGGACCTTGGCGGCCGCAATCGCGGCGGCGAGCGGATCCGGACGCCGGCCGGCGAACACGACGCGCCATCCGGCCGCGAGCAACGCCCCCGCCGAAGCCTTGCCGATACCGCTGCCTGCTCCGGTCACTACTGCCACCTTGCCGTTCATCGTTCGCGCTCCTTCGAAGAAGGGCTCGATTCTATGCTCGCGCCGGGCCTTCGCAGAGCACAAGGCAGGGGCAGGACGCCTTCACCGTCAGCCGACGAACGTATTGGGACGGCGCGGCGTGACTATGCTAATGTCATAACACCCGAATCGGGGAGCCCACACTGCTGCCGCGAAGCGATGCCCATGCACTGCCCGCATTGCCGCCTTGAAAACGCCGCGTCCACCCGTTTTTGCACATCCTGCGGGGCGGTGCTGGTCGAAAGCACGCCCGACGGAGGCCGCCGGCGAGTGCTCAGGCCGTGGGGACTGGGGAGTTCGGCGCCGCTGACCGAGTCGCCGGCCATGCCTGATCTGGCCGCTGCTTACGTGCTGGCGCGCGACGGCCCGGTTGTGCGTGGCCGCCGCCTGCCTTGGATGCTTATCGGAGGGATCGGCGTATTGGCCGTCGCCGGCATGCTTGCGTATCCCTACGCCCAGGCCGACGAGCCCCGGAGCGTGTCCACAGCGCCGCTGGTGCCGATTGACCCGCCCCAGCCCTCTCGCGTGGCTGCCGAGACCAAGCTCATGGCGCCCGCACTGATCGAACCGGGTTTGGGGGCGGTGTCCCGCAAAGCAGCGCCTTCCAAACCGGTTGCAGCCGCAGTCGGACCCGGCGATGCTCTGCCCCGTATCGCCTCTGCGCCGCGGGATCTGGCGGTTGCGGTCGCGTATCCGATATCGTTGCGCGACGTCGTCGTTGGCGATGGCCGCGGCGTCAATGCCGGCGTCGAGGCACCGGCGACGGCACCGGTTGCGGCGGCGGAGCCGCCGGATCGCTGGCAGACGCTCGCAAATGCGCTCGCGGCCTGCGGAACGGAGAGCGGTGTGTTCGCCAGGACGATGTGCGAGCAGCGCGCCAGAATTGCAGGTTGCGACAGCCATTGGGGCGAAGTCGCGCTGTGCCCGCAGTCGCGTACCGACGAGCGTCGATGATCGCTCGAACCCCCCGGTAACGGCTGCCGCAACCGGCAGGCAACCCGACGTAGCGGCGTGATGCAAAATGGCTCGAGACGAACCGCGGCGCGCATGATGCGCGTTGTTTCGTGCCGTTGCCAGTGGGCGCCGACGGGCCGCCCTCAGTTTGCTATCTGGCGGCCGCCTGCATCCAATCCCGATGCAATAGGCGCATCGACGAAATCCCGTCACGCACCGAACTCCCGAACGCCTTTTGCATCGGCCTGCTAGGCTGCCCGGTCCGGCACTTCCGCGCTGGAACGAAGCAGCAGATTCAGCAGGATCGCACCGAAGGTCGCGGTTCCTATGCCGCCGAGCTTGAAGCCGCCGACCGACAGCGTGAAATCGCCCGCGCCGAGTACCAGCGTTACCGACGCGATGATCAGGTTGCGGTTGCGAGTGAAGTCCACGTGGTTGTCGACCCAGATTTTCGCGCCTGCGGTGGCGATCAATCCAAACACGACGATAGAGACACCGCCCAGCACCGCGGCCGGAATGGTCTGGATCAGCGCGCCGAACTTCGGCGAGAAACCGAGCAGGATCGCGATCAGCGCCGCGACGACGAACACCAGCGTCGAGTAGATCCGGGTCACCGCCATGACGCCGATGTTCTCGGCGTAGGTGGTCACCCCGGTGCCTCCGGCGTAACCGGCGAGAACCGTCGCGACTCCGTCGCCGATGAACGCGCGGCCCAGGTACGGATCGAGGTTGCGCCCGGTCATCGCGGCCACGGCCTTGAGGTGCCCGAGATTCTCGGCGACCAGGATGATCGCGACCGGCGCGATCAGCGCGATCGCCTCGGCGCGGAAGTTCGGCGCCGCAAACTGCGGCAGGCCGAGCCAGGGTGCACTGGCGATGCCGGAAAAATCGATCGGCTTTGCGAACCCGAGGCCGTTGGCAAGCACCAGACAGGCGAGATAGGCGGACACCGAGTCCGACCAGGATGAGCAAGCGCTGCAAGGTCCCGCGCGCGAACACCGCGACCAGCCCGACGACGAGGACCGTGAACAGCGCCATCCACGCGTCGAACGAGGTCGCCGTGGCACCCTAGACGGCGATCGGGGCCAGGTTGAGGCCGATCACCGCCACCACCGCACCGGTGACCACCGGAGGCATCAGCCGCTCGATCCACCCGGTACCCGCAGCCATCACGACGGCACCGATCAGCGTGTAGAGCGCGCCGCAGACGATGATTCCACCCAGCGCGGAGCCGAGGTTCGGATTGCCGCCGGAGCCGGCGTACCCGGTCGCGGCGATCACGACGCCGATGAACGCGAAGCTCGAGCCAAGGTAAATCGGAACGCGGCCGCCTACCGCGACAAAGAAGATCAGCGTGCCGATGCCCGACATCAGGATCGCGACGTTGGGGTCGAAGCCCATCAGCAGCGGCGCCAGCACGGTCGCGCCGAACATCGCAACGACGTGCTGCGCTCCCAACGCGAGCGTCTGCGGCCACGGCAGGCGCTCGTCCGGGGCAACGATGCTTCCCTTGGCGATCGTCCAGCGCGGAAAGGACCAGGCGGACACGCGGCCTCGAGCGGGCGACGGAAACCGTGAATGGTACAGCGGCGTGGCGCGCGACCCCACGGCGCGACACAGCGTCGGGATACTACCCGCCAGCTCGCTCCGCCGCGCAGGCACTGGTGACCCGCGCGTACTCTTCGGGCGTGTCCACCAATGCCTGGCGCTGGGCCAGCGTGCGCTCGCTCTCCCGCATGAACGCGGTCAGCAATTCACCGAGGCGCCGGTCGACACCCTGTTGCGCCTCGGCGACGCTCGCTCCGAAAAATGGCGTGCGCCCGATCGCGTTCGCCAACTCGTTTTCGAGCCGGTTCGCGGCCTCTCGCGCATAGCCCGTGTATACATTCACGTGGCGCTGCTCGTGCTCGCGGATCACCGCCGAGCGGCAGGGATCGCCTTCGTACTCGCGGGCAACGTACACGGTGATCGGCTTGACGTAAAGCTCTACCTTGACACTCGGGCGTACGCAGGCGCGCGCACCCAGGCGGTCCTCGACGCCCGTGACATCCACCAGCGAGCGATGGCCGAAGTTGGCGTGGGTAAGCCCGATCGTCCGGTGCGCGGGCGAGGGGCCGTCGCTGATCCGCGTAAGCGCCTCGAGCGGTAGCTTGCGATTCTCGGTTACCGAGAACGGCAACAAGGCCACTTCAACCCGGCTCGTCGGCAAGTCCGCGCAGCGGCCTTCGAACGAACCGCGCGGGGAGACGCTTGCAAGCGCGCTGCCGACGCGTTCCCAGCCCGCGAACGCTGCTGCTAGGAGAATCACGCCGGCGACAACGATGATGCGCGTGATCGGATGAAAGCGGACCCAGCTCATGGGAAGCAACTGTACCAACCTGGCGCGCCGTTACCCGCCGCGGTCCGACGAGAGGTGGTGCGGTCGCGGGAAATCGTCGATTCACTTTACATTCGGGAGACGAAGCCTCGCGGCACGCCTTGCAGCACTCCATCGGGGGCCTGCCTTAGAATAGGCTCGATCGGGCGCGGGTCGCCCAGGTTTCTTCAGCGATGCCGGATCTTCCTGCGCTGTTGCTTGCTGCCGTCGTTTGGGCCTACTGGGGCCGCGTCGGCAGCATGTCGTGGCGGATACGCCAACGCACCCGGACACTGTCCGGCGTCGTTCCCGAGCAGGCACTCGAGCGCGCGCTGTGGCTCGTCATCGTCCCGATCGTGGCGGCCTGGATGGTGCTGCCGGCGCTCGCCGCGTTTCGCGACGCTGGCGGGTTCGCGCTGCCGGAGTCCGCCCAGTCACCGACTGGCATCGTTTTGCGCTTGCTTGCAGCACTCGCAGCGGTGGCCCTGCTCGCGCTCACGATCCGCTGTTGGAAACGCATGGGACGGCACTGGAAGATGGCGGTCACGCCGGGCGAGCGGCAGGTCCTGATCACCGATGGTCCGTTCGCGCGTGTGCGCCACCCGATCTATGGCTACCAGATCCTGCTGATGCTCGCCTCGCTTGCCGTGGTGCCGACGGGGCCGATGCTGCTTGTGGCAGCGGTTCATTGGGTGGTGATGACGGTGAAGGCCCGCAACGAGGAGCAGTACCTGAATGCGACCCACGGCGACGATTACGCACGCTATGTCGCACGCACGGGCCGATTTTTCCCGCGCCCGTCGCGCTGACGCGGGCCGGTAACGGAGGGCATCGCAAGTGCGGGCTGGCTTGCTGCGCGCGGCGTCGGCAACAGGGTGTGCCGTCGGGCTTGCCCGGTGGCTGCTGGCGACGACGCTGGTCGCGACGACGGCGAGTGCCGCACAAGTCGATGAGGGCACCCTCGGTGCGCGCCTCGCGGGGCTCGACTGCTCCCGCTTGTCGGGATCGGATGTCGCGGAAGTGCTTTCGCGCTCGCCGGCTCCACGGATCATCGCGCTGCAGGGCAGCGTGCCACTGGTTACGATGGAGCCGTTCGCGGCGTTCCTCGAAGCCATGGGCTATCCGCGCGAGCGGCTCGAAAATCCCGCCGACCGCTCGACAACCTATTCGAGCCACGTCGACAGCCGCCGGCTGGCAGGCGAGATCGCCTGGCATTACGAGCGCGAAGGCCTGATGCCGATCCCGATCGGCCATTCGCAGGGCGGCATGATTGTGATCAAGCTCCTGCACGACCTTGCCGGCACGCGAGACAGCACGCCGATCCCGGTGTGGAACCCGGCGGCGCATGAGCCCGAAACGCGAACGGCAATCGTCGATCCGCTGACTGGCGCGACCCGGCCGGTACGCGAACTCACGATCAACTATGCGGCGGCCCTCGCGACGGGGTCGCTGCCGCGGCTTCTGCTGGGGCAATGGGGGATCCTGCCGCTGCTGCGCGACGTGCCGGACTCGGCGATCGAGTTCACCGGCTTTGCGATTCCCTGGGATCCGATCGCGGGCACCGGAGCGCATCCGGCCGAGTTTCGTGCCACCGGCAGGGCTCGCGTTCGCAATGTGATCCTGCCGTGGTCGTACAGTCATGTGAGACTTCCCGACGCTGCGCATCTCGCCGGCCAGCCCTTGGTGCGTACCTGGATCGAGAACTATCGTCCGGGGATCGAATTGCCTGCGCTGCCGGAAGGCGACACCGCGAACCTGCTGCATGCCGCGGACATCTGGTACAGCGTGAAGCGACAGTGGTGCGAGGGAGCGAGGGCGCTGGCCGCCACGCGCGGGACACGGGCCTCACGGTGATGCGCGGCCGCCTCAATGTTTTCCAGGCCTCGATGCTGCGCTGGCGCGAACTCCATCCTTACTGCGCCTCGCACGTTGTAACCATCGCTGCACCTCTCGAGGAGGCGCGGCTTGGTCGTGCCATCGGGGGTGTGCTCGAGGAATGCGGACTGACCGGATTCGTGCTCGACGAGGGCCGTCGACGGTTCGACTTCGAAGGCGGGCCGCCAAGCGTCGACTTGAGAATCGTCGACGGTGGCGATGCGCCCTTCGATGTGGCTGCTCGCGAAATCGAGGCGACGATCAACGCGCCGTTCCCGCGCACCGGTCGCTTCGATCCGTTCCGTTTTTTCGCGGTGCGTGCCCCCGGGGAGTTTCTGCTCGGGCTCACCTACGATCATTTCATTGCCGGTGGCGATTCGATCGCCGTGCTCTTGACCGACATTGCGGATCGCTTCACCGCCGTGCAGCCGGCGCCGCTGCCGCTTCTCGATCGCTTCCCCGCGACCTATTCGCGCCTGTTCGCAGCGCGCGCGGGCTACCTCTGGCGCGGCATGCTCGCGCTTCCGGGGTTGCTGGCGGGATGGCGAACCGCGATTCGACCGCGTCTGGCGGATCCGGAGCAGGGTCACAACGGCTTCGCGCACTTTCCGGTGAATCCGGAACGGGCCGCGCGCGTCAAGGCCGCATCGAAGCGCTGGGGGATCACGGGCAACGACATCATGCTGGCGCTGGTGCTGCGCGCGGTCGCGCCGATCGCCGCGCAACGCTCGCACACCGGGTTGCGCACCGGGCTTGCGCTGGCATCGATCGTCAATTTGCGCGCGGACTTCGAGCGGCCGGCGGCCGAGGTGTTCGGCCAGTTCCTGAGCTCGTTCCGTGTCGTGGTGCCTCTCCCGGACCGCGTGCCGGTCGCAGAACTGGCGAAAGCGATCGCCGCGCAGACCTCGCGCGCCAAGCGCCTGAAGCTCTACCTGGTGACACTGCTGGCGATGCAGGCCGCGGCGCTGATGTGGGCCGTCGCGTCGCCTCGGCGCCGGCATCGGCTGTTCCTCAAGTATCATCCGGTTTTTGCCGGTCTAACCCCCCTCAACGTGAATGCATTGCGGCGCAAGGGGGCGTCCGGGGACGGCGATTACCTGCGGGCCGCATCGACCGGGCCGATGTCGCCGATGGTCGTGGCCGTAACGACGGCGGGCGCCGCACTTAGGGTCGGGATCACCTATCGAACTACCGCGCTTTCACGCGCGAATCTCGACGCGGTGATCGCATCAATGGTCGCTGATATGGATGAGCTGTCATGAATCAGTCAACGAAGTTCGCGTGCCGCACCGGTGCCGCGGTGATTTTGATGCTGTTAGCCGCGATTGGCGTTGCTGCCGCGGCGCAGAGCCCGGGCGTGGCCGCGGTTGCCCCCGCGCCGATGCAACTGGCCGCGCTCGACAACGCGCTGCAGGAGCGGGTGCTGGCGATCGATCCGGAGAACGTGACCGCGGCCGACGTTCGCGACCTATTGTCCAAGGTGCCGGCCCCGCGGATCGTCTTGCTCCATGGCGGCGTGTTTCCGGTCCATCTCGCGATGAGCTCGTTCGCGAATTTCCTGACCGGCATGGGCTATCCGGAGGAACGCATCAAGGTTCCCGGCAGTGACGATTGGTCGCACAACCCCTACCTGTCGTCGGACCGTATTGCCGGCCTGATCGCCTGGTCGTACGAGCGCGAAGGCATGCGCCCGATGCTGATCGGCCACAGCCAGGGCGGGATCCAGGTCGTGAAGGTCCTCTACGATCTCTCCGGCGCGTTCGCGGACCGGGTGCCGGTATGGGACCCGCTGACCGGGAGCGCGGAGTCGCGCACCACGATAGTCGACCCGTTGACTGGCCGCGAACGGCCGGTGGTGGGCTTGTCGGTGTCGTTCGCGTCGGCGATCGGGGCGGGCGGACCTTCATTTATCTTCCCCAACAACTGGCAGGTGCTCGGCCGGCTGCGCGAAGTCCCCGACAGTGCGGTCCAGTTCAACGGCTATTTCATCGGTATCGACTGGTTCATGTTCAATTTCGGCGGTCCCGGTGCTAGCCGCTTCCGCGCGCTCGGCAACACCCAGGTGCGAAACGTCGAGCTGCCGGCGGGCTACCTGCACGTCAGCGTGCCGGTGACCCACCACCTGCCCGGCAATGCCGACTTCAAGGCGTTCATCGACAGCTACCGGGCAACCTCCGAGCGGCCGGACGAAGCGACCATGCCGGGAACCTACATGGACAACGTGCTGTACGCGGCCGACAACTGGCACGGGATCAAGAAACACTGGGCGCTCGAGGCGCAGCGCCTGATCAGGGCGCGCCGCGCTTCGCTGACCCTGAAATAGCTTGCGGGGCGCGGGACCTGACGGGCGTCGCGGTATAATTCTTTGATTTGTCGAGGCGCGCACACCGGGACATCTCCCGGAGGCGAGTCCGCCGCCACCGAAACCCCTTCGCTCATGTCGGGTCCGCTGACCGGAAAGGTTGCGCTCGTTACCGGCGCCGCGCGCGGCATCGGCCGGGCCTGCGCGCGCAAGCTCGCCGCGAGCGGCTGCGACGTCGCGATCAATTACTACAACAGCCATGAGGAAGCCGAGTCGCTTTGCCGCGAGATCGAGGGGCTCGGCCGCCGCGCGCTCGTGCTGCAGGCCAGCGTCGGCGATCCGGAAAGCATGGCCGAGATGTTCGAGGTGTTCGGCAGAAAATTCGATCGCCTCGATATCATCGTGTCGAACGCCGCCTCCGGGGTGCTGAAGCCGGCGCTGGAGATGAAGCTCAAGCACTGGCGCTGGTGCCTCGAGACCAACGCGTTCGCGCTGAACCTGCTCGCTCAGCACGGCGTGCCGCTGATGAAGGACGGGGGCCGCATCATCGCGATGTCGAGCCTGGGCGCGCAACGCGCGATGCCTGGTTACGGCTTCGTCGGCGCATCCAAGGCGGCGCTGGAGGCGATGGTGAGGACCCTCGCGCAGGAGCTGGGGCCGCGCGGGGTGCGCGTCAACGCGATCTCGGCCGGGGTCGTCGATACCGACGCGCTCGCCTACTTTCCGAACCGCGAGCGGCTGCTGGCGGAATTCGCCGAGCGCACGCCGGCCGGGCCGAAGCTCACGCCGGACGACGTCGCCGGTGCCGTCTACCTCCTGTGCCTTCCCGAAGCGGCGATGATCAACGGCGCCACGCTGGTCGTCGACGGCGGCTTCGCGATTTCCGGCTGACCATGGCGCTCGACGGCGGCTTCGCGGGCAAGGTGATCGTCGTGACCGGTGGCAGCCGCGGCATCGGCCGGGCCATCGTCGAACTGTTCGCCGCCGAGGGGGCGGATGTGACTTTTTTCTACCAGAGCCAGCGCGCTGCCGCCGACGCCGTCGTCGAGGCCTGTCGCGCGACAGGAGGGAAGGTCGATGCGATGCAGGTCGACATCCGGGACAGCGCCGCCTGCCGCGATGCCGCCGAGGCGATCGCCGACGCTAAGGGCCGTATCGACGTGCTGGTCAACAACGCGGGAGTGATCCGCGACAATCTGCTGGTCGGGCTCGAGGACGACGACATCCACACCGTGCTCGACGTCAATGTCGCCGGCGTGTTCAACGTTACGCGCGCGATCGCGCCGTTCATGATCGCGAAGCGTGCCGGCCGGATCGTCAA
This sequence comes from Casimicrobiaceae bacterium, assembly GCA_046714435.1. GTDB lineage: Bacteria > Pseudomonadota > Gammaproteobacteria > Burkholderiales > Casimicrobiaceae > VBCG01. The sequence goes on from JBKKAZ010000210.1 coordinate 15,265, forward strand.
CCTGTCTTCGGTGTCCGGCATCAAGGGCGGGCGGGGCCAGACCAATTACGCGGCGAGCAAGGGCGCGATCGACGGCCTGACGCGCGCGCTTGCCGCCGAACTCGCGTCGCGCAGGATCACCGTCAACGCGGTGGCGCCGGGCGTGATCGAAACCGAGATGAGCGAGGCGGTACGCGACCTCGCGGGCGATGAAATCAAGGGGCGCATCCTGATGAAGCGCTTCGGCCAGCCGCGCGAGATCGCCAACGCGGTATGGTTCCTGGCTTCGAATCTGGCCGAGTATGTGACCGGCCAGGTGCTCTATGTCGACGGCGGTTTCAAGATGGAATGAGCGCGGATCCTGTTGCGCGCGCGGCCACTGTTCAACCAATCACTGACTCGGGACCTTATCGATGGCAGCGGCAATCACCAAAATGGATGTGGATGCGGTCTACCCGACGATCGCGAAGACGATTGCCGATGCGCTCGGCTGCGACCTCGACGAGGTCAAGCCCGACGCGTCGCTGATCGACGACCTCGGCGCGGAGTCGATCGACTTCCTCGACCTGGTGTTCCGGCTGGAGCGCGCATTCAAGGTCAAGATTCCGCGCGGCAAGATCGTCGACGATGCGCGCGGCGATCTGACCGAGGCGGCGTTCGAGCAGAAGGGCATGGTGACCGACGCCGGCCTGACCACGCTTCAAAGCTTCCTGTCGGAAGTTCCCGCCGAGCGCATCAAGTCGCCGATGAAGGTCGCCGACATCCCCCGGCTGTTCACACCGGAGACCTTCGCCAAGCTCGTGATCCGGGCCCAGCGCGAGCAGGCCTGAGTGCCGG
>JBKKAZ010000211.1:0-1564 GCA_046714435.1 Casimicrobiaceae bacterium
CCGCCGGTCGAGTACCTGAAGCGCTCGGGCGGCATCTTCCGCGACATGCTGATCCACGATTTCGACATCTTCCGCTGGATCCTCGACGACGAGGCGGTGAGTGTCCACGCCACCGGCAGCGTGCTGACCGATCCCGCGGTCGGCGGCGTGGGCGACATCGACTCGACGGCCGTCACCCTCCGCACCCGGGCCGGTCGTCTCGCGCAGATCAACACCAGCCGCCGTGCCGCCTACGGCTACGACCAGCGCTTCGAGGTGCTGGGCAGCCGCGGCATGCTGCAGGCGGGCAACCACCGGCCGACCGAAGTCGTCGCCTGGACCGCCGAGAGCGTGTCCGCCGACAAGCCCGAGCATTTCTTCCTGGAACGTTACCGCGCGGCTTACGCGCTCGAGATGGCGCACTTTTTCGACGCCATTGCGAAGGGCACGCCGTTTCGCACCACCATCGACGACGGCGTCGCAGCCCTGGCCCTCGCGGACGCAGCCACGACCTCGTGGCGTGAGCAGCGGATCGTCACACCATGAGCGGCGTGCGGATCGGCATCGCCGGCCTCGGCCGAATGGGTGCTCGACACGCGCGCAATATCGCCACGCGCGTCCCTGGCGCCGAACTGGTCGCGGCCATGAGCCCGGTGTCTGAAGAGCGGGCCTGGGCGGAACGCGAACTCGGCGTGCGCAAGACCTACGACGACTTCCCGGCGCTGCTCGCGCACCCGGGACTCGACGCCGTGTGCCTGGTGTCGCCGACATCGGAGCACGCGAACCAGATCATCGCGTCGCTGGCGGCAGGTAAGCATGTATTCAGCGAAAAGCCTACCTCGCTTAAGCTCGAGGACTGCCTGCGGGTCGAGGATGCGGCCTCGAAGCATCCGGCTCAGAAGGTGCTGATCGGCTACGTCCGGCGCTTCGACGCGAGCTACCGGGACGCGTACGACAAGGTCAAGGCCGGCGCGATCGGAGCGCCGTTCCTGGTCCGCTCGCACACGCTCGACAAGCACGATCCTTCGGGGTATTTCGTGCGCTATGCGCCGAAGAGCGGCGGCATCTTCCTCGACATGAGCGTGCATGACATCGACGCGGCGCGCTGGTTCCTCGGCGCGCCAAAGCCGCTGTGCGTGTTCGCGACCGGCACCGTCGCCGTGCACGAGGGACTGAGGGAAGTCGGGGACCTCGACAACGGCATGGCGCTGATCGAGTTCGAAGGCGGCCGCATCGCCTGCATTCAGGCGTCGCGCACCATGGCGCATGGCCACGAGTCGATGAGCGAGATCGTCGGCACCGCCGGCCGGCTCACCATCGGCGCGAATCCGCGGCTGACGCGCGTGGAAATCGCCGACGCGCACGGCGTGCGGAACGAGGCGACGCCGACCTACTACGAGCGCTTCGAGGACGCGTTCGTCGCCGAACAGGCCGCGTTTGTCGAAGCCATTCGCGGCGGTCCGCCGCTGCCGCTGACGCTGCACGACGCCACCGAGGCGACCCGGATCGGCATCGCGATCCAGGAATCGATCCGTACGCGGAGTGCAGTCGAGCTCTAGCAGCGTGTTGAAAGTGTGAGTGTCAT
>JBKKAZ010000212.1:0-2574 GCA_046714435.1 Casimicrobiaceae bacterium
CCTCGATGCTGGGCGCGGCGTCCGGCGCCGTGGCGGGACTGGTGGCCATCACGCCGGCAGCCGGCAACGTCGGCATTCCCGGCGCGTTCGTGATCGGCCTTGCCGCGGGCGTCGTGTGCCTGTGGGGCGTCAACAGCCTGAAGCGGATGCTTGGCGCCGACGATTCCCTCGACGTGTTCGGCGTGCACGCGGTCGGTGGCATCCTCGGTGCGCTCTTGACCGGCGTGTTCAACGACCCCTCGCTCGGCGGCCCTGGCTTCGTCTCGAACTGGGTCACCGGCGAGGTCGTGAAGGCCGCCGACTATACGATCGTGGGGCAGGTGTGGACACAGGCCAAGGCCGTGCTCGTGACCATCGTGTGGTCAGGGGCGGTCGCGTTCGCCTCGTTCAAGATCGTCGACGTCGTGATCGGCCTGCGCGTATCCGAGGAAGAGGAACGCGAGGGGCTGGACATCGCGTCGCACGGCGAATCGGCGTACCGGATGTAGATTCGCCCGTTTCTCCTTAGTGGCTGTGCGGGGCGCGCTCGACGCGCCCCGTTGTCTTGATGGGCTACAATCGACGGCCGCATCCCGCGCGAAACCTTTGATCCATGGTCCCTCGACTCACCACCGAGTTGTCCGGCCCGCTGCACGACGTCGAGCGGCGCATTCTCGACCGGATGCCGGACGTGGAGCGTTGGATTCGCACTGTGATCGTCAAAGCCGATGCCGGCACCTACGGCATGGGGATCATGACGGTGCACGACGCCGCCGAGGTGCGCGCGCTCAACCGCAAGCAGCGCAACAAATGGAGATCGAGGCGCTGGAGAATGCGGTTGACGTACCCCATCCGGCATCGCGGCATGACCTGCCGCAAGTACTGTCTGCCTCTGGCTAGCGACGTGAGCGGCAAGCGCTGACCGCCTCACGATGCGCGAGGGTTACCAAGCCATGCGCGACTCCATGCACCGGGTTCGCTTTGCCATCTTCCCGCGCGGCAGCCGCCGCGAAGCGGCGGGCCGGTGGATGATGCAGCATGTGGCTGCACCGTTGCAGCGCTGGCGTCTTCGCGCACCGCCATCGGCATTCCCGGACGCCGCGCACGCGCAACCATCCCCCGGGGTGCGCGCGAGTACACCCGCGCTCAATGCGCAAGCAGGACAAATCTCCGTGACCGGCGCTGCTGCAAGTGGGGCATTGGCGGAAGCGAATCGCGCATTCCCCGCTCACGATGTGTCGACCCAGGCTCGCTCGATCATGCAGCGATTTGCGAGTCTCGAATCGTCGACCAACCGGCACTTCTTCCGGGCGCTGGCCGTCCACCTCGCCGCAAGCGTTGATGATCCTTGCCTGCCGATGTACTTCAATTTCGCCTTGTCGGCCAACGAACGTGGTGGCAAGGCGGCGGACCTGATCGAGTCGATCGTCCCGCTCGCGGGCAAGCGTGCGCTCGACGTCGGCTGCGCGTACGGAGGGTTCCTGGTCGGGCTTGCCGAGCGCGGCGCCGAGCCCGCAGGCTTCGACATCGATGCGTCGCTGCTTGCCCTAGGAGAGCACAATTTCCGCGATGTGGGGCGCCGATTCCCGACTCACGTTGCCGATGTCACCAAGCCGGAGGATGTCGCCCCATTCCGGGAGATGTTCGACGTAATCACCTGCAACGACGTGATCGAGCACGTGACGAACCCCGCGGTCGCGATCAGACACATTGAATCGATGCTCCGGCCAGGAGGTCTCGCGTACTTCGAAATTCCGAATCGCGACGAGGTGTCGGCGGTGGTCGCGGACGGGCATTACCAGCTGTTCGGCATTACTCAGCTCGATCGCGAGCTGGCTTACCGGTATTTCGAGGCCCATGCACCGGGCGTTCGCTATGGCGTGGAGCATTACCTTCAGCTCCCCGAGTACCGCGCGCTGTTCGAGCAGGCCGGTCTGTCGATGGAGCTTCGGCTGGATGCGGCATCGATGCGTTCGATCGAGTCGATACGCGCCCCGCTGGCCGAGCTTCGCCACAGCCTGGCGGCCAGGCTCGACGGTGTGCCGGCGAGCGTCCGCGCGGATGTCGAGCGCGCAGTGAGCCGTTATCTCGATGAGGCCGATTCAGCGCGCCCTAAGTCACCTGGCGATCGTCTGGATTATCTGACCCGCTATGGGGTCGCGTTCTGGCGCGTGATTGCCCGCAAGCCGAGGGCCCACGGGACATCGCTCGGAGCCGCTCCGGGCTGACGGGCTGTCGCGATCGCGTGATCAATCCGGCGTATTGCCATCTCAACGCGCGCTACGGGCGCTGGATGAACGAGCGGCTCTACGCTGCGCTCGCGCTGATGCCCGACGGCGAGCGCAAGCGCGACCGCGGCGCGTTCTTCGGCTCCATCCACCGCACACTCAACCACCTGGTGTGGGCGGATTCGATCTGGCTCGCACGATTCACCGGCAGGGCCTACGCGGAACCCGCGTTCGGGGCCGACCTGTTCGCCGATTTCGTTCCGCTTTCAAGCGAGCGCGAAGCGCTGGACCTGCGCATCCTCGACTGGGCCGGCAAGCTCGATGCGGGCTGGCTCGCGTCGACGCTCGAGTATCGCGCCGCATCCGA
>JBKKAZ010000213.1:0-4926 GCA_046714435.1 Casimicrobiaceae bacterium
TCACGACCTGCTCGGGAATGATGTTCCAGGTCTCGCCGCCGTGGATCTGGGTGACGCTCACCACACCGGCGTCCTGGGGATGCAGGTTGCGCGCGACGATGGTCTGCAAGGCGTTGACCAGGTGCGCCGCGAACAGCATCGGGTCCTTCGCGACGTAGGGCATTGCCGCGTGCGCGCCCTTGCCGGTGACAATAATCTCGAAAATGTCGTAGGCGCCCATCAGCGGGCCGACGCGGGTCGCGAAGCTGCCGAGTGGCGTCCCCGGCCAGTTGTGCAAGCCGTACACCGACGTCATCGGAAAACGCTCGAACAGCCCCTCCTCGACCATCACCCGGCCACCGCCTTCGTTCTCTTCGGCGGGCTGGAAGATGAAATACAGGGTGCCGTCGAATTGCTTGCGCTGGGCCATCGCCTTCGCGGCACCGAGCAGCATCGTGGTGTGGCCATCGTGGCCGCAGGCGTGCATACGTCCCGGGTTCAGCGAGGCATGGGCGGCGCCGGTCGCCTCCTGAATGTGGAGCGCGTCGAGGTCGGCGCGCAAACCGATCGCGCCGGCCCCGTCACCGTGTCGCAGCACGCCGACGACGCCAGTCTTCGCGAGCCCGGTATGCACCTCCAGCCCGAAGCTCGCGAGCTTCTCGGCCACGTACGCCGCGGTGGCGGTTTCCTCGAACGCCGTTTCGGGATGGGCGTGCAGATGGTGGCGCCATTCGCGCATCTCGCGTTCGATGGCGGCGACTTCGGGGATAAGGTCCATGGGGCTCTTTGGGGCGCGGCGATATAGCGAAAGCGCGATGCTACTCCAAGTCGGTAAACTGGCGCTTTTCGGCAGAGTGGATGGAGAACGGCCAAACAAGGGTCCACGACCTTCTGATCGTGGGAGGCGGCATCAACGGTGTGGGCATCGCGCGCGACGCCGCGGGGCGCGGGCTGTCGACGCTGCTGGTCGAGCGCGACGACCTCGCCTGCGCGACTTCGCAGTGGAGCACCAAGCTTATCCACGGCGGGTTGCGTTACCTCGAGCACTACGAATTCCGCCTGGTCGCCGAATCGCTTGCCGAGCGCGAGGTGCTGCTCGCCCAGGCGCCGCACCTGATCGAGCCGCTGTCGTTCGTGTTGCCCCACGAGCCGCATCTGCGGCCGGCGTGGATGATTCGTGCCGGGCTGCTTCTCTACGACCGCATGGGCGGGCGGAGCAGCCTGCCGCGCTCGTTCGCTGCCGATCTTGCCGGCAGCCGCTGGGGTGCGGGACTGAAGCGGCAATTCGCGAAGGGATTCGTCTACGCCGACGCCCGCGTAGACGATGCCCGGTTGGTGGTCGCGACGGCGATGGCGGCGAGCTTAAAGGGCGCGCAAATTCGCACACGCACCCGCTGCGAGAGTGCGCAACGCGAGCAAGGCGTGTGGCGCGCGACGATGGTCGATGCAACCGGGCGGCGATCCGAGGCGCGCGCGAAGGCCATCGTCAATGCGACCGGACCCTGGGCCGCGCGGGTTCTCGACACCTTCGGCACCGCTGGTGCGGGTGCAAAGCTGCGCCACATCAAGGGCAGCCACATCGTCGTGCCGCGTGTCCACGCCGAAGAGCACGCCTACATCCTGCAGAATGCGGACCAGCGGATGGTGTTCGTGATTCCATGGCAGGAGCGCTATTCGCTGATCGGGACGACCGATGTGCCGGTCGATGACTACGAGCAGCCGCAAATCTCCGCCGAGGAGACCGACTACTTGATCGAACTCGCCAACCGCTACCTCGAGCGGCCGATTGGCCGCAGCGACATCGTGTGGACCTACAGCGGCGTGCGTCCGCTCTACGACGACGGCGATGCCGATCCTTCCACGGTCACCCGCGACTATGTGCTCAAGGTCGATGCGGGCGCGAACGCTGCCGAGCCCCCGGTGCTCTCGGTCTACGGCGGCAAGCTCACCACCTATCGCAAGCTCGCCGAGGCTGCGCTCTCCGCGTTGCGGCCTTACTTCCCGGCGATGAAGCCGGCGTGGACGGCGCGCGACGTGCTGCCGGGAGGCGATCTTCCCAATCGCGATCGCGCGGCGTGGACTGACGAACTCGCAAGGCGCTTTCCAGCTTTGCAAAGGCATTGGCTTGCAGGCCTGGGCAAACGTCACGGGACGCGCGCGCTGACGGTGCTGGGTGATGCCAAGTCGTCGGCAGACCTTGGCCGCAGGTTCGGCGAGGCTCTGACCGAGCGCGAAATCGCTTACCTCATCGAGCACGAATGGGCGGTGAGCGCGGACGACATCCTGTGGCGGCGCACCAAGTGCGGCCTTTCGATCGACGCCGGCGCACGCGGCGCGCTCGAGGCGCATCTTAACGGGTAGCCGCGATGGCTAGCGAAGTCGCTCGAAGCATCCGCTCGGTGTGCCTGTTCTGCGGCGCCAACACCGGCGCGCGCAGTGCCTACGCGACGGCGGCACGCCAGCTCGGCACGCAATTGGCGAGCGAAGGCGTTGCGCTTATCTACGGAGGCGGTAGCGTCGGGCTGATGAACGTGGCGGCCGAGGCGGCGCTGGCGCTCGGCGGGCGCGTGATCGGCGTCATTACCGCGGAGCTGATGGCGCGCGAAGTCGGACACGCCGGCCTGAGCGAGCTCCACGTGGTCGACACGATGCACCAGCGCAAGGCGAAGTTGGCCGAACTCGCCGATGCGTTCGTAGCACTTCCTGGCGGATTCGGCACCTTCGACGAGCTGTGCGAGATGCTGACCTGGGACCAGCTCGGCATTCACACCAAGCCGGTCGTGATGGTCAACGTCGAAGGATTTTTCGACGGCTTTCGCGCGCAGCTCGACCGCGCGGTCGCCGACCGGCTGCTGACCGCGGCCAACCGCGCGATGCTCACCATCGTGGACGACGTCGGTCAGGCGCTGGGTGCCGCAAGGCAATGGCAGCCGCCGCCGGCAGCGCCGCACCGGTTCCACGAGCCGACGCCGAAGCCATGAACCGGCCAGCACGCATGCGGCCGCTCGACGAGATTCCCAAAACTGCGCTCGCGCGTGTGCGCGGCGTGTTCGCCGACATCGACGACACGATCACCACCGCGGGCCGACTCACCGCGGACGCATATTCGGCACTCGAGCGCTTGTCCACGTCCGATATCTGGGTCGTGCCCATTACTGGCCGCCCCGCCGGCTGGTGCGATCACATCGCGCGCATGTGGCCGGTGGCCGGCGTGGTCGGTGAGAACGGCGCATTCTGGATGCGCTACGACAAGGCTTCGCGCAAGCTTGTGAAGCGATTCCTGGCCGGGGATGCGGAACGCGCAGCGGCCCGCTCGAGATTGCATGAGATCGGCGTGACGATCATCGCAACGGTACCTGGCTGCGCGCTCGCCTCGGACCAGCTCTACCGCGAAACCGACCTGGCCATCGATTTTTGCGAGGACGTAGCTCCGCTACCGCGTACGGAGGTGGACCGGATCGTCGCGATGATGCAGGCCGAGGGCATGACCGCGAAGGTCAGCTCGATCCACGTCAACGGCTGGTTCGGGCGCTACGATAAGCTCGGCATGACGCGCACGCTCTGCAGCGAAGCGTTCGGCGTCGACCTCGACGCGGAGCGCGACCGTTTCGTGTTCGTCGGCGACTCGCCGAACGATGCGCCGATGTTCGCCTGGTTTCCGCTGTCGGTCGGCGTTGCGAACGTGCGCGAGTTCGCGGACCGCATCGAGACGCTGCCCGCGTATGTCACTGTGCGCAAGTCGGGGGCGGGGTTCGTGGAAGTGGCGGAGCGGCTGCTCGGGCGGTAGCGTGCGTCAGGAGCATGTGTCATCCAGAGCGAAGCGTGGGATCTGCTTTTTCTCTGGACCGCGCGGCAACAGCAGATCCTGCGCTTCGCTCTGGATGACACATCATTCAGGCGCCGCAAGCATCGCGCACGAAGTCCGGAATCGGCACCACCTCGATGCTATGCCGGTCGCCGGTGGCGCGCCGCGCGAACACGCGGACCTCGGTGGCTTCGACCAGCACGTCCTCACCGCGCTGGATCCGATGGGTCATTACGAAGCTCTGGCCGCGCCAATGGGGGATCGAAGTGACGACCTCCAGCCGGTCGCCATAGGTTGCGGGCTTCAGGAACCGGCATTTCACGTCCACCAGCGGCGTGCCGACGATGCCGTGGGTCTCGATCAACTGGTGCCACGGTGGCACGCCGCAGCTTGCGAAATAATGCCGGGCCGCGACGTCGATCCAGCGGAAGAAGTTGGGAAAGTAGACGATGCCCGCGGGATCACAATCGCTGAAGTCGACCGTCACCGGATAGCTGGAAGTCCTGGACATGGGAGGAGCCTAACCGTCGAAGTTGCGCCGCACCGGCCTACCTGACGGGAGGCCAACGGACGGGAAGCGCCGACGCTCCACAATAGCGCGCCTGACCGCCCAGCGACTCCTCGATCCGCAGCACCTCGTTCCACTTCGCCGTGCGTTCACTCCGCGCGAACGAACCGACCTTGAACTGGCCCGCATTCCAGCCGACGGCGAGGTGGGCGATCGACACGTCCTCGCTTTCGCCGGAGCGCGCGGAGACGATCGTCGAGAACTTCGCGTGGCGCGCAGCCTCCATGGCATCGAGCGCTTCGGTCAAGGTGCCGACCTGGTTCGGCTTGATCAGCACCGCATTGCAGGCGTGGTCGAGCGCCGCGGCCGCTACGTGTCCGGCGTTGGTCGTCAGGTAATCGTCGCCGATGACCTGCACGCGCGAGCCGACCGCGCGCGTGAACGCTATCCAGCCGACGCGATCGTCCTCGCCGAACGGATCCTCGATCGACGCGATCGGATAGCGGTCGATCCAGTCGATCAGCATCGCGGCCAGGTCGTCGCGGTCCAGCGTCCGCTGCTCCAGCGCGAGCGTGTAGCGGCCTTCGCAGCCCAGTTCCGAAGCCGCGACGTCGAGCGAGATCGCCACGTCGGT
>JBKKAZ010000214.1:0-1417 GCA_046714435.1 Casimicrobiaceae bacterium
TGCGATCACGCCGTACTTGCTGGTTGTGAACACCGGCGTCAAGGCAAATACGCTGGCCGAGTTCCTCGCGCTCGCGAAGTCCCAGCCGGGCAAGCTCAACTACGCCTCCGCGGGCAATGGCACCACGACGCACCTCGCGATGGAGATGCTGAAGGACGTGGGCGGCATCGACGTCGTGCACGTCCCGTTCAAAGGCAACGCGCCGGCGGAGTTGGCGATCCTCGGCGGCGAGGTGCAGGCGCTGTTCGGGTCTATGCCGGCGATCCTGCAGCAGACCAAGGCCGGCAAGATGCGACCGCTCGCGGTCGGCAGCAGCGTGCGCTCGCCCGCGCTTCCGGACGTGCCGACGGTGGCCGAGAGCGGCTTCCCCGGGTTCGAAGCGACGCTGTGGCTCGGCGTCAGCGCGCCGACTGGTACGCCGAAGCCCATCCTCGACCGGCTGGAGTCCGAGCTTCGCGCGATCGTCGCGATGCCCGATTTCCGCGAGAACCTGGCGCGCAACGGCGCCGACCCGATCTCGAATACGTCCGCCGAGTTCGCGAAAATGATCGGCAACGACCTGGTGCGTTACGGCAAGGCCGTGAAGGCGGCGAACATCAAGCTCGACTGATAGCTGAAGCACTGAAGCGCCGCGTCACCCGCCCAGATACTCTCGAAGACTGACGATGCGCACTCCTCGGTACTCGCCGAGTGAGAGCGGCGCATGATCGCCGGTCACTATGGCTTTGGCGCGACCGGTGAGGGCGCACTCGAGGATGCGATTGTCCGGCTCGTCGCTTACGACCTTCAGTCTCCGCCGCGGCCTGACGTACTGACCAAGTTCCGATAGAAACACCGCGACGTGCGCAAGCTCTTCCGGATCGCGCGAAAACTTGCGTGCCAGTATTCCGAGCAACTCATCGAGAATGGGCTTGGAAAGTACCAGCTGGTCCCGCTCCTCGATGATCCGGCACAGCGCCGCTTCGCCACGCCCGCCCGGAAACACCAGGGCCGAGACCAGGATGTTGGTGTCGAAGACGACCTTCACGCGTCAAGGTAGCGCTGGACGTCTTCCTCGGTAACGAGGCCCTTGTCGCGGGCTCGGCGGACCCAGTAGCCATGGATACCGCGCAGTTCCTGCAGGCGGCGTTCAATTCGAGCTTGGCGTAGCGCGTCCTGGATGACTGCGCTCAGCGTCTTGCCCTCAGAGCGCGCCAGCGCCTCGGTATCGCGTGCGAGATCGGCGGGTAGCGAGATGGTCTTCTTGACTGCGGTGCCCATGGCGGGGATGACGGCCTTTGGTATGAAGTAATCATACCACGACTGGGACAAGCTTAACGGACCGAAATTGCCTCCACGACGCCGTCCGCGACCAGGCGATCTATGTCGGCGTTGTCGTAGCCGTACGCTGCGAGCACTTCGCGCGTGTGCTCGCCCA
>JBKKAZ010000215.1:0-37082 GCA_046714435.1 Casimicrobiaceae bacterium
CCACGGCATCGAGGTGCAGGGCTACCAGCACGACATCATGCTGCAAAGCTATGTGCTGGAAGTGCACAAGCCGCACAGCCTGGCAAGCCTGGCGGAGCGCCACCTTGGCCGCAGCGGGATCGACTTCGAAACCATCGCCGGCAAGGGCGCGCACCAGATCACGATGGAGCAGGTGCCGGTGGACAAGGCGGCCGAATATTCGTGCGAGGACTCGGACCAGACCCTGGACGTGCATCTCGCGCTGTGGCCCCGGCTGCAGGCCGACCGCCGGTTGCGCTTCATCTACGACCTCGAGATGCAAAGCAGCGAAACGCTGTATCGCGTCGAGCGTAACGGCGTGCTGATCGACGCGCCGATGCTGGCCAGGCAGAGCGCCGAGCTGGGCTTGCGAATGATGCAGCTCGAGCGGGAAGCGCATGACCTTGCCGGCCAGCCATTCAATCTCGGCAGCCCCAAGCAGATCGGCGAGGTGCTGTTCACCAAACTCGGCTTGCCGGTGCTCAAGAAGACCCCGAGCGGCGTGCCGAGCACCGACGAGGAAGTGCTGGAAAAACTGGCCGAGGACTTTCCGCTGCCGGCCAAGCTGCTTGAGCACCGCAGCCTGTCGAAGCTGAAAGGCACCTACACCGACAAGCTGGCGCAGATGGCGCATCCGCGCACCGGGCGCGTGCACACCCACTACGCGCAGGCGGTGGCGGTGACGGGCCGGCTGTCCAGCAACGATCCCAACCTGCAGAACATCCCGATCCGCACCACCGAGGGGCGGCGCATCCGGGAAGCCTTCATCGCGCCGCCGGGCCACCGCATCGCCAGTGCCGATTACAGCCAGATCGAGCTGCGGATCATGGCGCACATCAGCGAGGACGAGGCGCTGCTGCGGGCCTTCCGCGAGGACCTGGACGTGCACCGTGCCACCGCCGCCGAAGTGTTCGGCCTGGGCGTGGAAGAGGTCTCCAGCGAGCAGCGCCGCTATGCCAAGGTGATCAACTTCGGGCTGATCTACGGCATGAGCAGTTTCGGCCTGGCGCGCAATCTGGGCATCGAGACGGCTGCCGCCAGGAACTACATCGAGCGCTATTTCCAGCGCTATCCCGGCGTGAAGCAGTACATGGACGAGACGCGCCTGTCCGCCAGGAGCCGTGGCTATGTCGAAACCGTGTTCGGCCGGCGCCTCTACCTGCCCGAGATCAACTCGCCCAATGGACCGCGGCGCGGCGGCGCCGAGCGGCAGGCGATCAACGCGCCGATGCAGGGCACGGCCGCCGACCTGATCAAGCTCGCGATGCTCTCGGTGCAGCAGTGGATCGACAGGGAACGGCTGGCAAGCCGGCTCATCCTGCAGGTACACGACGAGCTGGTGCTCGAAGTACCTGAGGTGGAACTAGCGCGCGTTCGCGACGAACTGCCGGCGCGAATGACGGGCGTCGCGGCGCTGCGCGTGCCGCTGGTCGTCGATGTCGGCCACGGCGCGAACTGGGAGCAGGCGCACTGAAGAATTCGTCGTCCCCGCGCAGGCGGGGACCCAGAGTCGTTGTAGTGCGATCTTCGAAGACACGAAAGTCGCTGGGTCCCCGCCTGCGCGGGGACGACGTTCAATCCCCGAACACCTCGCGCCAGCTCGCGTAGCCGGCCCCGACCGCCACCGGTGCGAGCACCAGCCAGCCCAGACCGAAAGGAATCGAGGCCAGGATCGCGAGACCCAGGAAGATCAGTCCGGAAATGGTCAGCGCGCCGAGATTCTTCCAGGACGCGTCGAAGCTCGCCTTCAGCGCGTCCAGCGGCTCGGCGCGGTTCAGGAGCACCAGCGGCGTGGCGAACCACCACGCCATCAGGAACAGCGCGTATCCGCCCAGCACCAACGGAAACGTGATCAAGGCGGCAAATCCCGCGCCCGCGATCGCAGCGCCGATAGCGCTCGCCGGGTCCGCGGTCATGAGCGCGATCGCGCCGGTGAACCCGATGGCGCCCAGTACCATCGTCACGACCACCATCGTGGCGATCGCGCTCACCGCAAGCGCCACCAGCCCCAGGATCACCAGTGCGCCCAGCCGATCGCTGAATCCCGCGAGGAGGTGCCTGAACTCGAGCGGACGTCCTTGTGCTAACGCATGACAGCCTAGCAGCAGCCCCCCCGTGAACACCGGCCACAGCAACGCCTGCGCAATGTTGCCGATCAGCACCACCATGCCCATCGCGAACATCGCGATCAGCAGCACCAGCACCAGGCCGATCCACAGCGCCGGCGCGGCGAGGAAGATGCGCCAGCCTTCGCCCCACCACGCCGCGCCACGGCCGGCCGCGAGCGAGCGGGGTGCACGCGGCCAAGTCGGCTGCCCGGCGGCGGGGGCGGGCTGCGCGGAGGTGAGCGCAGCAGAGGCAGGGTTGGTCGGGTCCATTAGGTCGCTCCGATCGGTTGCGGGACCATCGGGGCGGCCACGCGCCCCTTGAAACTGAACCGGTAACGGTACCATGTTAGAACCGTCCGCGGGCATCCAGAATGGTCCGTGCGATTCAAGCGTCCCACCCGATTCGGAGCGGCCCTTAATGAACACGACACCCAGACCCGTTGCGCAAGTCGTGAAGGCGCAGCGGATGGTCGAAGGCGGCGGATTTGTCGTGCACCGTCCGTTTCCCACGCGCGGGCTCGACCGCTTCGACCCGTTCCTCCTGCTCGACGAGATGGGGCCGGTCGACTACCGGCCCGGCGAGGCGGTTGGCGCGCCCGATCATCCGCATCGAGGCTTCGAGACCGTCACCTACATGATCGACGGCGAGTTCGAGCACGAGGATTCCGCCGGCAACCGCGGCCGGCTCAATCCCGGCGACATCCAGTGGATGACCGCCGGCGACGGCGTGGTGCATTCGGAAATGCCGAGTGAGCGCATCCGGCGCGAGGGTGGGCGCGTGCACGGCTTCCAGCTCTGGGTCAACCTGCCCGCGCGCGACAAGCGCGTCGCGCCGCGTTACCAGGACGTCTTGGCGGCCACGCTGCCGATCGCGCGCGGCGACGAAGGCCGCGTCAGTGTCAAGGTCATCGCAGGCGAGGCGCTGGGTGTCGCGGCGAAGGTCGAAACGCGCACGCCGATCCTTTATCTCGACGTCAGCATGGCGCCGGGAGGAAGCGTCGTGCTCGCCACACCCGCCGCGTTCAACGTCGCGGTGTACGTCTTCGAAGGCGCGGTGGACGCGGGGACGCCGGCACGTTCGCTGGCAAGCGGCGATTTCGCGATGCTTGGCGAAGGTGGGTCGCTCGTGCTCGCGAGCGCCGCTGGCGCGCGCTTGTTGGTGCTGGGCGGCGTGCCGCTCAACGAGCCGGTCGCGCGCTACGGGCCGTTCGTGATGAACACCGAGCAGGAAATCCGCGAAACGCTCGACGACTATCGCAGCGGGCGCTTTGCGGCGATAGTGCGTTAGCCCGATGGAGGCGATCCTCGGCGACCTCGCGCGCTACGGCATTGCGCTGGTCGGCTTCAATGTGTTCCTGCAGCAGCTCGGCCTGCCGATCCCCGCGGTGCCGACGATGCTCGTGGCGGGAGCACTGGTCGCGGCAGGCGCTCTTCCCGGAGCGGGTGTCGTCGCCATCGCGATCGTTGCGACCGTCGTCGCGGACCTGATCTGGTTCTGGGCCGGGCGCCGCTTCGGCTATCCGGTGCTGCGCCTGCTGTGCCGTGTCTCGATCTCGCCGGACTCCTGCGTCCGCCAGACCGAGGGTATTTTCGAGCGCTGGGGGTTCTACGCGCTCGTCGTGTCGAAGTTCGTGCCCGGCTTCTCGACCGTTGCTCCGCCGATCGCAGGAGCGCTCAAGATGCCGGTCGGACCGTTCCTGCTCGCCACCGTGGCGAGTGCCGCGCTATGGGTCGGTGCGGCAGTTGGCACCGGTTTCGTCTTTCATAGCCAGATCGAGGCCGTGCTTACCTGGCTCGCGGGTCATGCGGGACTCGCCGCGCTGCTGTTGCTCGGGCTGTTCGCGCTCTATCTGGCGTGGAAAGCGTTTCGGCGCTGGCGGGTCGCGCGTTTCGTCGAAGGCGCCATGATCGATAACCAGGCGCTGCTGCAGGCGCTGGTCGGCGAGCGGCCGCCACTGGTCGTTGACGTCGGGTCCCGGCTCGCACATCAATCGCGTCCGCACATTCCGGGCGCGCGCATGCTCGACCTCGAAGCGATCGACTCCCACCCCTTTCCTGAGGACCGCATGATCGTTTTCTACTGTGCTTGCCCGAACGAGGCGTCTGCCAAGCGCGCAACGCAAATCCTGATGGGGCGCGGCTTTCGCGAAGTACGACCGCTGCTCGGGGGTCTCGATGGCTGGATCGCCGCGGGCCATCCGGTGGAGCACGGCGTCCCGATAGCGATGGCGC
Organism: Casimicrobiaceae bacterium; assembly: GCA_046714435.1. Lineage (GTDB taxonomy): Bacteria > Pseudomonadota > Gammaproteobacteria > Burkholderiales > Casimicrobiaceae > VBCG01. The sequence continues at coordinate 4,359 of JBKKAZ010000215.1, forward strand.
CGCATGTGCGAGGCGATAGGTAGCAATGCGCGCGAGCGCAAGTCTGCTCAGTACTCGCGCTGCCGAGTTGCTGCCGATGGCGTCTTCGGCACGCTCACGTTTGCGGCGCGAACAAACCACATCTCGTTCTTGGTTTCGCGGGTCGCAGTGAACCCGTGCTCGGCCAGGAGCTTCGCGACACCGGCCGCATAGTGGCCTTCGCGGCGGACGCGCATGAACCGGGTCTGCCGCCCGATGGGTGTTTCGAACAGCGCGTTCAGCATCGCGCGGCCGATACCCTTGCCGCGCAACGTGGTCTGAAGGCCGGTAAGCCATAGCTCGTAGCCACCGCTAGGCGCCGCCCGGAACAGGCCGAAGCCGACCGGAGGCTCGCTGCCGGTGGTTTCGTCGGCCCAGTACACGTAACCGGGAACGGCGACGGTCTGCATCGTCCCGGTCGCGCGATCCTCCACGACGAAATAGCCGGTCTTGAGTGCCTGCCGCAGCTCGCCGAAGAAGCGTTCCGAGGCCGCCGAGTCCCATCCCAATTCAGCGGGAAAGTTGCCCTCGCGGGCGCCGTCACGGATCAGCGAGCGGAGCATCCCGAGGTGGCCGATGTGGGCGGGGCGGAGCATCAGGCGGGACGCAGGATTCGCATCAGTTCATTAGAGCGCACTCGCCGGAGCAAGGGGTGACGAGGCGGGGGAGCGGGGCACAAAGGGCGACCGGCGGTGGCGGGTCCCCGGGTCGAACTGGCCGACGGGTTGAAATTCGGCCCGGTACGCTATATGATTAGCACTCGCATCGGGCGAGTGCTAACAAAAGGCTGCTCGAGTGGCGTCAGGTCGGCGGAATCCGCACCGTTGCCGGTGGACGGTGCGTCAACCCACTGAATATAAACGCAATCCATGGAGTGAGCACTTACCATGAAGATGAAGCTTCGTCCTTTGCACGACCGGATTATCGTCAAGCGGCTGGAAGAGGAACGCAAATCGTCCGGCGGCATCGTGATCCCCGACACCGCGGCTGAAAAGCCGTCAATGGGTCAGGTGATCGCGGCCGGTCCCGGCAAGACCGACGAAAACGGCAAGTTGGTCGCCATGGGCGTAAAGGTCGGCGACAAGATCCTGTTCGGCAAGTACTCCGGCCAGGAATTCAAGCTCGAAGGCGCCGACCTTCTGCACATGCGCGAAGACGACGTCATCGGCGTGATCGCCTAAGTCGTCACCGAATCGAACGATCCAGGAGATACCAGCTATGGCAGCCAAAGACGTCCGCTTCGGCGAGAACGCCCGCAACAGGATGGTGAACGGCGTGAACATTCTATCCAACGCCGTCAAGATTACCCTCGGCCCCAAGGGCCGCAACGTGATACTCGAGCGCAGCTTCGGCGCGCCGACCATCACCAAGGACGGCGTATCGGTCGCGAAGGAAATCGAACTCAAGGACAGGTTCGAGAACATGGGCGCGCAGATGGTCAAGGAAGTCGCTTCCAAGACCTCCGACGTCGCCGGTGACGGCACCACTACGGCCACCGTGCTCGCGCAGTCGATCGTCTCCGAAGGCATGAAGTACGTCGCCGCCGGGATGAACCCGATGGACCTCAAGCGTGGCATCGACAAGGCGGTGGTTGCGGTCGTTGCCGAACTGAAGAAGATCAGCAAGCCTTGCACCACGAGCAAGGAGATCTCTCAGGTCGGCGCGATCTCGGCCAACGCCGACGAGTCGATCGGCAAGACCATCGCCGAGGCGATGGACAAGGTCGGCAAGGAAGGCGTGATCACGGTCGAGGACGGCAAGGGCCTCGAGAACGAGCTTGACCTGGTCGAGGGCATGCAGTTCGACCGCGGCTACATCTCGCCTTACTTCATCAACAACCCCGACAAGCAGGTCGCGGTCCTCGACGACCCGTACGTCCTGCTGCACGACAAGAAGATCAGCAACATCCGCGAGCTGCTGCCGTTGCTGGAGCTGGTGGCGAAGGCCGGCAAGCCGCTGGTGATCGTCGCCGAAGACGTCGACGGCGAAGCGCTCGCGACGCTGGTGGTCAACAACATCCGCGGCATCCTGAAGACCGTCGCCGTCAAGGCGCCGGGCTTCGGCGACCGTCGCAAGGCGATGCTCGAAGACATCGCGATCCTGACCGGCGGCACCGTGATCGCGGAAGAGCTGGGCTTGAAGCTCGAGAACGCGACGCTGAAGGACCTTGGCCGCGCGAAGCGCATCGAGGCAGGCAAGGAAGACACGACGATCATCGACGGCGCAGGCGAGAAGGCCGCGATCCAGGCGCGGGTGAAGAACATCCGCAAGCAGGTCGAGGACGCGACGTCCGACTACGACAAGGAAAAGCTGCAGGAGCGTGTCGCGAAGCTCGCCGGCGGCGTGGCGTTGATCAAGGTCGGCGCCGCGACCGAAGTCGAGATGAAGGAAAAGAAGGCCCGCGTCGAGGACGCGTTGCACGCGACACGTGCGGCCGTCGAAGAGGGCATCGTGCCGGGTGGCGGCGTCGCCTACATCCGGGCGCGCCACGGCTTGAAGAACCTCAAGGGCGCGAACCCCGACCAGGACGCCGGCATCAAGATCGTGCTCCGTGCGGTCGAGGAGCCGCTGCGCATGATCGTCGCCAACGCGGGCGAGGAGCCCTCGGTCGTGCTGAACAGGATCGTCGAGGGGAAGGGCAACTTCGGCTTCAACGCCCAGACTGGCGAGTATGGCGATCTGGTCGAGATGGGCGTGCTCGATCCGACCAAGGTGGCGCGCTATGCCCTGCAGAACGCCGCGTCGGTGGCGTCGCTGATGCTCACGACCGATGCGATGGTCGCCGAATTGCCCAAGGACGAAAAGCCGATGGGCGGTGGCGGCGGCGGCATGGGTGGCATGGGTGGCATGGGCGACATGGATATGTGACGAATCCACTCGGTTTCGGGCCGGCGTGCTGGCCCGAAACCGAAGCGTGAAGTCGTCATACCGAGGAGGGCTGTTCAACGCCCGACGAGGGATCTGCTTCTGGAAGCGACAAGCAAAGCCCGGCCTCGTGCCGGGCTTTGTGCTTGTGCGCCCGGCGCGAACGGTTAGTGCGGCACTTCGCCCAGCACCGTGCACCTTCGCACGACGCGTCCCTGCGTGGCAGGGTCGTAGGACGTTGCGCGATGCATCACGCAGCGGTTGTCCCAGACGATGAGTTCGCGCAGCTTCCAGCGATGCTCGTAGGTCAGGTCAGGATGGACGGCGAGGACGTTAAGCTCCTCGATCAATTCGCGGCCCTCGTCGTAGGGCATGCCGACGATGTATTCCGCGTGATCGCCGAGGAAGATGCACTTGCGGGCGGTTTCCGGATGCGTGCGCACGATGGGCTGGTCGACGGGCGGCTGGTCGCGCCGCTGCTTGTCGGTCATCGGATCCTCGCCGTGGCGCCGCGTGCGTGAAAAATCGAGGTTGTGCACGGCCCGCAGGTTCGCGATGCGCGCCTTCCATGCCGCATCCAGCCGGTCGTACGCACCATACATGTCGCAAAAATGCGTTTCGCCGCCAGTCTCGGGAACGACCTCGCCGTAGATGATCGTCGCCTGGCCCGTGACCCGTGACCACGAGCCGTCCGTGTGCCAGGCCAGCGTGCCCCTGTCCGGATGCTTGCCGCTGGGCTTGCCGTTCTCGTCCAGGTTCGAGAGCCGGTACAGCTCCGGGTAGCCGTCGGCGTGGTACTGGTTCATTACGTGGATCTGCACTTCGCCGAAGTGCCGGCCGAATTCGACCTGGCGGCCCGGTGGCAGGTCCTGCGGCGGGAACAGCAGCACCTGGTAGCGCAGGAATGCCTGGTAGATGCCCCTGAACAGATCGTCCGAAACTCCCTGCGCCAGTTCGACGCCCAGGATCTCGGCGCCGAGCTTCGGGGTCAGCGGACGCACAGTGAAGGGCAGTCGCAGATCGGCGGTGGAATTCATGGCGCCACGAAGAATACGCCGTCAAGGGGCAACGAGCGCAGGACCGCCCGGCCGAAGCCGACGCCCACCCAGACATTGGCGCCTCCGCGGGGCATTGTGCCGGGCCTCGTGTATTCCGGCGTGCGTCCTGCCCACTCTGGGGGGGAGCACAGAATCCCTGTTGCGTGTGTTTCCCGGTGTGCTCGCCGGGCATCGGCGCATCGTGTGTGATCCGACCTAACCGCGCGGCATATCGGTAGCGCCATCGGTTCCTTCCGCCCCCGCCGCGCGGCCTGCATCATCACCCGCTCACGCACACGAGGTTCATGCGATGGGCGCTCCCGACCGTTTCGATGTTGAAGAGCTGGCTTCCGGCACGCCGGGCGAGCTCGCCGACTTCGCCGAGATCGATCGCTACGCCGAGGCGGTGACCGCCTTCGCCGCCGGTGAAATTCCCGAGGATCGCTTCACCGCGATGCGCTTGCAGCAGGGTTGCTACGGCCAGCGACAGCCCGGCGTGAACATGCTCCGCGTCAAGGCGCCGGGCGGGCGCCTCGATGCCGGCAAGCTCGACGCGATCGCCGACGTGGTCGCGACCTACGTCGATCCCGGTCGCGCATTCGAGGCCGCGCACGCGCACGTCACCACCCGCGAGTCGATCCAGATCCACTCGATTCCGTTAGAGCGCACGCCGGATGCGATGCGCCGCCTTGCGAGGGCCGGGCTGACCACGCGCGAAGCCTGCGGCAACACGGTGCGCAACATGACCGCGTGCCCGATGGCGGGCGCCTGCCCGAAGGAACACACCGACATCAACCAGCATCTCGAGCACGCCGCGCGCTATTTCCTGCGCAATCCGCTAAACCAGCAGTTGCCTCGCAAGTTCAAGATCAGTTTTTCCGCCTGCGAGAGCGATTGCGCGCAGGGCCTGCTGCACGACCTTGGCGTGGTTGCGACGGTCAGCGATGGCCAACGCGGGTTCAAGCTGCTCGCCGGTGGCGGCCTCGGCCACAAGCCGCGCGAGGCGATCGTCGTGCGTGCGTTCGTGCCCGAGCCGGAGTTGATTCCCGCGATGGAGGCGGTGATCGAGCTGCACAACACCCATTCGGATCGCAACAAGCGCGCGAAGTCGCGGATCAAGTTCCTCGTCGAACGCTTCGGCGCGGAAGGCTTCCGGCTGCGCTTCGACCAGGCGTTCGAGCGCGCACGGGCCGCGCACGCCGCGCGCGGCCATTTCGAAGCGGAATGGTTCAGGCCACAGCAAGGCGACGCGCCCGGACCCGGTGCGCCACGCGCACCGTTCGCGCAGCGCCAGAAGGGGTTGGTGGCCGTGCCGGTGGCGCTTCCGCTCGCGCACGCCAGTCCCGAGCAGCTGACCGGGCTCGCCGTACTGCTTCGCCGACACCATCTCGATGAGATCCGCACCACCCAGGACCAGATCCTGGTGATCCGCAACGTGCCCTCCGGCAAGGTCGATGTCGTGGTTGTGGGGCTCGAGGCGCTGGGCCTCGGTTTGCCGAAGCCCGGCGACAACGTCGTCGCCTGCCCCGGAACCAGCACCTGCCGCCTCGGGATCACCGCAAGCCAGGCCGTGGCGGCGCGCCTTCCGGGCATCGCCGGCGATCTTCGCGTCCGCGTCTCCGGTTGCCACAACGGCTGCGCGCAGCCGGAAACCGGCGACATCGGCATCTTCGGCGAGGGTCGCCGGATGCACGATCGCCTGGTCCCGCACTACCAGCTCTACCTTGGCGGCGATGGCACCGGCGGTGGTCGGCTGGCGCGCAAGGGTCCGTCGATCCCGGTCGCGCGGATCGAGACGGCGCTCGCGCGCATCGGCGAGGCGTGGCGCGGGTCCAGGTCCGGTAGCGAACGCTTTTTCGACTGGGTACACCGCCAGAGCGATGACTATTTCGCCACCCTGCTCGCGGATCTCGTCGAGGTGTCCGCCGAGGCGCTGCCCGAGGTGCTTCGCGACGTCGACGGCGCGACCGACTTCAAGGTCGCGCAGTTAGGCGGCGGCGAATGCGCGGGCGCCTCGCAGGTGTTCATCGGTGCGGCGTTTTTCGCGGCTGCGCACGAGCGCCGTTATCGCGATGCGTTCGTCGCGCAATCCAAAAGCGCGGATGCGGCGGCCTGCGCGCGCGCGCAGCTGCGTCTGATTGCGCAGGGCCTGCACGACCTTGCCAATCCGACGCCGTCGTTTCGCGCGCGCAAGCTGATCGACGATCTCGGCGACCTTGCGCAGGCACTTGGCACGCGCGTGCCCGAGACCATCGTGCAGCCGCTCCCCGGTTTCGCGACCGCGCTCGCTGACGACGCACCGGCCGGAGCGCTGCCGGCAACTTTCCGAGCGATCGACGCCTGGGTGGCCGAAGCGGCGGTCTACTGCGTCGCGCGCGACCCACAACTCGATATCGCGGGGGCGTTGCCGCGGCCGACTGCCGCGGTGGCGATCAAGCTGGTTCGCCGAGCGGACGCGGCTGCGCTGGCCGCCGACTGACGCGCGACGTGGGCAAGGTCTATCTGGTCGGTGCGGGGCCGGGCGCGGCGGATCTGCTGACGGTGCGCGCAGTGCGGCTGCTCGGCGTGGCGGACATCGTGTTCCACGACGCGCTGGTCGCACCCGAGGTGCTTGCGCTCGCGCCGCAGGCGGACAAGGTTGCCGTCGGCAAGCGCTGCGGCGCGCATTCGACATCGCAACGCTTTATCAACAAGCGGCTGGCCGACGCTGCCGCACGTCATGCGGTGGTCGTGCGGCTCAAAGGCGGCGATCCGATGCTGTTCGGCCGCGCGCAGGAAGAGATCGACGCGCTCGACCTCGCCGGCGTCGAGGTCGAGGTGGTCCCGGGGGTCACCGCCGCATGCGCCGCTGCCGCCGATCTCAAGCTGTCTCTCACTCGCCGCGGCATTGCCCGAAGCGTGGCGCTGGTCACGCCGCGGATCGGTGAGGGTGAGTCACCGCATGCGTGGGCACGTGCGGTGGCTGGCGCCGACACCGCGGTGATCTACATGGGCGCCGGCGAAGCGCAGGCCGTCATCGAAGCACTGACCGCGCACGGCGTTTCGCCATGGGTTCCCGTGGTGCTGGTCGAAAACGCTTCCTGTCCCGGGCTCGCCTGCACGGCCCGGCCGCTGGCCGACCTTCACGAGCTCTGCGCAGCGCGCGGAGCAGGCCCGGCGGTGCTGATCGTTGGTGAGGTGGGCCGGACCCTCGCGGCCCGCGCCGAACCCGCATCTGCCCGAGTCGCCTCGGGCGGCTGAAGCTCCCCGGGAACTGTCCCGCTCCCGGCCCCGTCCGGTAACCGGCGTCCGCCGGACCGGCGCCCCGGCGTCGTTTGTGCCACCGGCCCCACACCTCGGGCCTCCGACCCGGTCCGGAGGGGGATGCGCGCGCCCCCGCCGAAGTTTTACTATAGACTTGAATTTGCGGCGCTAACCCGCTAGAAATCCAGCAATTAGTCGCGAACGGCGGTTTGTGAACCACAATCTGTCCCCATGACCTCCGGCATCCTGTTCGCATTGGCAGTTGTCACGCTGCTCGTCGCGGTGATCATCGGACTGATCCGGCGCAATCGTTCGGACGGGCCGCCGACGCAGGGCGGCCTCGACTCGCCGAACACGGTCGCGCAGTGGACCGAGGGCGAGACCACGCGCCTTCTATCGTCGGCGGAGCTGCCGGGGCTCTACCTGGTCCGCCCCCGCTTCCTTTCCAAGGCCGAAAGCGTGGTCCTGCTGCTGCTCAAGGCGGCGTTTCCGCGGCACGAGATCTTCGCCCGCGTGCGCCTCGCCGACGTGCTCCACGTCAAGATCGGGCCGCAAGGCATGGACAGGCTGCGCGCGTTCCGCAAGATCGCGAACCAGCACGTCGGTTTCGTCGTCTGCGGGCGCGACATGGCGATCGTGGCGATCGTGGACGCCAAGGAGCCCGAAACGATGATCAATCCGCGCGACCAGAAGCTCGAGATCATCAAGCAGCGCTGCCTTCAGGCCGCGCAGGTCAAGTACATCTGCGTCTACCCGCCGCAGCTGCCCCGCTACAGGGACCTGCGCGAGCAGATCCTAGGGCCGGCGGCAGATATCGCCTAGCCTCGCCGGCGCCGCGGCATCGCCGCGCGTAACATTCTTCGGTCGCGCGTTCCCCCGCACCGGGCACCCGTCCGGCGCCGTCGTTCCAGTTCCTGCCGAGCCTTTCGCCATGTCCGCGCCGTTCAAGCTTACCTATTCGACGATGTTCGACCCGCCGCCCGAGTTCCACGCGCGCTTCGAGGATGCGCTCGCCACCGTGCGCGCTTGCCTGGGCGCCGAGCATCCGATGCTGATCGGCAAGCACGACGAACGCGCGCGAATGCAATTCGACGTCCGCGGTCCTGTCGACACGCGAAGCGTGCTCGGCCGGTTCCAGGCCGGCGACGCCACCCACGCTGCAGCCGCCGTTGCAGCCGCCAAGGCCGCCTTTCCCGCCTGGGCCGCGACGCCGTGGACCGAGCGCGCGGCGCTGCTGCGCCGCGTGGTTGCGCTGATCGAGGCGCGCGTGTACGAGATCGGCGCGGTGCTCTCACTCGAGGTCGGCAAGAACCGGATGGAGGCGCTCGGCGAGGCGCAGGAGACCGCCGATCTCATCGCCTACTACTGCGACCAGATGGAGGCGAACGACGGTTATCTGCGCAGGATGCGTCCCGATCCGCTGGCCGGATTCACCAGCGAGAACACCAGCGTGCTGAAGCCGCACGGCGTGTGGCTGGTGATCGCGCCATTCAACTTTCCGTTCGCGCTTTCGGGCGGACCGTGCGGCGCGGCGTTGGCCGCCGGCAATACGGTCGTGTTCAAGGCGGCCTCGTCGACGCCGTGGAGCGGCCGCCTGCTGACGCTCGCGATGCGCGATGCGGGCGTTCCGGCCGGCGTGTTCAACTTCGTCACCGGGCCGGGGATGAGCCTCGGCGAGGCGCTGATCGCGAATCCGGAACTTGGCGGCGCAACCTTCACCGGTAGCTCCGAGGTCGGGATGCACTTGGTCCGCAGATTCGCCGAAGGGCGCTGGCCGCGGCCCTGCATCGCAGAGATGGGGGGCAAGAACGCGGCGATCGTCTCGCGCCACGCGGACCTGCGCGATGCCGCCACCGGTGTGGCGCGTTCCGCGTTCGGGCTATCGGGGCAGAAATGCTCGGCGTGCTCGCGCGTCTACGTCGAGCATACGGTGTTCGCGGATTTCGTCGCCGAACTTCACGCGACGACGGACCAGCTTGCGGTCGGCGATTCGACCCGCCGCGAGGTCTGGATGGGGCCGGTGATCGACGCGCCCGCGGTCGCCCGCTACGAGGACGCGGTCGCTCAGATCAACGGGCTCGGCAGCGCGGGCGGCATCGTCACGGGCGGAATGAGGCTCGATCACGGCGCCGCAGCGCATGGTTACTTTGTCGCGCCGACGGTGGCACGCGCGCCGCACGAGCATCCGTTGTGGGCACGCGAACTGTTCGCGCCGTTAGTTCTGGTCGGGCCCGTGCAGAGTGTCGACGAAGGGATTGCGCGTGCGAACGCAGGGGACTACGGCCTTACGGCGGGCTTCTACGGCGCGCCGGACGAAACCGAGCGCTTTTTCGGCACGATCGAAGCCGGTGTCTGCTATGCGAATCGCCCGCAGGGCGCGACCACCGGCGCGTGGCCGGGTTACCAGCCGTTTGGCGGCTGGAAGGGTTCGGGCTCGTCGGGCAAGTCCGCAGGCTCGCTGTATTACCTGCCTCAATACTTACGCGAGCAGTCGCAGACGCGCGTTCGGCGCTAGGCCGCGCGTCCCTTAGCCGCGAATGTCGGATAGCGACCGGCGCCCGGCGTTCAGCGCATGAAGTTGAGATACACCCAGAGGACCAGAATCGAGCCGATGATCGACATCAGCAGCCCGGCGGGCTGGAATCCGGCCTTTCCGCGCGAGAACATCGATCCGATCGCCCCGCCGACCAGCGAACCGACGATGCCGAGCAAGATGGTGCCGAGCCAGCCCATCGCGACGGCGCCGGGATAGAAGAAGCGCGCGAGCGCGCCAATGATCAACCCGACCACGGCCATCCAGACGAAGTTCATGAGCCCCATGGCATCTCCCAAATGTGAGCCGGCAACGGCCGACCTGGCCGTTGCGTGGCATGCTAGCACGCACGCGAGTACCGATTGGCGCGTCGCGTCCGCTTCGATTCCGGCTGGGTTGCCGCAATCGATCCTGTCATGACCCGCTATGCTCCTGTCACGGCGTTGCAGCGAACACCTGTCATGCGCGCGCTGACGGTCTTCGCGCTGCTGCTGCATGCCACGCATGCGTTCTCGGCCTCCGATTGCCGAGTGGCAAGCGGAAGCGTGGTGCTGCCGCTGGTCGAGCTGTACACCTCGGAGGGCTGCGACAGCTGCCCGGCGGCGGATCGCTGGCTGACCGCGCAATTCCCCGCGGGCCTGCCTGCCGCGGCGGTGGTGCTCGCATTCCACGTCGACTACTGGGACCGGCTGGGCTGGAAAGACCGCTTCGCTTCGCCGGCCTATACCGCGCGGCAGCACCAGTCGATGCGCGCGAACCGAGCTTCCTTTGTCTACACGCCGCAGGTCGTGCTCCAGGGCCGCGACTTCTCCGCCTGGCGGCAGGGTGCGCCGACCGCTGCGCTTGCTTTCGCAGCTGCAGGTTCGCCGCGCGCCGACATCGTGTTGCGCGCGGAAGCCGATGGCGCGGCGTGGCGTATCGAGGCAACGGTGACGCTCAGGGAACCGGCACGCGCCGGAGCCGTCCTCGCGCTGGCCTACACCGATAGCCGTCTCGTCAGCGCGGTGACGTCCGGCGAGAACCGCGGCGTCACGCTGACCCACGACCACGTCGTGCGCTCGTTCGAGACGCGCACAGTGGCTGGCAATTCGGGCTCGCTTCGCGTTCGCTTGCAAAAGCCCGGCGAGGCGGGATCGCATGCCGGCATTGTGGCATTCGCGCAGGACGTTGCGAGCGGCGCGGTCCTTCAGTCCGTGGTGCTGCCGCTCGCAGGCTGCGCGAGCTAGCGGAGGCACTCCCGCAAGCGCGGTTCACGCGCGAGATCGTCAGGCTCGGAGTTCTCCTACCGTGACGATTTGAGCGACCGCCGCTTGCTGGTCGCAAGCTTAACGTCGCGCTGTGGCGCTCACGTTAGCGGTCGCCGAAATAGTTCGTGTCAGGAGCGAAGCTCCCCGACACGCACTATTTTCATCGAGTTGGTGCCGCCGGACTTGCCGAGCGGTTCGCCGATGGTGATGATGATCAGATCGCCCGGTTCGACCTTGCCGCGGGCGACCAGCAGGTCCTCCACTAGCTGCAGTACGCTGTCGCGGTCGCCGTGCTGCTCGAGGAACATCGGCTGCACGTTCCGGTACAGCGCCATCTTGCGCTGCGAAGCGATTTCGGGCGTCAGCGCGTAAATCGGGCGTCCCGCGTTGTGCCGCGACATCCACAGCGCGGTGGAGCCCGATTGGGTGAGCGCGACGATGGCCTTGACGTTCAGGTGATACCCGGTGAACAGCGTGGCCATCGCGACCGACTGGTCGATCCGGGTGAAGGTGCGGTCGAGGAAGTCGCGGTCGAGCGCGATCACGTCGGACTTCTCCGCCTCCACGCAGATTTGCGCCATGGTCTCGACGGTCTCGACCGGGTACTTGCCGGCCGCGGTTTCGGCCGACAGCATCACCGCGTCGGTACCGTCCAGAACGGCGTTGGCGACGTCGGATACCTCAGCGCGCGTCGGCACCGGGTGGTGGATCATCGATTCCATCATCTGCGTCGCGGTGATGACGAGCTTGTTGTGCTCGCGCGCGAGCCGGATCATCCGCTTCTGCAGCCCGGGGACCGTGGCGTTGCCGACCTCGACGGCGAGGTCGCCTCGCGCCACCATGATGGCGTCGGAGGCGTCGATGATCGACTCGAGCGCAGGAATCGCTTCGGCGCGCTCGATCTTCGCCACCAGCAACGCCCGCCCGCCCGCCGCGCGCAGCAGCTGCCTGGCCATGGTCATGTCGTCGCGGGTCTTCGGAAACGACACCGCGAGGTAGTCGACATCGATCTTCACCGCGGTCTTGATGTCCTCTATGTCCTTTGCCGTCAGCGCGGGCGCGGTGAGCCCGCCGCCGAGGCGATTGATGCCCTTGCTGTTGGACAGCACGCCGCCAATCTCAACGCGGGTGGTGATCCGCGGCCCGTCGACCGACTGCACGCAAAGCCGGATCAGGCCGTCGTCGAGCAGCAGGATCGCGCCCGGCACGACGTCCCTTGGCAGTTCCTTGTAGTCGAGGCCGACACCGGTTTCGTCGCCGGTCTCGCGCTCGGCGTCGAGCACGAAGCTCGCGCCGGGCTGCAGCGTGACCCGGCCGTCCTTGAACCGGCCGACGCGGATCTTCGGACCCTGCAGGTCCGCCATGATCGCGATCTCGCGACCGAGCTCGCGTGCGGTTGAGCGAACGTTCCGGGCATGCTCGATGTGGTCGGAAGCCGAACCGTGCGAGAAGTTGAGGCGCACCACGTCGACGCCCGCGGCGAGCATCCGGGACAGCACCCGCGGATCACTGCATGCGGGTCCGAGCGTGGCGACGATCTTGGTGGCACGTTGCATCGGAAGCATTATGACCAATTGGATGCACGGACGCTACGCCGAGGCTGTCACCGGACCCGCGAAGGGTTTTGCGCTCGTGATTCCAGCATCGCGACCGCAGGAAGCTTGCGGCCTTCGAGAAACTCGAGGAACGCGCCGCCCGCCGTGGACAGGTACGAAATCCGGTCGGCGACGCCGAACTTGTTGATCGCCGCGATGGTGTCGCCGCCGCCGGCGATCGAGAACGCCCCGGAGTCGGCGATCGCGTGGGCCAACTCCCTGGTTCCGTCCGCGAACGCGTCGAACTCGAAAACGCCGACTGGCCCGTTCCAGACGATCGTGCCCGCCTTGGCAATGATGACTTTGAGCGCTGCCACCGTCTGCGGACCGACATCGAGGATCATGTCGTCGTTGTCCAGGTTTTCCAGCGCCTTCAGCGTCGGCCTTGCGTCGGCCGCGAAACGCTGTGCCACCACGGCGTCGATGGGCATCGGAATCTTGCCGGGAAACTTGTCGAGGATCGCGCGGGCTTCGCCGACCAGCGCGGGCTCGGCGAGCGACTTTCCGATGCGGCCCCCGGCCGCGAGGATGAAGGTGTTGGCGATGCCGCCTCCGACGATCAGGATATCGACCTTTTCGGCAAGCGCGCGAAGGATTCCGAGCTTGGTCGAAACCTTGGATCCGGCGACGATCGCGCACAACGGACGTCGAGGGTTCGCTAGGGCGCGCGTCAACGCGTCCACCTCTGCGGCCATCAGCGGACCGGCGCAGGCGATCGGCGCGTACCGTGCGATGCCGTGCGTAGTCGCCTCGGCGCGGTGCGCGGTGCCGAACGCGTCGTTAACGTAGACGTCGCACAACCCGGCCATCCTGCGCGAAAGCCCCTCGTCGTCGCTCTTTTCGCCGCGATTGACCCGGCAGTTCTCGAGCAGCACGAGCTTGCCCGGCGCCAGTGACTGGTGCCAGGCTCCGCCGTCCACCCAGTCGCGAATCAACGGCACCGGCTGGCCGAGCAGCTCCGTCAGTCGCAACGCGATGGGCCCGAGCGAATCGGCGTCCGTGAACACGCCCTCGGTCGGCCGTCCGAGATGCGATGTCACCATGACGGCAGCGTTTCGCGCCAGCGCATCCCGGATTCCGGGAAGCGAAGCACGGATCCGCGTGTCGTCGGTAATGCGACCGGCCTCGTCCTGGGGGACGTTCAGGTCCGCGCGGATCAGCACTTTCTTGCCGCGGACATCGACGTCGGCGAGGCGGAGGAAAGTCACCGAAGCGGACGATCGATCACTTTGCAGCCATCAGCGCTACGGTGGTGTCGAGCATACGGTTTGAGAACCCCCATTCGTTGTCATACCAGCTTGACACTTTCACCAGCCGGCCGGAGACCTTGGTCAGCGTGGCGTCGAACGTCGACGACGCCGGATCGTGATTGAAATCGCTCGAGACCAGCGGCCCGGTGCTGTAGTTGAGGATGCCCTTCAGCGAAGCGGACTCGGAAGCCGCCTTCATGATCGCGTTCACCTCGTCCGCCGTCGTGTCGCGCGCAGCGATGAACGAGAGGTCGACGATGGATACGTTGATGGTCGGAACGCGAATCGCGTAGCCATCGAGCTTGCCGTTCAGTTCCGGCAGCACCAGTCCGACCGCGGCGGCGGCCCCGGTCTTGGTCGGAATCATGTTCATCGTCGCCGACCGCGCCCGCCGCAGATCCTCGTGATAGACATCGGTCAGCACCTGGTCGTTGGTATAGGCGTGGATAGTCGTCATCAGGCCGGCGCTGATGCCGATCTTCTGGTGCAGCGGCGCGACCAGCGGCGCGAGGCAGTTGGTCGTGCACGACGCGTTCGAGATCACCGTATGCGCGGCCCTGAGTGTCTGGTGGTTGACGCCGTAGACGATGGTAGCGTCGACGTCCTTGCCTCCAGGCGCGGAGATGATCACTTTTTTCGCGCCGCCCTTGAGGTGCGCCGAAGCCCGTTCCTTGGTGGTGAAAAGGCCGGTCGACTCCAGCACCACGTCCACGCCGAGCGCCGCCCACGGCAGTTGCGCCGGATCGCGCTGCGCCAGCACCTTGATGCGGTCGCCGTTGACGATCATCGAGTCCCCGTCAACGCTGACGGTGCCGGGGAATCGTCCATGAACAGTGTCGAATCGGGTCAGGTGGGCGTTGGTTTCCGCGCTGCCGAGGTCGTTGATCGCGACGATGGCGAGGTCGTGCTTCCTGCCGCCCTCGTAATGCGCCCGCAGGATGTTGCGGCCGATGCGGCCGTAACCGTTGATCGCGACTTTGATGGTCATGCGTCGCTCCGGGAATGGAGAATGAAGAATGAAGAATGAAGAATGAAGAATGAAGAATGAAGGTTACGCGAGGACGACGCGCCGCACGGCGGCGGCGACGTTCTCCGGCGTGAATCCGAAGTGCTTGAACAGCACGCCGGCCGGCGCCGACTCGCCGAAGCGGTCGATGCCGACGACGGCCGCGCGGGGATCGTCGATCGCCCCGACGTACTTGCGCCAGTAGTCGGTCACCCCGGCTTCGACCGCGACCCGCGGCACGCCCGGTGGCAACACGCTCGCGCGGTACGCGGGTTCCTGCCTGTCGAAGCGGCTGGTGCAGGGCATCGACACGACGCGAACGGCAATCCCCTCTGCAGCGAGTGCTTCGCGCGCAGCGAGCGCTATTGCCACCTCGGAGCCCGTAGCGATAATCAGCGCACGCCGGGTGTCACCGCCGCCGAAATCGGCGAGCACGTAGCCGCCTCGGCTGATGCCGTCGAGCGCCACCGCGTCGCGCTTGGCGAACGCGACATTCTGTCGCGAAAGCAACAACGCGGACGCGCCGTCACGGCTCCTGATCGATTCGGCCCAGGCGACGGCGGTCTCGACGCTGTCGCAGGGTCGCCAGACGTCGAGGCCGGGGATCAGTCGCAGGCTGGCGGTGTGCTCCACCGCCTGGTGGGTGGGCCCGTCCTCGCCCAGTCCGATCGAGTCGTGGGTGAACACGAACACGTGGCGCAGTTTCATCAGCGCCGCCATGCGAATCGCGTTGCGCGCGTAATCGGAGAACACCAGAAAGGTGCCCTCAAAGGGCAGGAAGCCCCCGTGCAGCGCGAGGCCGTTGCCGATCGCGACCATCGCGAACTCGCGCACGCCGTAGTTCACGTAGTTGCCGGCCTCGTCGCCGGCACGCGCGCCGCTGCCGACAGCCACGCTGCCCGACCAGTTGGTGAACACCGAGCCGGTAAGATCGGCCGAGCCGCCGATCATCTCGGGCAGGTACTTCGCGTAGACTTCGATCGACTGCTGCGACGCTTTGCGCGTGGCCACGGTCTCGCCCTTGGCGTGCTGCGAAGCGACGAATTCACCGACCGTCGCGTCGAATCCGTCGGGCAGGCTGCCTTGGATGCGGCGTTCGAACTCCGCGGCAAGCGCGGGATGCGCAGCACGATACGCGGCGAAGCGCACGCGCCAGGCCGATTCCTGTTTCGCGCCCTCGGCACGCGCGTCCCACGCGGCCTTGATGGTCGGGGGGATTTCGAACGCAGGATGCGGCCAGCCCATATTCGCCCGCGTCGCCGCGACTTCCTTTTCGCCGAGCGCCGCGCCGTGGGTCTCGGCGCTGCCGCGCTTGTTCGGCGCGCCCTGGCCGATCACTGTCCTGCAGCAGATCAGCGTTGGCCGCGCGGTTTCGCGCACGGCTGCCAGGAGCGCCCGGTCCACGGCGTCGACATCGTGGCCGTCGACGTTCGCGATCACGTTCCAGCCGTAGGCTTCGAAGCGCTTCGGCGTGTCATCGGTGAACCAGCCGCGAACCTCGCCGTCGATCGAGATTCCGTTGTCGTCGTAGATCACCACGAGCTTGGCGAGACGCAGCGTGCCGGCAAGCGAGCAGGCCTCGTGCGAGATGCCCTCCATCAGGCAGCCGTCGCCCGCGAACACCCAGGTGCGGTGATCGACGATCGCGTGGCCGTCGCGATTGAACGTTTGGGCAAGGAGTTTTTCGGCGAGCGCCATGCCCACACCGTTCGCGATTCCCTGGCCGAGCGGCCCGGTCGTGGTCTCGACGCCGGGCGTAACGCCGAGCTCGGGATGGCCCGGGGTCAACGAATTGAGCTGCCGGAAGCGGCGCAGCTCGTCTAATCCGAGGTCGTAGCCGGACAGATGGAGCAGCGCGTACTGCAGCATCGAGCCGTGCCCGTTGGAGAGCACGAAGCGGTCGCGATCGGGCCAGTGCGGCGTCGCGGGATCGTGCTTGAGGTGGCGCTTCCACAGCGCGACCGCAATCTCCGCCATGCCCATCGGCATGCCGGGGTGGCCACTTTTCGCGGCTTCCACCGCATCCATCGCCAGTACGCGGATTGCGTTCGCGAGGTCGCGGTCAGACACTCCGGCGGTCGTGGGTACGTTCGGGGGAGACAGTGGGCTCAAGTGCATGGAATCTTCGGTGCGGGGACGACGGACCGCGTTCGACCGCGGCGAGGGGACTTGAAATTATGGCGAACGGCCCGATTTCATGCAATAATTCAATGCTTTTCCTGGCCCGGTCCCGTGCCCGGCGAATTGGCAAGGGCGCACGCCTTCGGCGTGCTCCGCGACGATCCGGCAGCAGACGAGGCGGGGCCGCCTACTGGTGGGGTTGCCCTATTTCCGGCGGCAGTATTGGACGGCGCCGGGGTGGGGCTTTTCGTTTTGGGGAGACGCCTGATGGACGGAATCCATCTCCTCGGCGAATGGTACGGCTGCCCTGCCGACGCGCCGAACATGCTTCAAGCCGCCGCGCTACGCGCGACTTGCCTTGCCGCGGTCGCCGACGCGGGGCTGACCATTGTCGGCGAGCGCTTCCACCAGTTCGAGCCCGGGGGCGTCACCGGCGCGGTGATCCTTGCCGAGTCGCATCTTGCCATTCACACCTGGCCGGAGATGGCGTCGGTCACGATTGATGTGTACGTGTGCAATTTCACGACCGACAACACCAGCAAGGCACAGGCGCTGTTCAGCGTGCTGGAATCGAGCTTCCAGCCGACGCGCTCGCATTTCCAGGCGATCCACCGCGGCGGCGTCACCGCGCCTGCGACATGAGCAGGAACGTGATCGGCGGCGCCAGCGAGGAGGATGACGCGGGCACCGCCGGCATCGCCGACGGGACCGTGCGGCTGCCGGCCCGCGGCGATCTCCTTCCCGGCGCGTTGACCGAGTACCTGACCGACGACTGGGGCTTTTTCATCCGCAGCGCGCGCGAACTCGAGCGCTTCCGGTCGCCGTGGCAGGCGATCGAGGTCCACGACAGCGTTTCGTTCGGCAAGCTGTTCCGGCTCGACGGCATGCTGATGACCAGCGAGCGGGACGAGTTCTTCTATCACGAGAACCTGGTGCACATGGCCGGGCTCTCCCATCCCGCGCCCGCGAGCGCGCTGATCGTTGGCGGCGGCGACGGCGGCTCGGCGGAGGAACTCCTCAAGTACCCGTCGATGAAGTCGGTGACGCTGTGCGAACTCGACCTCGCGGTAGTGGACATTTCGCGCAAGCACCTGCAAAGCGTCCACCGGGGCGCGCTCGACGATCCGCGCGTGGACGTTCGCATCGGCGACGGTTTCGCGTTCGTGCGCGAGTCCTCGGAGCGCTACGACCTGATCGTGCTCGACCTCACCGACCCGGGCACCACGGCGACGTCGCTGTACACCGCCGAGTTCTATCGTGCCTGCGCCGCGCGGCTCAACCCGGTTGGCGCGATGACGCTGCACGTGGGGAGCCCGCTGGCGCACGGCGCCCGCATCCGCGAAGTGCTTACGGCGCTGCGCGGCG
Organism: Casimicrobiaceae bacterium; assembly: GCA_046714435.1. Taxonomy (GTDB): domain Bacteria; phylum Pseudomonadota; class Gammaproteobacteria; order Burkholderiales; family Casimicrobiaceae; genus VBCG01. Next base: position 22,639 of record JBKKAZ010000215.1, read on the forward strand.
CCTTCCCGCTGGTCACGCCCTACCTTGCGTCGATTCCGTTGTACGGCGGGATGTGGATGATGGCCTGCTGCAGCGGCACGCTCGATCCCCGCAAGCTGACCACGCACGAGGTGGATCGCCGCATCGCGCAACGCGGCGTCGGCGACCTGCGGCTCTACAACGGCGACGTGCATCGCGGCGCGCTCGCGCTGCCGAACTTCGTTCGCGAACTGACCGGCTCGAGTTAGGATGGGGGAGCGTGGCCCGCGCCCATTGCGCGCGCCTCGCGGAACGTCGGGAGGCGTGGTGGACCGGGGCAACACTTGAACCCGCCCACGCCGGCCGCATCTAACCCCCTACAGGGTATGGATCAGGCTGAAATGACTGCGCTCACTCCGCTCGTCCAGGCGCTCGATGGCGCGGACTTCGTATGGTTCGACGGGGTCGTGTTCGCCACCGAGTACCTGCGCGTTCCTGACGAGGACACCCGGGCCGACGATGTCGTGCTCGAAGCCCGGCACGGCAGCGACGAGCTGTCGCTGACTTACGAGGACGTCGATGCGGCCGAACCGCTCGGCGAGGGCGTGTTCCGCCTCAAGAGCGGCGCGCTGCTGCGCTTTCTCTCGCGGGCGACCCTTCACTGACCGCGCAGGTCAGGCGCCGCGCATCACGAAATCGTAGCTCGCCGTGAGCGAACCCGGCTCGGCCGCGGGCGCCATCGCAAATTCGAGGCGCGAACGTGCCTCGCGGCCCGACAATCCGAATCCCGCGCCGCGCTCCGCGGATTCTCCGCGTGGATAGAGCTGGGTGGTGAGCGTTTGTGCGCGCGCGTGGGTAATTCGGAAATGCAGGTGCGGAGGCCGCCCGCCGTAGGCGACCGGCCGGATGGTGCGGAACGCGTAGCGGCCTTCGCCGTCGCTGGTTAGCGCGCCATAGCCCTGGAAGTCTTCGTCGCCGACGCTGCCCCCGACGTGGTGATAGGTCCCGGTCGCGTCGCATTGCCACAGCTCGACGCGCGCGCCCGCGAGCGGATTGCCGTTCACAGCCAGCACGCGTCCCGCGATCACGAGCGGGGTGCCCTGCGCCGATTTGTTCCGTCCAGCGACCCGGGTCAAGTCGAAGTCGGCGTCGGCGGGCAGGCGCGTCGGATAGAACGGCCCCTCGGCATCGCGCGGCGTCGGTTCAAGCGAAGGCCGGGTCTGCGCGCCGGCAAGACCCACGGCCCCGGGCGCCGCCAGCGTTGCGGCCAGCGTGGCGAGACGCGCGAGCGCACGGCGGCGGAACAGACGCTGGGCAATAGGCATGGCCCTCCTTGGACGTGGCGACTGGGGGCGAAGTTCCGATGCCCCAGGAGCCGCAGTATAGGACGCAGACCCCGAATCGATCGCGCGGTGGATCCTGGATGGATCAGCGCAGTGGATAGGGCCATTGATAATATCAACGAACCGCGCGGCCGGAACATGCGCTAGCCTTCCAAGGGAGACTCCCCGGCTCTGCCGGGGGATAATTACTTCTGCGACGCCAACCCCGAGAATCGAGTCGCTGGACTCATGCTGCGCCGCGAATTCCTGCAGACGATCGCCGCCGCCGCCGCCGCCGGTCTCCCGGTGTCGTCGCGGGCGGCGCTCGATCTGTCGTCAGGCGCGAAGTTCTACGACGACGTCGCGCCGTTCGGGAACGTAAGCCTGCTGCACTTCACCGACTGCCACGCGCAACTCCAGCCGAGCTTCTTTCGCGAGCCGTCGGTGAACCTGGGCGTCGCGGGTGCTGCGGGAAGACCGCCGCACTTGGTCGGCGACGCGTTCCTCCGGCATTTCGGCGTCCGGCCCGGCACGCCCGAGGCACACGCGTTCACGTTCCTCGACTTCGAGCGCGCCGCGCGCGCCTACGGCATGGTCGGCGGTTTCGCGCATCTCGCGACGCTGGTGAAGAAGCTCCGGGCGACGCGGCCCCACGCACTCCTGCTCGACGGCGGCGACACCTGGCAGGGGTCCGGCACCGCGCTGTGGACCCGCGGGCAGGACATGGTCGACGCCTGCAAACTGCTCGGCGTCGAGGTAATGTCGGGACACTGGGAGTTCACGCTCGGCGCCGATCGGGTGAAGGAGATCGTCGAGCGCGATTTCGCCGGGAAGATCGACTTCCTCGCGCAGAACGTGAAGACCGTCGATTTCGACGACCCGGTGTTCGCGCCGTACGCAATGCGGAGCCTGAACGGCGTGCCGGTCGCGATCATCGGCCAGGCGTTTCCGTACACGCCGATCGCCAACCCCCGCTACTTCGTGCCGGAGTGGACTTTCGGCATCCAGGAAGACAACCTGCAGAAGATCGTCGACGAGACGCGCGGCAAGGGCGCGCAGGCGGTGGTGCTGCTGTCGCACAACGGCATGGACGTCGACCTGAAGCTCGCCTCGCGCGTGACAGGCATCGACGCGATCCTGGGCGGCCACACCCACGACGGCGTTCCGCAGCCGACGATCGTCGCCAACCGGAGCGGCCGGACGCTGGTCACCAACGCCGGCAGCAACGGCAAGTTCCTCGCGGTGCTCGACCTCGACGTGAAGGGCGGCAGGGTCGCCGACTACCGGTACCGGCTGCTGCCGGTGTTCTCGAAGCTCCTGCCGGCCGATCCGGCGATGGCGGCGCACATCGCGAAGGTGCGCGCGCCCTACGACGCGAAGCTCGCGGAAAAGCTGGCGGTCACCGAAGGGCTCCTCTACCGGCGCGGCAATTTCAACGGCACGTTCGACCAGCTGATCCTCGACGCGCTGATGGCCGAAAAGAACGCGGAAATCGCGTTCTCGCCGGGCTTTCGCTGGGGCACATCGCTGTTGCCGGGCCAGTCGGTCACGATGGAGCACGTGCTCGACCAGACGGCGATGACCTATCCGTACACGACGCTGAACGAGCTGTCCGGCGCGATGATCAAGACCATCCTCGAGGACGTCGCCGACAATCTGTTCAACCCGGACCCCTACTACCAGCAAGGCGGCGACATGGTGCGCGTCGGTGGCCTGCGCTATTCGATCGATCCCGACGCCCCGCAGGGGAAGCGGATCGCGGCGATGGAACTCGCCGGCAAAGCGATCGAGCCCGGCAAGACCTACAAGGTCGCCGGATGGGGGCCGGTGTCCGAGGAAGCGAGGACGGCGGGTGGCGAGCCCGCGTGGGAACTCGTCGCGCGATACCTGCGGGCCAGACGGACGGTCAAGCCGGTCGCGCTCAACCTGCCGGTGGTCAAGGGCGTGCGGGGCAACCCGGGCATGGCGTGACGCGCGGCGCAGCGGACACATCGCGGTTCCGCAGGGCGGGACCGTGCAACGACAGGAGAAAAGCGATGAGAACGATTGGCTTGGCCGCGGCGTTCGCCGCCGGCGTGCTGGCAGCACCCACTGCGGAGGCGCAGAAGCTGCTCGCGAACTACCCGACGCTGACGACGGCCGCGGCGCTGCAGGCGGCGCAGGCTGCGCTCGCACGCTGCGACAAGGACGGCTACACGGTAGCCGTGGCCGTGGTGGATCGCGGCGGCCACGCACTGACCGTGCTGCGCAACGGCCTCGCCGGGGCGCACACGGTGTCCACTGCGATCGGCAAGGCCTGGACCGCGCTGTCGTTTCGCACCGACACCACGGAACTTGCGGCCAGCTCGCAGGCGGGGCGGGCGGCGAGCGGCATCCGCGGCTTGCCCAATGTCGTCGCGATCGGCGGCGGCATGATGATCCGCGCCAAGGGCGCGCTGGTCGGCGCGATCAGCGTTTCCGGTGCGCCGACCGGGGACGCCGACGACGTATGCGCGAAGGCGGGCATCGCCACGATCAGCGACGCGCTCGAGCTCGAATAGGCCGGTCAATCACTCTCCCCTTCAGGGACCGCTGCGGGAGGCGGCGGTGCCACGAAGCGCCGGCGGTTGAACGCGTAGTACAGCACCGGGATCACGACCAGCGTGAGCAGCGTCGAGACCAGGATCCCGAACACCAGCGCGATCGCGAGCCCGTTGAAGATCGGGTCGTCGAGGATGAACAGCGCGCCAGCCATCGCGGCGAGGCCCGTCAGCGCGATCGGCTTGGCGCGGGCGGCCGCGGCGTCGACGATCGCCTGTGCGAACGGCGCGCCCCGGCCCGTCTCGAGGTTCACGAAGTCGACCAGCAGGATCGAATTGCGCACGATGATGCCGGCCAGCGCGATCATGCCGATCATCGAGGTCGCGGTGAACGGCGCCCCCATGAGCGCGTGGCCGGGCATCACGCCGATGATAGTCAGCGGGATCGGCGCCATGATGACCAGCGGCGTCAGGTACGACCCGAACTGCGCCACCACCAGGAGGTAGATGAGGAACAGTCCGACGGCGTAGGCGATGCCCATGTCGCGGAAGGTCACGTAGGTGACCTGCCACTCGCCGTCCCACTTCACCGCGAAGGCCCGGTACGGGTCCGACGGCGGCGCGATGAAGTACTCGGCGAGCGTACCGCCGTACGGGATCTCGAGCGAGGCGATCTTGTCCCGCGACTGGAACATGCCGTAGAGCGGGCTGTCGGCGCCGCCGGCCACGTCGGCGAACACGTAGCTGAGCGGCAGGAGGTCCTTGCGGTAGCGGGTTTTCTCGCGCGCTCCGGGCTGCACCTCGACCAGTTCGGACAGCGGCAGATTGGCTCCCGCCTGCGAGCGCACCGTCGTCGCGAGCAGCGTGTCCAGCCGTCCCTGCTTCTCCGGCGGCAGCGTGAGCCGTATCGGCACGCCGTATTTCGCCTGGCCGTCGTGCACGCTGGTCACGTCCTCGCCGGAGAGCGCGATGCGCAGCGCGGCGACGATGTCGGCGGTGGCCACGCCGGAGAGCGCCGCCTTGCGCTGGTCGACGCGCACCAGCGCGCGCGGCGCCGCGTCCTCGATCGAGTCGTCGAGGCCGACGACGTGGGGAGTGCTGACTAGCGCGCCGCCGACCGCCTTGGCGAGCGCATGCCGGCCGGGCTCGTCGGGGCCGTAGATCTCGGCGACGATCGGGCTCATCACCGGCGGTCCCGGCGGGACCTCGACGACCTTGACCTTCGCGCCGTGCTTCTCGCCGATCGCCTCCAGAGCGGGCCGGACGGCGAGCGCGATCTCATGGCTCCTGCGCGCCCGCGCGGTACGCCCCGCGAGATTGACCTGCAGGTCGCCCTGTTCGGGCGAGCGGCGCAATTCGTACTGGCGCACCAGGCCGTTGAAGTTGATCGGCGCGGCCGCTCCGGCATAGGCCTGGTAATCGGTCACCTCGGGAACCGTCGCCAGGTGTGCGCCGAGTTCCGCCAGCGCAGCGGCGGTGCGCTCGAGCGGCGCGCCCGCGGGCAGGTCGACCACGACCTGGAACTCGCTCTTGTTGTCGAACGGCAGCATCTTCAGCACCACGAGCTGCATGGCCGCGAGCGACACCGAAACGAGGATCGCGACGAGGATCGCGAGCCCCAGGAGCTTGCGCCGCCGGCCGCCGCGCTCCGCGTCCACGAACGGCCGGAGCACGCGCGAGAACGTCCGCTGCAGCCAGCGGTCGAGCTTCGACGGGCCGTGCCCCGGTGGGTGCTTCGGCGCGAGCCGCAGCGCGAGCCACGGCGTCACGACGAACGCGATCGCCAGCGAGATCAGCATGCCCATGCTGGCGTTGATCGGGATCGGGCTCATGTACGGTCCCATCAGGCCGGTGACGAACGCCATCGGCAGGAGCGCCGCGATCACGGTGAACGTCGCGAGGATCGTCGGGCCACCCACCTCGTCGACCGCGCGCGGGATCAGCAGGGAGAGGGGCGCGTCGGGCGCCAGCAGGCGGTGGCGGTGGATGTTCTCGACGACCACGATGGCGTCGTCGACCAGGATGCCGATCGAGAAGATCAGCGCGAACAGCGACACGCGGTTCAGCGTGAATCCCCACGCCCACGACGCGAACAGCGTGGCCGCGAGCGTGAGCACGACGGCCGCACCGACGACCACTGCCTCGCGCCAGCCCAGCGCCGCGAACACCAGCGCCACGACCGACAGCGTCGCGAACAGGAGCTTGGTGATGAGCAACCCGGCCTTGTCGTCGGCGGTGCGGCCGTAGTCGCGCGTGACGCTGACCTCGATGCCCGCCGGGATCACCGCGTTGTCGAGTTCGGCGATGCGCATCGCGAGCCGCCGGGCGACTTCGACGGCGTTCTCGCCGGCCTTCTTGGTCACTTGCAGCGTGACCGCGGGATGGGTGTCGCCCGCGCGCGAGCCCGCGGCGGCGTCCGAAGCTGTGGCACCGGCCGGGCCGATGCCGTGCCACACGTAGCGCTCGGGGGGCGGCGGCCCGTCGACGACACGCGCCACGTCGGAGAGGTACACCGGCTGGCCGTCCTGGACGCCCACCACCAGCGCGCGCACGTCAGCTGCGGACTCGAAGAACCCGCCGGACTCCACCAGCACCGACGCGTTGTCGCGAACGACGCGTCCCGCGGGCAAGCCGACGTTGGCCGCCAGCAGCGCGCGCTTCAGATCGGCCGCGGCCAGGCCGTAGGCAGCGAGCCGCTCGTTGTCGAATTCGACCTGGACGACCCGGCCGGGGCCGCCGATCGTGGTCACCTCGCGCGTGCCGGGCACGCGCTTCAATTCCGCCTCGACCGCGTGCGCGACGCGCTCGAGGTCGTAAGCGCTCTTCGCCGAATCGCGCGTCCACAACGTCAGCGCGACGATCGGCACGTCGTCGATGCCCTTCGGCTTCACCAGCGGCTCGCCGACACGAAGTTCGGGCGGCAGCCAGTCGCGGTGCGAGAGGATCGTCTCGTGCAGCCGGACCACCGCGTCGTTGCGCGACACGCCGACCTTGTACTGGACGGTGATCACTGCCTGCCCGGGCCGCGACACCGACCACACGTGTTCCAGCCCCAGGATCTGCGAGAGCACCTGCTCCGCGGGAATGGCCACCAGCTGCTCGACGTCGGCGGCCGATGCGCCGGGGAACGGCACGAACACGTTGGCCATCGTCACGTCGATCTGCGGCTCCTCCTCGCGCGGCGTCACCGCGATCGCGAACAGTCCCGCGGAGAGCGCGAGCAGCGCGAACAGCGGCGTCAGGCGCGAGGCGAGGAAGAAGCCGGCGATGCGGCCCGAGATGCCCATCGTGCGAAGACCCCCGGGCTCAGCGGGCGGCAGCAGCGGCCTTGAGGCCCGCCGCCACCGGATGGGCCGCGATGCGCTCGCCGGCAGTGAGGCCGGCAAGGATCTCGACCACCGGCCCGCTCGCGGGGTCGAGCAGCGTCTCGCCGGTACGCACCTGGCGCAGGCGCGGCGCGCCGTCGCTGTCGATCACGTAGACGGCGGTGACTTCGCCGCGGCGGAGCAATGCGCCGGCGGGCACGGCGAGCGCGCGCAGCGTTCCGGTCGGGAACTGCGCGCGTGCGAACTGGCCCGGCAACAGCCCGTCGCTCGCCGGCAGGTCGAGCCGCACCTTGACGGTGTGCGTGCGTGGATCGGCGAGCGGAACCACGGTCGCGGCCTTCGCGATCAGCGTGCGGCCTTGGGCAGGAAGCTCCACCGCCACCGGCAAGTCGCGCTTCCAGCGTGCGAGGGCGGCCTGCGGCAACGTGGCCGTGACCCTCAGGTCGCCGGGTTCGAAGAGCGTCAGCAGCGCGCGGCCCGGAGTCGCCATGTCGCCGGCCTCGACGTGCGTGGCGCCGACCACGCCCGCGAACGGCGCGACGATCGTCGAAAACGATTGCTGGGTGGACGCCAGGCCCGCATTCGACTGCAACGCGCCAAGGCGCGCCTGCGCCGCCATGAACTCGGTCCCGGCCTGGTCGACGGCGGCCTGGCTCACGAACTTCTGCTGGACCAGCGCGCGCTGGCGCTCGAGGTGACGGCGCGCGTTGGCAAGGTTCGCTTCGGCCTCGGCAACCTGCGACAGGCTCGCTGCAACGACCTGGTCGGCCGCGCGAGCATCGATGCGCGCGAGCAACTGTCCGGCGCGCACGGTGTCGCCGGCCCTCACCGCAAGCGCAGTCACCCGGCCGGCAATCTGTGCGCCGAGCGTCGCCTGCTTCACCGCCTCGACGACAGCTTCCGCCGCGAACGTCTGCGGCAGCTCGCGCGAGGCGACCACGATCGTCGTGAGTCCGCCTTGCGCCGCTGCATTGGCGACGAGGGAAGCAAAAAGCGCCGCGACCGCGAGCGCGGCGCCGGGCCACGAACGCGTGCGCATCACTGCGTCTTAAAGGTCCGGATGCCGAACGGCAGGTAGGCCGGGCACCAGCGCAGGAAGCCGGTGGCGAGCGGCACGATCGCCAACAGGCCCGACCAGCGGTACGGGCTCTCCGAGAATAGCGCGAACAAGATCAGCGCGATTCCGAGCACGATGTGTACGATCCGGTCGGCACTTCCGACGTCGACTTCCATGATGGACTCCCTCGTTGGATACAGGCGCACTGTACCGGCACGGCAGGGAAGAATCTGTGACCGGGGTCACAGGAAGGGCGGATAGGCGGGAAGCGCGGCGTCGCGCGCTCGGTGGTCCGCGACCTGTGCGGCGGATCGCCGTTCCCGCCACGGTAGAATCGCTCCCGTTGGCCCCAGGCCATGGACGCTACCGCCCGCACGCTTTCTCCGCCTGCCGCGCGGCTCGCCGCAGCGTTTCCCGAGCTTGCCCGGGCGCCGGAGGCGATCCTGGAACGCATCGCCTCGCGCAGCCTGCAACGGCGCGTGCCTGCCGGCACGGTGATGTTCAGCGAGCACGCGCCCTGTGTCGGCTTCCCGCTGGTCCTTTCCGGCACGGTGCGCGTGCTACAGCAGTATCCGAATGGACGCGAGCTGCTGCTCTACCGCGTGAAGCCGGGCGAATCGTGCCTGCTCTCGGGCAGCTGCCTGCTCGGCCATTCCGACTACGCGGCGCGCGGCGTCGCCGAAGACGACGTCGAAGTTCTGATCGTGCCGCCGGTGGAGTTCCGCGCGTTGGTCGCGGAGGACGAGACGTTCCGCACGCACGTGTTCAGCCTGTACGGCGAGCGGCTCGCGACGCTGATGCAGCTCGTCGAGGCGATCGCCTACCAGAAGCTGGACCAGCGGCTCGCCGGCCTGCTCGCGGGGCGCTCCGTCGGCCGCGACGCCACCGTGCACGCGACCCACCAGGCGCTCGCCGACGAGCTGGGCAGTGTGCGCGAGATTGTCACCCGCCTGCTGCGTTCGTTCGAAGACCGCGGCTGGGTGGAACTCGGGCGCGAGCGAATCACGGTGCGCGACGGCACGGCGCTGCGTGCGCTCGCGCGCGGCTAGGGCGGACGCTGCTGCTAGCAGCGTGGCGCAAAATGGTTCTGAATGCACAGCGCCGCGCATGATGCGCGTTGTTTGGTGCTGTTGGCGGCGGGCGCCGACGGGCCGCCCTCAGTTTCCTATCTGGCGGCCGCCCGAATCCCATCCCGATGCAAAGGGCGCAACTCAGCAATTCCTTCACGCACCGAACTCCCGGACGCCTTTTGCATCGGCCTGCTACCCGACGCTGCCGAAGCCCCTGTCCATCGCCCCCGCAGGCGCCTTGAGCCCGGCGATGCGGCAACCTTGCGCCACCGGCCCGCCGGGAAAGAGCATGTAGAGATGACGGATGCCGCCAGCGTGATGAAATTTCTCGTCCAGCGCATCGTGCATCTCGCGCAGGTGGATCGGGTTCGGGTCGTGCCTCGCGTAGTATTCCTGCAGCGCGCGAACCGCCTCCCAATGTTCGTCGCCAAGCGTCAATCCTTCGCTGGTCGCGGCGTCGAGGGCAGCCGTTGGCGTCCAGCCCTCCGGCGCGTGGGGAAACCTCGGGTCCCTGGCGGCGCCGTTTTCCGCGCCGACGATCGCGTCGATCAGGCTGGTCATCGGTACGTCCCCCCGCAGCGGCAAGGATCGGTGCCGCCGGTGCTAGACTGAGTATAACGATCCGCCCCGGCCATGCGCAATCTTCCCCGGCTCACCGACGTCGTGCAGCACAACTGCGACATCTCCGATGCGCGGCACGCCGGCGACTACGGACTGTGCACGTTCCTGCTCAAGATGCGCGAGTACTATCGCTGGGAGCACGAGCTGCCGTTCGCGCATGCGCTGCCGAAGGACGCCCTGGGCGATTGGCTGAATGCGCGGGAACAGCAGTGGGACCGAATCGAAACGGAGGATTTCTCGCCGCTGCCGCTGGCGCGCGGCGACGTCGATCCCTTCGACGCCGGGGCTACGAACCGCGAGCTGGTGCCGCAGGGTTTCGTCTACAGCGCTGGTTACGGGCGGTTTCAGAAACCGATGTTTTTCCTTGGGCGCTTGCAGCGAGTGGAGGAGCGCGCCGGCTTCACCATCCTGGCTTCCTCCTGCGAGTACGCACGCGAACTCGCCGCGCCGCCGGCAATGCTGCAGGGACGAACCATCTTTGCGCGCCTGGAGTCGGTGCGGCGCTACTTATGGGAGAAGATCGAGGAGTGGCAGTGGCGCAAGCAGGACAATGCGATGGCGCGCGCGCTGGCGAGCTACGAGTTCAAGTCCGATACCGAAGCGGCGCTTGAGCGCATGGTCGACAACGAGGCGGAATCGATGATCCTCCACGAGCTCGGCGAGGCGATGGCCGGCGAGCTGCTCGGCGAAGCATGGCGCGACATGACGTTGTCGGTGGCGCGTACCAAGGGCGAGTCGCTGGCGCGCGCAGTGCGCGATCTTCTCGCCGACTGCCTCTCGACGCTGCCGCGGCTGCTCGAGCGCGCCAACCTGCCGGCGCTCCACTTCTATTTCGCCACGTTCGATGCCCCGCGTCGCCAGTTGTTCCCGCAGGCCTTGGAGGCTTACGAGCATTTTTTGCATGATGGCGCACTCGACCCGCTATGGCAGGTCGTGCACGAAGGCAAGGAGCGCTGGCTGGCGACGGCCCGAGGGCTGCTCGCGCTCGACCCGGCCGCCCGCGAGACCGCCATGGAAGCGCTGCTCGAGGATGCTTCGGCGTGCGAGGGCGCGGGGTTCGTTCGCTAGCAAGGCGCCGTATCCAATACTTGATCGACCAGCTTCCTGACCAGGCGCACCATTTCCGGCGCTTCGATGTCCATCATCTGCTCGACCACCCACTTGTTGTCGCTGCGCGCCATGGCATCGGAGACCTGACTAGCGAAAAAAAGCAGGCAGGGAGAGCCCGGCTCCCCCCCGGAATACGCGAAGCCGGCGTACTCCATGAAGCGGGCGTTGAGCAAGTCGATAAAGGGCTTGCGGTATTCTCCGGGTCCGAACAGGTCGAGCTGATTGTTGTCCATGGTCGCCGCCAGGTGACCGACCACTTCGTGGAGGAGTGTGGTGCGATCGGCGTCGTTCAGCTTCCCGTACACCGCGCGGTCGACCAGCTGGACAAGAAAGGCGATGAACTCCGCGAGTACGTCCGTCACTAGACGGTCCGAGCCGAAGCGGAATCCCTCTTTTTCCATGTGCTTGAAGATCTCCAACGCGATCTTCCACACGTTCGCGCCGATCACGCCGGCGCGCTCGGCCAGCGTGCGCTTGCCTTTCTTGCGCCAGCGGGTTTTGACGAGCGCAATCGTTGGGCGGCTGCTGATGATGGCCATGGCTGTGGTCGATGCGCTCGAGTCAGCGATGATAATTCCGGGAGCGAGACATGTCAGGATTGGATATGGAATTGGCAAGCGGCATCGCCGCGTTCGAGGCCAAGGAGTTCGCGAGGGCCAGGCAGTTGCTGGAGCCACTGGCGGAACGAGGCGATCCTCAGGCGCAGTACCGAGTAGCGATCATGGCGCAGGTGGGCTTGGGGATGGTGAAAAACTGCGCGAGCGCGGTCAAGTGGATGCACGCCGCCGCCGAGCAGGGCTTTGCGCTGGCGCAGCACAGCCTGGGCTTCATGTATTTCCAGGGTGAATGCACGAAGGCCGACCCTGCCGAGGCCGCCAGATGGTTCCGGCTGGGCGCCGATCAGGGCTTGGCAGGATCGCAGGCGACGCTCGCGACGATGTATGAGAAGGGCGTAGGCGTCGAGCGCGATCCCGTCGAGGCACGCAAATGGCGTGAGTTGTCCGAAAAGGATTCCCGCGCCGCTACTTCTTGAACCAGGCGCCGAAGCCGGCGGCGTTGTTTTCCAGGCCGTGTGCATAGCCCGCCTCATAGGCTTCGTTGAGACGCTGTTCCTCGCGCTTGGGATTGTGCAGGAAGCCGCAGGCCCAGCCGTTGATGTACTCCGGGTCCACGTCCTTCTTCTGCATTTGATCGATGGCATCGTAATAGGGGGTGTTCATTGCTCTCGCTCCTCAATGCGTTGAACAGGCGCATCGTAAGGGATGGCGCAGCCGATTTCAAACTTCATGCTACCAACCGCGGCCCCGATGCACGTGTACTTGTCCCTCCCCCCCGGTCGCGCTACGCTCGCGCGAACACCCGGAGAAGCAATGCGCTTCAAAGTCATTATCGGCGAACAGGTCTACGCAGTGGAAGTGCCTGAGGATTTGCTGGGCGAGGCCGCCGAGTTCCACGCCAAGCTGGACAACGACATGGACCGCGGCTGGCAGATGAGCCGGGAGTTCGTGGAAAGGCCGGACCGGCTGCAGCGCTGCCAGATCGTCGCCGACAAGCTCCTCACCAGCATCATGAACGACAACCAGGCCACCGCCATGCTGATGGCGGGGTACATCGCGCTGCGCATGCCGGGGGCGATCGGCGTGGACATCGACGCTGCCGGCGAGATTCAGAATACCGAGCTCATTTACGCCTAGGCGATGACGTTTTCCGGCGGGAGGATCCGCGAGGTCAAACCCTCAAGCTTCATCTATGAGGTGACGCAGGCGCTCCCGGCCGACGTGTGCCTCGAGGTGATCCGGCGCTTCGAGGCCCACACCGATCAGCAGTATCCCGGGCGCATCGGTCAGGCGGGGGAGGAGGCGCCGGACGTAAAGCGCTCGACCGACCTGCGCATCAGCGGGCGGGACGACTGGCGCGACATCGACCGGACACTGTCGCAGCAACTCGTATCGACGTTCAACGAGTTCGCGCGCGAGTTCCCGTTCTTTGCCGCCAACACCTTCAAGGACATCGGCTACAACCTGCAGCGCACGCTGCCCGGCGAGTATTACCATTGGCACGTGGACGCCGGCCCGGGGGCGTTCAGCGAGCGCCAGCTGGTCGCGATCTGGTACCTCAACGATGTCCCCGGGCCGGGCGGCGAGACCGAGTTTCCGCTTCACGAGGTCGCGATCCGGCCGGCGCAGGGCAAGCTGATTCTGTTCCCGCCGTTCTGGACCCACGTGCATCGAGGCGTCACGCTGGAGAGGGGCGTCAAGTACATCGCCACGACATGGATCTGTTTCGCCTAGACCGGCCGCCCGTGTCGGCTACCGGCAGGCAGCCGCCAGCGTTCGTTGACTCGCGTCACGGCGGCCACGGCGTCGTATGGCGCTCGCTATACTTTTGTACGATGGTCAGGCGGGCTTGGATATGCAGTTCAACGTCAACGGCAAGGTCATAGAGACGAACGAGCAAGGGTTTCTACTCGATCTGGAAGACTGGAACGAGGACTTCGCGCGCGCCCTGGCGGGGCGCGACGGGGTCGAGCTCTATGTGGACCACTGGGAGCTGATCTGGTACTTCCGCGACTACTACCAGGAGACCCAAAGCCTTCCGACGATGCACAAGATGGTATTGGAGCTGGGAAAGCACCGTGGCCCGCACTACCGCAACCGGAAGGTCTACGAGAAGCACATCTACCGCCTCTTCCCGTCCGATCCTGTTCGCGAGATCTGCAAGCTCGCCGGCCTGCCGATGCCGCAGCCCGATACATGAATACGCATGCTGCTCCTCATTCCCGGCATGGCCTACGGCGGCCATCTCGACGATCCGATCATGGGCACAGACGGCGTGATGTACTGCGCGGACGTCGCCGTCACGGTGTTCCTGAATGCTCCGGAAGAGTACGATGGTGGAGAGTTGGTGATACGCACGCCCTACGGCGAGCAGGTGGTGAAATCGGCCGCCGGGGACGCGGTACTCTACCCGGCCGGCAGCATCCACCAAGTCAGCCCGGTCACCCGCGGCGCGTGCCTGGTGGCGGTGACTTGGGTGCAGAGCCTGGTGCGCGATCCGGCGCGGCGCGAGCTGCTCTACGGACTCAACGCGGCGCGCGAGAAGCTGCTACAGAGCGCGCCCGAGGCGGCGGAAACCGCGCAGGTGAACGCCGCCTACCTGAACCTGATCCGCATGTGGTCGGACCTTTGAGGCGCGCGCGATGAGCGACTCGGAACATTCGATGGAAGAGCGGATTCTGCAGGCCGTGAAGCTGACGCTCGCCGGTGTGATCAGGGACACCGCCACGCCGCACGGCATGCGCCATCCGTTGTCGGACGGCACGATCGAGGACTTGCGGCAGTGTCTCGCGCTGATCAGCGCGCGTGAGCGCGAGCTTGCCCAGATCGCCGGACGGACTGCGGAGAAACGCCCGCGTTTCACCGATGAGTCTGCGGGCGGGGACCAGGTGATCCGCTTTTACA
>JBKKAZ010000216.1:0-8153 GCA_046714435.1 Casimicrobiaceae bacterium
AGCCGCACGTGTTCGAGCCGATGGTCAGCGGATTCGCGACCACGACATTCACCGGCAACGTATCGGTCAGCGCGACCCCAGTCGCGATGGCCGGATTCGGATTGAGCAGAACGATGGTCAGCAGGGACACCTGCCCCGCGACGACTGAATTAGGGGTGAAGCTCTTGTTGACACCGACCGCGCCAAACGCCGCGGACGCGCAGAACGCCAGCCCCAGCCCGAGGGCGCGGATCCACGTCGAAACGGTTTGCGGGTGCATGCGTTCGGGCCTAATCCGATTTGCCGGTGCGTATGCCGCCGTGTCGTTCAGTCCGCGCGCGATCCTATACATCGCGGCGACGGCGATTGACGGTTATCTTAGCAATCGTCATGCCAGCGCGACGATGACCCAATGCGGATGCCGGCTCTATCGTCCGCGGCAGGATGCTCAACAACGGGGAAATGAGCCACTCCGGCGGGTCCACGAGCCTGCCTGTTCATCGAGATAACTATCGGCTCCCAATAAGTTTTTGCCTGTTTCGCTTTGGCCGCTTGTCAAGGTACGTTTTCGTGAGCTACAGGAGGTTTTTTCGTCGTAGCATCGCGTCCGCACGTGACAAATAATTTCTCGTCAATTGTGCGTTACAACCATGGATAGAATTCTAAATCTGCAACAAATACGTCGAGATAGCCGGATCTATCAAGTCGAGTTGAAATCAACAAGTTAACGGATAGGTATTTCAACCCCACGAAGCGTTAGCGGATCAGGCCGCCCGTCACGGGTTGACGCGGCCGGGCTGACGGGGAGATCGGGTGGTTGGGCGTCGCCGCGGGGCCGTTTTTGCGCCGGGTGCGGGTAACCCGCCTGCGCGGGCGTGCCCGCGCAGGCGCATGGCGGTCGCCGGCGCGATCCGGGGTGGCGCTATCGGCTCGCCGAGGTGGGCGAGGAGGTTGCGCACGGTGGGGGCATCGGTGATGAAGGTGATGATGCGCATCGCGCCGCCACAGTCGGTGCAACGGAGCGGGAACACTTCGTAGATGCGCGCAAGCAACAGCGCGCAGGCATAGCGGGCGACGCGGCGGTGGGCCGATCACCCGCGCGCCGCCGGTGATGATGGCCCCCTGACGCTGCCACTTGCGGTCAAGCCCGTGTGCCTTGCCAGATGTTGGTGATGTCGACGGGCCTGCCCTGGACGAGCGATTCGACGGCCGCTTCGGCGACCGCTTGCGCTCTCATGCCGTCGACCAGGTCCGGTTCGACCGCGGCCCCGGATCGGACGGCCGTCACGAGGGCATCGAGCTCCGCCACGTAGGTCGGCGCGAAACGCTCGTACCAGCCGGGATGAATGCCGTCGTCGACGACCTTGTCGCCCTGGTAGAGCGACACGCCGCGCTGCCGCTGCCGGCGCGACTGCAGCATGCCCTTCGATCCGAACACCTCGATCATCTCGTCATAACCGTAGGCGGTCCGGCGGCTGAAGCTGAACGTCGCGAGCGCGCCCGATGCGAACCGCAGCGTCAGCGCGGCCGTGTCGACGTCGCCGTACGCGGCGTACCCCAGGTCGAACAGGCAGCCGCCGGCCGCGTAGACTTGGACGGGTTCGGAACCCGCCATCCAGTACGCCAGATCGTAGAAATGCGTTCCCTTCTCGCGCAGCATGCCACCGGCGCGATGCGCGGCGAGCGGTGGCGAGGGTTCTGAACTCCGGGATACGATGTGCACCGTTTCGACGGCGCCTATTTCGCCGGCGCGGACGCGGTCATAGACCGCCCGATGATGCACGTCGAAGCGGCGGTTGAAACCGATGGCGGCGAGCGTGTTGGCCGCGCGCGCCGCGTCGAGACAGTTCCTGGCGCGCTCGAGGCTGTCCGCGATCGGCTTTTCGCACAGGATCGCCTTGCCGGCACGGACACTGGCCAGCAGGTGGGCCTCGTGGACGTCGGTCGATGAACCGATCACCACCACCTGCACCGCCGGGTCGGCGAGCATTTCGTCGACCGACACGGAAAAGCGGGCGCCGTACGCGGCGGCGAGCTCGTTGCCGCGGGGCACATCGTTATCGACCACCCAACGCAGCCTGGTGTCCGGGCGGGCGGCGATGTTTCGCGCATGCACGCGACCGATCACGCCGGCACCGATCAATCCGAAAGCAATCTCGTTCATCTAGACCGCACTCTGAACGCGGTCCTTGATCACGCCGATGACCTCGTCGGGATCGCGCCGCCACCAATTGCGCTGCGAGAAGATCTCGACCTCGATGTAGCCGTCGTAGCCGGCCGCTTCGACCTTCCGGCGCAGCGCCGGCAGGTCGATCACCCCATCGCCCATCATGCCGCGGTCGAGACGCAAGTCCTGCGTGTCGGCCAGCCAGTCGCTCACGTGGAACGAGCAGATGCGCTTGCCGGCACGCGCGATTTCGGGCTCGATCTCCGGATCCCACCATACGGCATACGTGTCGACGGCAATGCCGACAATGTCGTCGGCGCCGAGGCGGTCGCACCACTCGTTGGCAAGCTTCACGGTGGAGAGCACCGACCGCGTGGCGCAGATCATCGGATGCAGCGGTTCGAGCGCGATCTTGACGCCGACGCTGCGCGCGTGGGGAACGAGTTCGGCGACGCCGTCGAGGGCGCGAGTGCGTGCATCGGCGATGTTCTTGTCGCGCGGATCGACCCCGCCCGCCACGAAAACGAGGCAGGGCGCCCCGACTGCCGCAGCCTCGTCAAGCGCACGGCGGACGTCATCCCGGGCGTTGGCGGCCTCGCCTCGGTCCGGCGACGTGATCAGGCCGGCGAAGCAGTAGCCGGACAGGACGATGCCGTTGTCGGCGATGAGTCGCGCGGTCCGCTCGACGCCGAACTCTAGCGTCTTTTCGCGCCACAGGCTCGTACACGGGACGCCGTTGCGGGTCAGCGCGGCGACGAATTGCGGCGTGGTGCATTGCTGCAACAGCGTCACCTGATGAATCGACAAGCGCCGGGGTTCAAGCATGGCAACTGTCATCGCTCACGGCGACGAGTCGGAGTCGGGGCCCGTCGAAGGCTCGGCCATGTCACGGTGTGCGCAGGGCCTGCTCGACCCATTCGCGCAGGTCGGGAGTGACCACCGGCCGCACGCCGAACCACTTCTCGAAGCAGAGGGTACCCTGATGCAGCAACATCCCAAGCCCATCCGAGACCGCCAGGCCGCGCGCCCGCGCCCGCTTCAAAAGGCCCGTTTCGAGGGGCACGTAGACGACGTCGGCGACGACCGCGTCGTTGCGCAGCGCCGACAGGTCGACATCGAGATCCGGGTAGCCGACCATGCCGGAGGACGTGGCGTTGACGAGGACGCCGGCGCCGTCGAGCGCTGCCGGAAGGGCTTCGGCGTCAGTGGGAATGACCTTCGGGCCGAAGCGTTCGCGCAAGGCCTCCGCTTTCGCCGCGGTGCGGTTGTGCACATGAATGCGCGGCACGCCGCGTTCCAGCAGCCCGTAGACGACCGCGCGCGCAGCGCCCCCCGCACCGAACACGACAGCCTTGCCGGCCCGCCGATCCCAGCCAGGCGAAGACTCGTCCAGCGCGACGATGAAGCCGACGACATCGGAGTTCGTCGAGCGAAGCTTGCCTTGATCGAGCCAGATCACGTTGGCGGCGCCGATCGCGGTGGCTCGCGCATCGGCCTCGGTCAGCTTCAGTACCATTTCCTTGTGCGGCATCGTCGCCGATCCGCCGACATAGCCGCGCTCGGCGAGATGCGCGAGAAAGTCCGAAAATTCCTCCGGCGGCACGGCCTCGAGACGGAAATCGGCGTCGAGCCGATGTTTTTCGATCCAGTAGCCGTGGATGATCGGCGCGCGCGACTGCTTCACGGGCCACCCCATGACGCAGGCTGCCGGTCTCATCGTTGCCATGCCCCGTCCTCCGCGCAGCAACGCGCCACGTCGCGGCGCCGCGCGCGGCGAGCGCTGGTCGCGACGCCTGCCACGGTCACCTCGACCATCAATGAAGTCCCGGCGTTGCACCGCCATCCACTGCAATTGCCGTTCCCTGGACATGCCGGGCGCCTTCCGAGCACAGGAACAGCGCGAGGGTCGCCACGTCCTCCGGCTTGCCCAATCGCGCGAGCCCATCCTTGGCGATAAGCGCGGCCCGCACTTCGTCGACCGACGTGCCGGCGGCCTCGGCGCGTTGCCGGAACAGTTGCTCCACGCGCTCGGTTTCCGTCATGCCGGGCAGGATGGCGTTGACGTTCACGCCCTCGCGCTTGCCCAGGCCCGAAAGGCCCTTGGTGAAGTTGTGCATCGCCGCGTTGACCGACCCGCCGATCAGAAACTCCGGGTCCGGCGTGCGCGCGGCGCCGCCGATGATGTTGACGACGTGGCCGTGCGCCGTCCGCAGCAGCGGCCAGAACAGGGCGCAAAGTCGCACGCAGCCGAAGAACTTGAGTGCGAAGCCGTCCTGCCACGACTCCTCGGAGAGGCTCATGAACGCGCCGGCACGCGTGGCTCCCGCCGAGTTGACCAGGATGTCGCAGCGCCCGTGCCGCTGCAAGACGAAACGGAACACCTGCTCGCAGCCGTCCGCTCTGCGCAGATCCGCCGCGCAGACATCCGGCCGCAAGGCGGCATCGCGGGCAATCGCGTCGGCCGCCGCATCCAGATTCGCTTGCGATGAAGCTGCGAGCACCGTCTGCGCACCTTCCGCCGCGAACGCCGCGGCAATGCCGCGACCGATGCCACGGCTGCCTCCGGAGACTACGACGACCTTCCCGGTGTACGCGCTTGCCATCATCGCCTCCCTGTTCACTCCACCATTAGCTGTCTGTTGAAATGCGCACGCCGCTACTCCATCCAGTGTCATCCCGAGCCGGTAACGCAAACTGTGTCATCCCGAGCCGGTAACCCAAACTGTGTCATCCCGAGATTCTATGGTTTCTGTCAAGTGGCCAGCCGAAGGCGGGTGTGGTCGAAGGGGGCGTTGTGCTTGACGAGGGCGAAGGCGACGCGAACCATCTTGCGGGCGAGGATGACGATGGCGGCGGTCGAGCTCAAACCCTTGGCCCGCTGTGCGAGGTAGTAGGGTCGCCACAACTTGGTCTTGGCAGCGGACATGGCGCAGTTGAACAGCAGCCGGCGTTGCTCGCCGGGGCCGCGTTTGCTCAACCGGCGACGGCCGTGTTTCTTGCCCGAGTCATCGGGTCGCGGATCGAATCCGGTCTGGGCGATGACGGCATCGCTGTTGGCGTAGGGAAGTCGGGTGAAGGCGTGGCCGAGGCAGGTACTGCCGAGCGGGCCGAAGCCGGGGATGGTGGCGATCTGTTGCGCCGCCTGGTGTGCGGCCGGCAGCTGCTGCAAGCTGCGGTGCATCAGCGCCTCGACTTGGTCGATCAGGCGCTCGAGCCGGGTGGTGACCTGTTGGAGTTCCTGCCGCACGCCGGGCAGGCCGCGCAGACTCTGGGTGAGCGCACCCTTGATGGCCACCAACTTGGCACGCCGCTTGATCAGCCGACTCAACGCACGCTGCTCTTTGCTGGGCGGCGTATAGGCACGCAGTTCGACATGTTCGCGCGCCACGTAGCGGGCGATCACCTCGGCGTCGACGCGATCGGTCTTGCCGCGCCGACCCACCCCTTGCGCGTAGCGGCGCACGTCGCGGGCATTGAGTACGAATACCTGCAATCCCGCCGCATGGGCGAGGTCGGCGAGCAATTCGTGGTAGCCACCGCTGGCCTCCATCCCCAGCCGGCTGCCGCGCGGCACGCCGCGCAACCACCTGCGGATGGCGCCGCGCTCATTGGCGATGCGTTGCGGCGCAAAACAGTGCGCCGCGCAGGTCACCACCAGGTAACGACTATCGACATCCGCACCCAGGTCCAGAACGATTTGCATGGCGACTCCTCTCCGGTGTAGGGTTGAGCAGTCGGGGTGGACACCCACCAGCGTTAGCTTGCGACCTAATCGGCGGTCACGCTCCGGTGCCGCTAGATTCCTCATCGACGTTGGTGTGGTGGGTGGGAGATCTCTCTGGAAGTCTGTCCGTCTGATCAACGGCAGATGCGAAGCGACGTCCCTCCACCCCGGCACTCCCACTCTATCCCCGGAAGTGCCACCTCGGACCATACAAGCGAAGCGTGGGATCTGCTTCTTCCTTCGACCGCACGGCAACAGCAGATCCTTCGCTTCGCTGGATGACACAAGGGGGCGAGCGCCGCGCGGGAACTGCTTCCCGATCCGCACCAGCGGCTAGATGACGCCGCGCCGGATCTGGTCGAGCTCGATCGACTCGAACAGTGCGCGGAAATTGCCCTCGCCGAAGCCTTCATTGCCCTTGCGCTGGATGATCTCGAAAAAGATCGGGCCGATCACCGTCCGGGTGAATATCTGCAGCAGCATTTCGTTTTCCACGGGCGCCCCGTCGAGCAGGATGCGGTTGCGCTTCAGCCGACCAACATCCTCACTGTGACCGGGAAGGCGCGTCGCCAGCTGCTCATAGTAGGTGTCGAGCGTGTCCTGGAAATCGACGCCGCGGGTCCGCAAATTCTCGACCGTGGCGTGAATGTCTTCGGTGCCGAGGGCGACGTGCTGGATGCCTTCGCCGTGGTAGGCCCACAGGTATTCCTGGATCTGGCTCTTGTCGTCCGACGATTCGTTGATCGGGATGCGGATGCGCCCGCAGGGTGAGGTCATCGCCTTCGACTTGAGCCCCGTCAGCTTGCCTTCGATGTCGAAGTAGCGCACCTCGCGGAAATTGAACAGGCGCTCGTAGAAGCCCGCCCACTCGTCCATCCGGCCTCGGTGCACGTTGTGGGTCAGATGGTCGATCGTGGTGAGGCCCGCGCCTTTCGGATGCGGATCGGCGCCGGACAGCGGCACGAAATCGATGTCGTAGATCGAGACGTTGCTGCCCGCGTTGCCCGCGGCGCCAGGGTAACGGTCGACGAGATAGATCAGCGAGTCGCCGATACCTTTGATGGCCGGAATCGCGAGTTCCATCGGCCCCGGATGGCTCTGAACACCCCACGCGCCGTGCGCAACACACTGCCGGTAGGCGTGTGCCGCGTCCTTGACGCGGAACGCGATCGCGCAGATCGACGGGCCGTGCACGCGCGCGAACGACTGCGCGAAGCTGTCCGGCTCGGCGTTGACGATGAAATTGACCTCCCCCTGGCGGTAGAGCAGCACGTCCTTGCTGCGATGCTTCGCGACGGCCGAGAAGCCCATCTGCTCGAACAGTCGCCCGAGTGCTGCCGGGTCGGGAGCTGCGTACTCGATGAACTCGAAGCCGTCGGTCCCGAGCGGGTTGTCCCAGAGATCTTGCGGGGTGCTGGTTGCCATGTGCGTCTTCGCAAGTGGGTCGCGGGTAAATGGGCGAGTTTAGCGGCGCGCGCAGGGTACTGGGCGACTGATAGTTGCGTGATTTATCGATTTGACGCAATATTTACGCGTCTTGGGCTAATTCCTGGCAACAAAACCGCCAATGCCACCATCCGCTGCTGCGGCGCTCGACCGCACCGACCGCCGCCTGCTCGAGCTGCTTCAGGAAGCTGGCCGCATGCAGGTGGCCGACCTCGCACCGCAGATCGCACTCTCACCCGCCCCGACGTTGCGGCGGCTGCGTCGGCTCGAGGAGGCCGGTGTCATCGCGCGCTACGCAGCCATCGTCGACCCTAAGGCCGTCGGCCTCGGGTTGATCGCCTATCTGGAAGTGATGCTCGACAAGCAGGCCGAGCACGCGCGCTCGACGTTTCGCAATGCGGTGCAACTCTGGCCCGAGGCGCTCAGCTGCCACGCGCTGTCGGGACAATGGGACTATTCGGTCAAGGTGGTCGCGCCTGATCTCGAGCACTATTCGAAGTTCCTGATGGAAAAGGTGCTCGCGCTGCCGGTCGTGGTCAACGTGCAGTCTTCGTTTGTGCTGGAGACGGTGAAGGACACCACCGCGTTGCCGCTCGGGCATCTGGCAGGATGAGCCGGCGCGCCTACCGGAGCCCCGGATGATCGACGTGCTCGTGATCGGTGGCGGCAACGCCGCGCTGTGCGCGGCGCTGACGGCGCGCGAGGCCGGCGTGTCGGTGCTGATGCTCGAAGCGGCGCCGCGCGATTGGTGCGGCGGCAACTACGTGCACACACGCACCCAGCGCTGCATGCACCACCCGCCGCAGGACGTCCTCGTCGATGCCTACGTCGAGGAGG
>JBKKAZ010000217.1:0-4007 GCA_046714435.1 Casimicrobiaceae bacterium
CCGGAGAAGTTCGCGACCGGTTCGCCCTGACGCGCTTCGGTAACGCCGAGGCCGGCAAGCAGCGCGGCGGCGCGGGAGCGCGCTGCGTAGCCGCCGATCGTTTCGAAGCGATGGTGCAATTCGGCGAGCGCGTGCCCGTCGGCGATGTGCTCGCGTTCGGCCGCAGCAAGCGCGCCTTCGATCTCGCGCAGCTCGGCGTCGCCGTCGAGGACGAAATCGAGCGCGGAGGTGTCGACCGCGGGCGTTTCCTGCGCGACATGCGCGATCGCCCACGCGGCAGGCAATTCGACGTCGCCGGCCTCGGCCTGGAGTTCGCCCCGCAGCAGCGCGAACAGGCTCGACTTGCCGCTGCCGTTCGGGCCCACCAGGCCCACCCGCTGGCCGGCGTGCACGGTCAACGTTGCGCCTTCGAGCAGGCGGTTCGCGCCGCGGGCGAGGGTGAGGTTGGTGAGGCGGATCATGTTGTGAGGGACTAGGGTCTCGGGGCTAGGGGCTCGGGGGCGCACTGCAGAGAAGCGACCGGAGTGCCAATCCGAACATTTCGCCATCTGCAACTTCGCAACGAATCGACCAACCGCTCCCTAGCCCCCAGCCCCTAGTCCCCGCTCTTAAAGCTCGTAGTCGTAGTCGATGACCAGCGGCGCATGATCCGAGAACCGTTTCGCCTTGTAGATCGAGGCGGCGCGCGCCTTCGCCGCGATGCCGGGCGTGGCGATCTGGTAGTCGATGCGCCAGCCGACGTTTTTCGCCCACGCGGCCCCGCGGTTCGACCACCAGGTGTACTGGTCGGGGCGCGCATCGAGTTTGCGGAACACGTCGACAAAGCCGACCTCTTCGAAGACCTGGGAGAGCCACGCGCGCTCTTCGGGCAGGAATCCGGAGTTCTTCTGGTTGCTGCGCCAGTTCTTGAGGTCGATCGGCTGGTGCGCGATGTTCCAGTCGCCGCAGAGGATGATCTCCTTCGAGGTGCGCTTGCGCAGCTTCCGAAGGTGCGGCAGGAACGCTTCGAGGAATCGGAATTTCGAGGCCTGGCGGTGCGGCCCGGCCGAGCCGGAGGGCAAATACACGCTGGCCACGCACAAATCGCCGAAGTCGGCTTCGAGATAGCGGCCCTCGCAGTCGAACTCCGCACAATCGAAACCGGCCCGGATCGTGGGCGCGTGCCTGGCGTACAGCGCGACGCCGGCGTACCCCTTGCGCTCGGCAGGGCTGAAATGGCCGGCGGATTTCCTCGGTACGCGCATCGAGGCCGGGACCTGGTCGGACAGGGCCTTGATTTCCTGCAGGCACAGCACGTCCCACGGCGCGCCGCGCACCAGCCAGTGGGCGAGGCCGCGGCGTTCCGCCGAACGGATGCCGTTGACGTTGAGCGTAATGATTCGCACGGAGAGGCCCGGTAGGCGATTCGACGACGGGCGGCGAGTTTACCCGAGTGCCAAGCGATTACGGGCGACGCGCACGCGTCGCAGGTGCGGGGGATCGCTATACTTCCCAGTCAGCGCAACCGGCGACTCGCATGCACGCCTTCCGGCAGGACTTCCTGGCATTTTCACTGGCACGTGAAGTGCTGTGTTTTGGAGAATTCGTCACCAAATCGGGTCGCAAGAGCCCTTACTTTTTCAACGCAGGATTGTTCGACGACGGCGAGAGCCTTCGGCGGCTCGGCGGGTACTACGCGGATGCGCTGATCGCCTCGGGCATCGCCTTCGACCAGCTGTTCGGACCGGCGTACAAGGGGATCACCCTGGCGGCGGCGACAGCCATTGCGCTTGCCGAAAAAGGTCACAATTTGCCGTTCAGCTACAACCGCAAGGAGCAGAAGGATCACGGCGAGGGCGGCACGATCGTCGGGCCCGCGCTCCGTGGTCGGGTGGTCATCGTGGACGACGTGATCACCGACGGCGCCGCCAAGCGCGAATCGATCGAGCTGATCCGGGCGCAGGGCGGCCAGCCTGCGGCGGTGCTGATCGCGCTCGATCGCATGGAAAAAGGTCAGGGCAGCGCGTCGGCGGTGCAGGAGCTCGAGACGCAGTTCGGCGTGCCGGTGGTTGCCATCGCCACACTGGACGATGTGATGGCGTTCGTCGCCGGGCGCGCCGACCTCGAGCGCTTCGCGCCGCAGGTGGCCGCCTACCGTGCGGCGTACGGAGCGGGTGCGGGCGGCGCAAGGCCGTGACGCCGGCGGAACGATTCGGCAGGGATCGCAATCCAACGCTACATGCTTGAAAGCAACACCGTGAAACGGACGCGTGAATCCCAGGCCGGCGCGCAGCCCCTCGAAACCCGTCAAAGCCGGGTTCGAGCAATCGAGCCGCGCGAAGTCATCCTGCCACTGCTGGTGGCGGCGCTGGCGATTGTCCTGACTTCGCTGTCATCTACAGCGCGCGGCGCGACCTACAAATGGGTCGATGACAAGGGCGTGGTCCATTACACCGATAAGATGCCCACCGAAGGCGTGAACAAGGGCAGCACGGTACTCGACAAGCAGGCGCGCCCGGTGAAGAAGATTGACCCGCCGCCCACGCCCGAGCAGATCCGCGCTCGCGAGGAGGAGGCCGAGCTGGCGCGCGTGAACGCCAAGGCGCAGGAAGAGACCGCGCGGCGCGACCGGGCGCTGATGCAGTCGTACACCACCGAGGCGGACATCGAACTCGCCAAGAGCCGGGGCGTCGCCACCATCGACGCGCAGATCGCGTCCTCGCGTGCCTACACCGTACAGCTCACGAAACGCCGCGAGGATCTCGAGCTGCGCAAGGCGAAGGCGGGGGGCAAGGCGCTGCCCGCCGCGCTCGAGCGCGAACTCGAAGCCAACGACAGCGAGCTGGCAAAAACCGCGGCGCTGATCGAAGTCAAGCTCCGCGAGCAGGGCATGATCGTCGCCCGTTACGACGCCGACAGGCTGCGCTGGCGCGAACTCAAGGCGATCTCGGATGCCAACGCCAGCGCCGCAGCAGCGGCTGCGACGTCGGCGCGCGCGCATCCGGCGGCGTCCGCGTCAAGCAGCTCGAATACCAGCGTGCGGAAGTAGCGCTGCGGCATCGAGCAGGGCGTGACGGCGGCCTCGAGCCGCCTTTTTCATGGGGGGGTGCCGGAGCGCGGTGCCATCGCCACGCCCCGACAGGGCCTTCGAAACAATCTCGACCAACGCACGGATCGCGGGCTTGCGGCGGCGACGATTGACAAACGCGGTCAATGCTGTCAGGTTCCGCTTCCCGTCCGATCCGCTGCAAACCAAACCGAAGGGAAACTGCGTGGGGTATCGCCCGCTGGGATTGTTGTTGCTGTTTTTCGCCATCTCGTCGCAAGCCGCGACTTTCACCGTCACCAACCTAAACGATTCCGGAGCAGGCAGCCTGCGCGACGCGCTCAACCAGGCCAACGCGTTGCCGGACGTCGACACCGTCAATTTCACCGTCGCCGGAACGATCGTCCTGACCACCGGGCAGCTTTCCATCTTCGGGCCGGTGACGATCACGGGTCCGGGTGCCGCGAGCCTGAGCATCGACGGCAACGCGAACAACCGGATCTTTCTGGTCAACGACGCTGCCGCGCCCGCTTGCCCTGCGCTCACCGGACCCACTGACTATGCGGTCACGATCTCGGGTCTGACGCTTCGCAACGCCCACCGCAACACCGACAACAGCGGTGGCGCGATCAGCTCGGTTCACAGCCTGACGCTCGACTCGATGGTGATCCGCGACAATGCCGCGAAGCAAGGTGGGGGCATAGGCTTTTTCATGCAGTACCCGGGGCAGACGCTGACGATCAACAACTCCCAGTTCATCGACAACCTCGCCAAGCCGCTCTTCGTGCCTACGACCGGCACTACCCAGGGTGGGGCGGTGCACGTTGGCGAGACCTGTGCCGGCACCCGGACCACCCCAGTTGCGGTGAACATCACCAACAGCCTGTTCAGCGGCAACCGGGTGCAACCGGTATTGCTCAACGGCCGGGGTGGGGCGCTCTCCTTCAGCTCCTACGTGGACGTGACGATCACCGACAGCCGG
>JBKKAZ010000218.1:0-3918 GCA_046714435.1 Casimicrobiaceae bacterium
CGGAAAAATCCTTGGGATTGCGGATGAGCGAACTCAAGACGATCCCTCCTTCAGCGGCGCTCCATGCTCGCGTCGACGTGGACGGCGCGATCGAAAACTGCGAAGGAAAGAAAGGCCGGGGTGTCCCGGCCTTTCGTTTTCGATTATTCCAAAGTCGCCGCGGATCAGTCCGCGAACGCGCCCGCCTTCTTGATGATCGGCGCCCACACGGCAATCTGCGCGGTGAGGTGCGACTTGAGCGCCTCGGGGGTCACGAGGTTGTCGGCAACAGGCTCGGTGCCCAGATCGGCGAAGCGTTGCTTCAGCGTCGGATCCTTCAGTGCGATCTTGAGCGCCGCGTTCAACCGGTCGACGATCGCCTTCGGCGTTCCCTTCGGCGCGTACAGGCCGTGCCAGACGCCGACTTCGAAGTTGGGGAGCCCGGCTTCCGCGGCGGTCGGGACGTCCGGCAGCGAAGGTACGCGCTGCTTCGTCGTCACCGCGTACACCTTGATCTTGCCGGCCTTGATCTGGCCGGTGGTGTTGGTGGTCTGGTCGCACATGAAGTCCACCTTGCCGCCCAGGAGGTCGTTCATTGCCGGGCCCGTGCCTTTGTACGGCACCGTCGTGAGGTCGGTGTCGATCGCGGTCATGAACAGCATGCCGCACAGGTGCGAGGCTGCGCCGAGGCCGGCGTTGGCATAGGTCACCTTGTCCTTGTTCTTCCTGACGTAGTCGACCAGTTCCTTGAGGTCCTTGGCCGGGAAATTGCCACGCGCGACCAGCGTCATCGGGACGTCGGTCACGAGGCCAATGGGCGCGAAGTCGTCGACCGCGTGATAGGGCAGCTTG
Source organism: Casimicrobiaceae bacterium (assembly GCA_046714435.1). GTDB lineage: Bacteria > Pseudomonadota > Gammaproteobacteria > Burkholderiales > Casimicrobiaceae > VBCG01. Next base: position 832 of record JBKKAZ010000218.1, read on the forward strand.
CGATAGAGCGCGGGCGCCGTGGACTGGCCGATGTGGTGCAGGAAGACCGTATAGCCGTCCGGATCGGAACGCGCGGCGCGACCGGCGCCGACCGTGCCGCCCGCGCCAGCCACGTTTTCCACGATCATGGTTTGCTTCAAGTCGGCACCCATCGCCTGTCCGAGCAGGCGGGCCACGGTGTCCGTCGGCCCACCCGCCGAGAACGGCACGATGATGGTGATCGGCTTCGACGGATACTCCGCCGCTTGGGCGAGCGGCGCGCAGGCCATCGCCGTGGCGGCTGCCAGACTCGCCAGCACGCGAGTCGTCCGAGTGGATGGAATCCATCGATGCATGGTGCGATTCATGTCAGCGGTCTCCCGGCGTTTGGGTCAGTGACAGGGCAGGAATTCCTCGGAGAATGCTCCCATGCGACGCGGGCGGGCGCAAGGCGGCCCCCGGGAGTCGCGGATCCCGACCATGCCACAAGAATGGTCGGGCGCCCGGCGCCCCGCGTTGATCCAGGTCAAACCGCTCCGGTCGCTCCCTGGCAGGTCCAGCACGACGCGGGGCGCGGGCCGGCTTTCGAGCAAGACAATCCGGCCGCGCAATCGGGACTCGGCAGGTCGGCCACCTCGGGCAACAGCGGATTCCGCGCGCCGCCCGAAGTCGCGAGGATGCGCGTCTTGTCGCCACGCGCCGGCTCGATCTGGTCGACCTGCGTGTCGATGGCCAAGCTCAACTGGTTGTCGACCAGCCTCGCCCGGTTCGTCGTGGCCGTCGTAGCAGTCGATCTCGTCGAAGCCGCCTCGTTCCAGCAGCGTGCCGAGCTCGCTGTCGCCTTCGATGTCGAACCGCGCGAGGCCGGCCTGTGGCTGCACCGCAGGAACGGGTCTCCGCGGAAGGTTGATCTCGGGCCATCGCCGCGAGTGCCGACATGGTCGCGCGTGTTGGGATTCCACCACAGCCTGTCGGGACCGAGAGAGTTCGGCGACACCAATCTCCCGCGCGACGCGACGCGGCGTGGAGTTCGCGAAAAATGGTCTATTTGTAGTCTACACAAAGTCCTTTGGGACTGCGTCCGTGCCGATAAATCGAGGCTATCGCCGAAGGCCGGATCGGCGACCGAACTCGACGTCGCGACCTGGGACCTCGCCGGCGCACACCCTCGAGACGTTGAAATCGCCCCTCATAGCCCGGCGTTCTGGCGGTCGATCGGCGAGCGCGCTGCTCGCATAGCGCGGGCGTCGGCGGCACGGAATCCGAGTTCGAGCCGGCAGCGTGCATCGCAGCGTTAGGTCGCTTGGTGTGCTGTACATCTTTCGAGGGTCGTGAGCGCGCCTATGACATGGACATTATTCCCATGTCATGAATCAAGGTGTGCTGCGCGCGCAATACGTTGCATGCGCTGGGTCAAAGCCGCCTTCCGCCGCAAATCTCCTTGCCCGGCCGCCTCGCGCGCTGCTACCCTCAAAAGGCAAGCACATGCATTGGCATTGCAAGGTTTGCACGCCCATCCAAATCCGCCTCAAGACAGGAAGATCATCATGCGAACTTTTCTGGCAGTCGTCGGTGCAGCGCTCGTCCTGGCCACAGGAGGCGCAAGCGCTCACACCAAGGCCATCGGCTACCACAATTCCGGTCCCGGTTCCGTCACCTTCTGGTTCCAGTCGTGGCACGGCTTTAGCGCGCCGTTTTTCGAGGGCAGCTTCAACCTTGTCGGCATCAACGGCAACCCCTATCCGAGCACGACGGTTCCGTTCTCGCTGTCCGTCGGGGTCAAGCCGCCGCTGCTGATCGATGGGGTCAATAACTTCTTCGCTTGCAACCGGCTCCCCAATGGCCTTTGTCCGACCGACGAGGACAATACCGGCGGCACCAAGTGGCAGGGCGTGCAATTCAACAACCTGACGGCCGGCGACTACCGCTTTACCTACATTCCCATCGTTAACCCCAGCGCGGATTGGGCGCCGGCGACCAACGGCGTTCAAACCAATACGCTGACCTTGAGCGGCGTCGTGGTTGGCAGCGGCGCTTCGACCGAGATTCCGACGATGTCCGAGTGGGCGATGATCCTGATGGCGATCCTGCTCGCCGGCAGCGGGTATCTGTTCCTGCGACGCCGTTCGTAAGCGCGGCTCGGCAGCGCGAAAAGGCCCCGGATCGACGGGGCCTTTTCCTTTTTGGCGGCCGCGCGTCGATCGGCGCAGGCGCTGCAGCTCGGTCGAACAGGCTGTCGAAATTCGCGTGCAGCAACGCCAGTCCGTGTCATCGCTGCCGAGGGACCTGCCCACGGGTGTCATTCCGAGCGAAGCGTGAGATCTGCCCGCCGGTGCCATCCAGAGCGAAGCGTGGGATCGGCTTCTTCCTTGGGCGGCCGGGTCCGCCAGCGTTGCGGGTTAAACTTGCGCATTCATCGGAACCTGCGCATGGAGGGCACCCGGGTCACGACTCGCGGCTTGCCGCGTCGAGGCTGCGCCGCCGGCCACCGGAGTGTGGGCCGCGCAGCGCCTGGAACGCCTTAGCCACCGCCCCCATCCATGGAACCCGCCATTGATCGCCACGTTCACGATCTGGAAGCGCGACTCGCCGGGCTGGTGGAGTCGGCGATGGACGCCATCATCACCGTGGATGGGAGCCAGCGGATCGTGCTGTTCAATGCCGCCGCGGAGCGCATGTTCGGGTGCCAGCGCGACGAGGTCATCGGAACGCCGCTCGCCGCGCTGATACCGGAACGGTTCCGGGAAGCGCATCGCGCCCACGTCGAGCGTTTCGGGGCCGGGGACGTCGAGTCGCGCCGGATGGGCGGCGAGCGCATCGTCATCGGACGGCGGCGCAACGGCGAGGAATTCCCGATCGACGCGTCGATCTCGAAACTGTCCGAATCGGGCGCAACTTTCTACACGGTGATTCTTCGCGACGTCACCGAGCGCGCGAGCGCGCAAGCCGAGATCCGTCGCTCGCGCGAGGAGCTGCGCGAACTCGGGACCGCCGCGCACATGACACGGGAGGACGAGAAAGCCCGCATCGCGCGCGAGTTGCATGACGAACTCGGCGGCGCGCTCACCATGCTGCAGATGGATGTTGCCTGGTGCAAGGAGAAGCTCC
>JBKKAZ010000219.1:0-22020 GCA_046714435.1 Casimicrobiaceae bacterium
GGCGGGGACCCAGTGTCGTTCCTCGAAAGTCGCTGGGTCCCCGCCTTCGCGGGGACGACGGTGGAATTGCGACGTCTTCCATTCAATGGAGCAACGCTCAGCAGAGCGGAACGCCGATCCGCCTTCCCACTTCGCGGTAGTGCGCGATGACGTCAGGGAGGTCGCGGCGGAACCGGTCCTTGTCCATCTTCTCGTTGGTCTTCGCGTCCCAGAGCCTGCAGCCGTCGGGCGTGAAGTCGTCGCCCAGCGTGACCGGACCCCGGGGGTCGTCGAGCGGGTGGCCGAACTCGAGCTTGTAGTCGACGAGGACGATGCCGGCGCTCACGAACAGTGGTTTCAGCACCTCGTTGACGCGGTGCGTCAACGCCTTCATCTGCGCGATCTCGTCGGCACTCGCCCAGCCGAGCACGCGGATGTGGTCGTCGTTGCACAGCGGATCGTGCAGCGCGTCGCTTTTCAGGAAGAACTCGAATACCGGTTCGGCGAGCGGCGTCCCCTCGGCGAGGCCGTAGCGCTTCGCCATCGAGCCCGCGACGACGTTGCGAACGACGCATTCGACCGGGATCATCTTCATCGCCTTCACCAGCGACTCGCGCTCGTTCAGCAGCCGCACGAAATGGGTCGCCACGCCCGCCGCGGCGAGCGCGCCCATCACATGGGCGTTGATCCGGTTGTTGGTCTCGCCCTTCTGCTCGAGCTTGGCGAGCTTCACGCCATCGAAAGCGGAGACATCGTCGCGATAGTGCATGACCAGCAGGTTCGGGTCATCGGTTGCGTAAACGGTCTTGGCCTTGCCCTTGTAGAGTTGCTCGCGCTTTTCCACGACGTCCTCCCGATGTCAGAAGCTAGATCTCGCGCCAGTCGAAGCCGGTCACCTGGTCGGCGATGCCGATCCAGTCTTCCGCGCAACCGAGCGCGCCGGCGAGCGCCGAACGCGCGAGCGCCGGCGTGTTGTTCTGCTGCGACAGGTGCGCGGCAATGACGTGACGCAACCGCGACGTGTCGATTGCCCGCAGCAACGCGGCGGCGGCCTCGTTGCACAGGTGGCCGTAGCGACCTGCGATGCGCTGCTTAAGCGGCTCCGGATAGCTGCCATTCGCCAGCATGGTCTCGTCGTGGTTGCACTCGAGCACCAGCGCTTCACAGGCGGACAGCCGCTCCTCCACCAGCGGCGTGATCGTGCCGATGTCGGTCAGCACGCCCAGGCGGGCGCGGCCATCGCCGACGACGAACTGCACCGGGTCGCGGGCGTCGTGCGGCACCGGAAACGGGCGGATCTCGAGCGAGTCGATCGCGAACACGTCGTGCGAGTCGAAGCCGTAGACCCGCGGCAGGTCGGCGATCCGCTCGCTGGCGACTTCGAGGGTTCCGAAGGTGAGCCAGACCGGGATGGCGTGGCGCGCCGCGAACGCGGCAACGCCGCCGATGTGATCGGAGTGCTCGTGGGTGACCAGGATCGCCGCGAGTTGCTCCGGCGCCAATCCGATCCGCGCCAGCCGATGAGCCGCATCGCGGACGCCGAAGCCGCAGTCGATGAGCACGCGGGTGGTGCCCGCCTCGACCACGAGGCCGTTGCCTTCGCTCCCGGAGCCCAGCGACGCGAAGCGCATCAACGCAACGCGCGCCGCTGCCGCGCAGTCAACGCAGCTGCTCGCGCAGCAGCGCTAGGATGCGCTCGCCGGTGGCGGTGCGGTCCGGCTCGCCCTTGGTGTCCTGCACGGTCACCACCGAAGTCGGCGCCGATTCCAGGACCTTGATGCGGTACTGCTCGGGACGATCCTTGTCGTCCTTCTTCCAGAACATCAGCTTCGACAGCCAGCCCGTGTCGCGCGCCTTCGCGACGTCGCTGTCCGGATCCGCGTAGCGCACGAAGTAGATCCCGGTGCTGCGATCGCGATCGACGACGGTAAAGCCGGTGCGATCGAGCGCCAGGCCGACCCGCCGCCAGGCACGGTCGAACGCGTCGTCGACCACCAGCTTCGACGATCCGTCAGCGCCCTTTTCGATGCGCGCCTTGTCGGACGGGGCCGGCTTGCCCGGCGTCACGGACCCCGCCGCTGCCACGGCGCTTGCCGCCGCCGGTGCCGGCACGCCGAAACGCTGCATCATGCGCCCGAGCATTTCCGCCTCGAGATCGGGATTCGGCGGGAGCACCGCCCATGCGAAAGCAACCGGCGTGCCTTGCGACATCGCCGTCGGCATCTGCTCCATGCCTCGGTGTGAGACGTAGATCTCGACGGTGCCGGGTTCAACGCCGCGTTCGATCCGGGTGCGGAACTTGTCGCGCTTGTAGGTCGTATATAGGACGTCGATGTACTTGCCGATGAACTGGCGAATCGGATCGGTCGGAATCTCGGCGCGGTTCTCCGCCCAGTCGGTTTCCATGACGCCGATCGTTGGCTGCTCGAGCGCGACCACGAATCCGAGCTCGTTCCAGAACGAACGCACCGTGGCCCAGGTCTGCTCGGGCGTGGCCTTGACCACCAGCCAGCGCTCGGTACCCGCGCGCACGACGCGCGCCTCGGCGTTCTGCGGCAGGAGGTCGGATTGCTTGGGGCGGCCCGCCTGCTGCGCTGCCAGCCCGCTCGCCGTGGTCGCGAAACGATCGTCGAAGCGCGGCGTGTTCAGATCGGGCGGAATCTCGAGCGCCGGCGCCGTGCCCGTGGACTTGTATTCGATGCGCTTGCCCAGGCTGGTGCCGGTCTCGCAGCCGATGAGCGCCGTTGCCGCCAGCGTCACCGCGACCAGCGTGGCTGAGCGTGCGAACTTCGAATCGGGCGAATTGCTTGGTGCATCCATCGGGCGTACCTGCAGAGCTAGAGACAGCCGGCTTCCCGCAGGGCGGAGCGCAGCATGTCGTTGAACTTCGGTGACATCGGAACCAGCGGCAGCCGCAGTTCGTTGGCGATCTTGCCCATCTCGGCAAGCGCCCATTTCACCGGGATCGGATTGCCCTCGACGAACAGAGTGCGGTGCAGCGGAAGCAAGCGGTCGTTGAACGCGCGCGCGGCCGCAAAGTCGCCGGCGAGTGCCGCGCGGCACATCTGCGCCATGAGTCGCGGCGCGACGTTGGCCGTTACCGAGATCACGCCGTGACCGCCCATGAAAATGAGCGGCAGCGCGGTGATGTCGTCGCCGCCGTAGACCGCGAAGTCGCGCTTGCCCTTCACGCGAAGCGCCTTGATCAGCTCGCTGCCGCGGCCCAACTCCGCGGTCGCATCCTTGAGTCCCACGATGCCCGGCACATCGGCAAGGCGCAGGACGGTCTCGTTGGCGAGGTCCGCGACCGTGCGTCCGGGCACGTTGTAGAGGATGACCGGCATTCCGACGGCGGCGACCGCGGAGAAATGCCGGAACAGTCCCTCCTGCGTCGGCTTGTTGTAGTAGGGAACGACCGAGAGGCAGCTGTCCGCGCCGGCTTCCTTGGCGAAGCGGGTGAGTGAGAGCGCCTCCGAGGTCGAATTCGCGCCGGTACCGGCGATCACCGCGACCCGTCTGGCGGCGTGGTCGACCGCAGTCTTGATCAGCAGGCAATGCTCGTCGAAATCGACGGTCGGCGACTCGCCGGTCGTGCCGACGATCACGATGCCGACGGTGCCTTCGGCGACGTGCCAGTCGATCAACCTCCGCAGCGCGTCGAGGTCGAGCGCGCCGCCGGGATGCATCGGGGTCGCGATCGCGACGAGACTTCCTGTGAGCATTTGGGGCGGGTCAGGCAAATAGGTGATTTTACCGCGATTTGCGCTGGCCCGTCCCGGCGGCGCGCGGGTTCAGCCGATCGTCGACGGCCACGGACGGGATCGTCCCACCGCGGCAATCCGTTGCAGTACCGCGGGGCGGCCGCCGTCGCGCACTTCCCCTTGCTCGAACGCAATCACCGTCAGAGCACCGCGGACCCACTCGAGAAGCTCGTCCTGGCGCAACAGGAACGCCGGATTGGACGGTCGGCCGTAGGATTCGTTCCCGGTCGCAAAAGTCTCGTAGAGCAGCACGCCGTCGTCGGCGAGCGCGTCCAGCAGCGGAGCGAGCAGCGGCCGGTGCAGGTAGTTGGCTGCGACGATGGCGTCGAAGCGTTCACCGGCCAGCGGCCAGGCGCCGGTCTCGAGATCGACGACGCGGGTTTCAATGCCCGCAACGCCAGCCAACGATGCGGTGGCCTCCGGATCGCGGTCGACCGCGAGTACGCGCGCACCCCGCGACGCGAACCAGCGCGCGTGACGGCCACCTCCGCAAGCGAGGTCCAGAAGGCGCGCGCCGGGACGCACCAGCGGCGCGAATCTGACGATCCAGCGCGACGGCTCGCGTGACTCGTGCGCCCCGGGAGGCGAAATTGCGCTCATGGCTTCCCCGGCCGGCCGATCAGTCCGCGATCACGAAGCCGCGGGCTTGCGTGCTCGCACCGGCTTCCGCGCAAACGTGATCTCGCCCCCGGTCGCGCCAACCGTGATGGTGTCGCCCGCCGCGTAGCGGCCGGCAAGGATCTCGCGCGCCAGCGGGTTCTCGATCTGCTGCTGGATCGCGCGCTTCAGCGGCCGCGCCCCGTACACCGGATCGAATCCGGCGGCGGCCACCGCGGCGAGCGCCGCGGCGTCGACATCGAGCCGGATCTCGAGCTTCGCCAGGCGCGCCTCGAGGCCCGCGATCTGGATTCGCGCGATGTCGGCGATCTGCCGCTCCGACAGCGGATGGAACACGACGATCTCGTCGATGCGGTTCACGAACTCGGGGCGGAAGCTCGACTTCACCTCGGCCATCACCGCGATTTTCACCAGGCCCGGATCGGCGCCTGCGTCGGTGAGCTGCTGGATCTTCATCGAGGCCAGGTTGCTGGTCATGACGATCACCGTGTTCTTGAAATCCACAGTGCGGCCGTGCCCGTCGGTCATGCGGCCGTCGTCCAGCACCTGCAGCAGCACGTTGAACACGTCCGGATGCGCCTTCTCGATCTCGTCGAGCAGGATCACGCTGTAGGGCTTGCGGCGCACCGCCTCGGTCAGATGGCCGCCCTCCTCGTAGCCAACGTAGCCCGGCGGCGCGCCGATCAGCCGCGCGACCGAATGCTTCTCCATGAATTCGGACATGTCGACCCGGATCATGTGATGGTCGCTGTCGAACAGGAACTCCGCCAGCGCCTTGCACAGCTCGGTCTTGCCCACGCCGGTCGGGCCGAGGAACAGGAACGATCCGTAGGGACGGTTCGGGTCGGCGAGGCCGGAGCGCGAGCGCCGGATCGCGTCGGACACCAGGCGCACGGCCTCGTCCTGGCCGACCACGCGCCGGTGCAGCGCCTCCTCCATTTGCAGCAGCTTGTCGCGCTCGCCCTGCATCATCTTCGCGACCGGGATGCCGGTGGCACGCGAAACGACCTCCGCGATCTCCTCGGCGCCTACCTCGGTGCGCAGCAACCTGGGCTTCGCGCGATCCCCGGCCAGCGCCGCCTGGTCGGCCTTCTTGAGTTGCACTTCGAGCTGCGGCAGCTTGCCGTACTGGAGCTCGGACATCGTCTGCCAGTCGCCCTTGCGGCGCGCGTCCTCCATGGCGAGCTTGATCTTGTCGATGGCCTCCTTGATGTGCTGGGTGCCCGCGACGTTGGCCTTTTCGGCCTGCCACACCTCGTTCAGGTCGGCATATTCACGATCGAGGCGCGCGATCTCGCCCTCGATGATGGCGAGGCGCTTTTTCGACGCCTCGTCGGACTCCTTCTTGACCGCCTCGCGCTCGATCTTGAGCTGGATCGACCGGCGCTCGAGACGGTCCATCGCCTCGGGCTTGGAGTCGATCTCCATCTTGATGCGCGCGGCCGCCTCGTCCATCAGGTCGATCGCCTTGTCGGGCAGGAAGCGATCGGTGATGTAGCGATGCGAAAGTTCCGCCGCCGCCACGATCGCGGGGTCGGTGATGTCCACGCCGTGGTGGATCTCGTAGCGTTCCTTCAATCCGCGCAGGATCGCGATGGTGGCCTCCACCGACGGCTCGTCGACCAGCACCTTCTGGAAGCGCCGCTCGAGCGCCGCGTCCTTCTCGATGTACTTGCGGTATTCGTCGAGCGTGGTCGCGCCGACGCAATGCAGTTCGCCGCGGGCCAGCGCCGGTTTCAGCATGTTGCCCGCATCCATCGCGCCTTCGGCCCTGCCGGCGCCGACCATCGTGTGCAGTTCGTCGATGAAGACAATGGTGCGGCCTTCGTCGGCGGTGATCTCCTTCAGCACAGCCTTGAGCCGCTCCTCGAACTCGCCGCGGTACTTGGTCCCGGCCAGCAACGCAGCCATGTCGAGCGAAAGCACGCGCTTGTTCTTCAGCGTCTCCGGCACGGTGCCGTCGACGATGCGTTGCGCCAGGCCCTCGACGATCGCGGTCTTGCCGACCCCCGGCTCGCCGATCAGCACCGGGTTGTTCTTGGTGCGCCGCTGCAGGATCTGGATGGTGCGGCGGATCTCGTCGTCGCGGCCGATCACCGGATCGAGCTTGCCGGCGCGCGCGCGATCGGTGAGGTCGATCGTGTACTTGGCGAGCGCCTCGCGGCTGCCTTCGGCTTCCTGGGTGTCGACCGCGGCGCCGCCGCGCACGTGCGCGATGGCGTCCTCGAGTGCCTTGCGATTGAGGCCGGCGTCCTTGAGCAGGCGGCCGAGCTCGCCCTTGTCCTGGGTGGCGGCGAGCAGGAACAGCTCGCTGGCGATGAACTGGTCGCCGCGCTTGCCCGCTTCCTTGTCGGTGAGATTGAGCAGGTTGTTAAGGTCGCGGGACACGCTGATCTCGCCGGCGGTGCCCTCGACGCTCGGCAGCCGGGCGATCGACGCCTTCAGCGCGCCCTGGAGCCGCGGCACCGCGACGCCGGCACGGGACAGGAGCGACGCGGTGCCGCCGTCCTCCTGGGCGAGCAACGCAAGCAGAAGGTGCTGGGGCTCGATGAAGCCGTGGTCCGCGCCGAGCGCCAGGCTCTGGGCCTCGGCGAGCGCCTGCTGGAATTTGGTGGTCAGCTTGTCGAAGCGCATGGATTCTCCGCGGACCCGGTCGCGGGCCTGTTCTCTCCCTCGGAAATGGGGGAATTCACCGCACTTTCAAGCCGGGCGCCGCGAGCGCGTCGGCTGCGCGCTCGAGTTCCGCACCGGTGGTCAGCACGTCGGGGCAAAGCCGCAGCCAGCGCCCGCGCGCATCGGCGTCGATTCCCCGAGCGCGCAGCCCGTCCGCCAGCGCGACGGCGTCGTCGCGGCAGATGCCCACGAACGCGCCGCGATCCTCGCTTGCGCCGAGTGCCGCAATGCCGCGCGCGGCGAGCAGCTCGACCAGCCGACGCTGCTGCGCCAGCGAGTACGCGCGCAGCCGCGCCACGCCGACGGCAAGCGTGAACATCTGGCCGGATCGGGCCTGGTACCAGGGAAGCACGGCCGGGGTCGATTCCATCCAGGCGTCGCCCCCCGCGGCGAATCGCGGCGGGTCGGGCCGCGCATAGGCAAACGGCGCCTCCTTGGCGAACCAGCCGATGTCAAGCGAAGCGAGCTTTGCATCCAGGTGCCGCGGCGCGATGTACAGGAAGCAGGCGCCGGGGCCGCCGCGCAGGTACTTGTAGCTGCCGCCGACAGCGAAGTCCACGTCGCTTCGCGACACGTCGACCGGAACAACGCCGAGCGAGTGGTAGACGTCGAGCAGCAGCTTCGCGCCGGCCGCGTGCGCGCGGGCGACGATCGCATCGAGCTCACGCAGGCGCTGGCCGGACTTGAACATCACCTCCGACAGCACCACCAGATCGGTACCGCGCTGGATCGCACCCAGGACGTCTTCGGCCTCGAATCCGTCGTGCTCGCGCGGCTCGACCAGGGCCAGTACGATGCGGCCGCGCCGCGCGTATTCGCGAAGGATGACGTCGAGCGAGTCGAATTCACCGCGCGTCGCGACAACCCGGGCGACGCCGTCGAAGCTGTTCAGCACCGCGCGCAGGCCGGCCCCGGCGCTGGACTTCGGCACCACGCAATCGGCACGCGCCGCGCCGAGCAGGCGCGCGAGGCGGGCACGATGCGCCGAGAGCTCCGAGGTCCATGCGTCCCAGGCCGCTCCCATCTCGACGTACCAGGCCGCCAGCGCCTCGCGGACGTCGTCCTCCATCAAGTCGAGCGGGCGCCCGAGCGAATGGTTGGCGAGATAGATCCGGCGTTCGCCACCCGCCAACACACGGGCAAACAAGGGCGCCAGGTGGATGACGACGCCGTGCTCGGTCAGCGGGCCCGGCCCCAGCGCGGCGCATGCCGCCTCGATGCGCTTGTAGGTCGCGTCTTGCATGTCGGTTGCCGATTCGCATCGATTCTACGGCAGCGTACTGCCGGTCCGCCGTGCAGGCGATGCGACGCGTCGCTACACTGGCGGCGCGCAGACCTTTGCTCCTTGGACCACGTTGCATCTGGTGATGCTCGCTGCGATCGGCGTGCTGGCGGCAGTCGCGGTCAACATCCGTCGGCGTTACCCGTCCACGGCGCCGCTACGCGTGGAGCGCGCCGTCGGCGCCGGCTATCTCCTGATCTGGGCCGGAACCTTCGTCCTGCTGCGCAAATCCGCGGACTTCGACCCGCATACCGACTGGCCGCTGCAGCTATGCCACTGGGCCGCGGTGTGCGCAGCCCTCGCACTGATCACCCGTGGGCGTGTCTGGCGATCGCTCGCCTACTTCTGGGGGCTCGCGCTGTGCACGCAGGCGCTAATCACGCCCAGCCTCACCGAGGGACCGGCGCTGTGGCCATTCTGGTTCTTCTGGGCGACGCACATCATGACGGTCGCGGTGCCGCTCTACGACGTGCTTACGCGCGGGTTCAGGCCGACCTGGCAGGACTTCACCGGCGCCTGCGTCGGCGCTGCTGCGTACGTCGCGATCGTCCTGCCGATCAATCTGGCGACTGGCTGGAACTACGGATTCGTCGGACCCTCGCGGCCCGAGCTCGCTACGATCGTCGACTTCCTCGGACCCTGGCCGCAGCGGCTGCTGCCGATCGTAGCCATTGCCGCGGCGACCATGGCGCTGCTCATGTTACCGTGGGTCTGGCAACGGCGCGGCGTCACCCGGACTCGGTAGCGCCGGTCGACGGATCGCGGCCGGCGGCCGGCACGCCGATTTCGGTGCGCACGTCGATCAGCTCGGGAAAGAACACGATCTCGAGCGCTTGGCGCAGGAAGCCCACGCCGGACGAGCCGCCGGTCCCGCGCTTGTGGCCGATGATGCGCTCGACGGTCTTGAGGTGCCGGAAACGCCACAGCTGGAACGCCTCCTCGACGTCGACCAGCTTTTCGCACATGTCGTAGGCGTCCCACCAGCGCCTGGGATCGTCGTAGATGGTCTTGAAAACCGGCACCAGGCCGGGATGGCGGACGTAGGGTTGCGTGAAATCGCGCTCGATCAATTCCCGCGGCACCGGCAGCCCGCGCCGGGCGAGGTGGCGCAGGAACTCGTTGTACAGCGACGGCGCGTTGAGCAGCGTCACAAGGTCCGCGTGCGCCTGAGGATCGTGGCGGAAAACTTCGAGCAGGCATGGAGTCAGAAGTCGGGAATCGCTTCGCGAAGCGGATGCGCTGCATGCTACACCGCGCAGATGCCGGTGGCGGCGCGTTCGCGCGCGGCGCCGTTTGCTACCATGCGCGGCGATGCCAATTCCCACGCCCGATCTGTTCCATGCTTCACACCGGGTGGCCGCGTTCGCCGCAGTCACGCTGTTCGCGGCCTGCACCGGCGGCAGCGAGCGCAGCGCCACGATCGGGCTCGCCGACTGCCGCCTGCCCAAGCTTGCCACTTCGGCGCGGTGCGGCTCGCTCGAGGTTCCCGAGGATCGCAGCAAGTCCGGTGGCCGCAGCATCCGCCTGTTCGTCGCGGTGCTGCCCGCGAACACGCTGACGCCCAAACCCGATCCGCTCGTGATCCTCGCGGGCGGGCCGGGACAGTCGGCGACCTCCCTCGCGGCGTTCGCATCCCGGTTGGTCGACGTCCGGCGCACACGCGACATCGTGCTCGTCGACCAACGCGGTACCGGCCGCAGCGCACCGCTCGCTTGCGCGGCGTTCAAGCCCGATCCGGGCGCGGCCGACGCCTTCGACGCCGATCCGGTGCCGCGCGCCGCCCGTTGCGTCGCGGAGCTCGCCGCAGCGGGTGTCGATGTCGCGCAGTACACGACCGCCGCGTGGGTGGACGATCTCGACGCCGTGCGCGCGGCGCTGGGCTATCCGCGCTGGAACCTGTGGGGCGGCAGTTACGGTACGCGCGTCGCGCTCGAATACCTTCGCCGGCACCCCGCGAGGGTCCGCTCGCTGGTGCTGGACGGCGTCGCCCCGCCGTCGCTGAAGATCTCGCTCGGCATCTGGCCTTCGCGCGAGCGCGCGCTAGACGCGCTGTTCGCTGCCTGTGACTCGACGCCGTCGTGCCGCTCGGCGCATCCCGACCTCGCCGCGACGCTGGATGACATTCGGCGCCAGCTGGGCGACGGCGGCCGCGAGGTGCGCATTGTCGATCCGCGGACCGGTGAAGCGCAGCCGGTACAGCTCAAGTTCGACGGCGTGCTCGCCGCGCTGCACCCGCTCACCTACCTGCCCGAATTCGCAGCGATGCTGCCGGAGATCCTGCGGCGCGGCGCGCAGGGCGACTGGTCGCCGCTGTATGCGACCGTGCAGATGGCGACTACCGATCTCGCCGAACAGATGAACGCCGCCCTGCACTTCGCGGTGACCTGCGCCGAAGACACACCGCGGGTAACACAGGTGGACCGCGCGGTGCTCGCGGCCTTGCGCTCGCAAGCGCTGGCCGAAAGGGTGTTCGCGGTTTGCGAAAGCTGGCCGCGCGGAGCGCAACCGGCAGATGCGACAGCGCCGGTGGCAAGCGAGGTGCCCGCGCTGCTGATCTCGGGCGCGCTCGACCCCGTGACGCCGCCGGCGTATGCGGAAGAGGTGGCGAAGTCGCTGCCGAACAGCCGCCACGTCGTCGCCGCGGGCTACGGGCACATCGTGTCGCCGCATGCCTGCGGTCCGCGGCTCATCGCCGCGTTCGTCGATCGCGCGGGCTTCGACACGCTGCCGGTGTCGTGCATCGAGTTTTTCGCCAACTCGGTCCATCCGCCGCTGTGGCCGAACCACCTGGGTCCGGCGCGATGATCGTCATCCGCGACCTCAGGAAGTCGTTCGGCAAGCGAGGCGAGATCCATGCCGTCGACGGCGTGTCGCTCGAAGCCGCCGACGGCGCGATCACCGGCCTGCTCGGGCCCAACGGCGCCGGCAAGACCACGCTGCTCCGCATGCTGGCAACGCTGGTCGTTCCCGATCGCGGCAGCGCCGAGGTCGGGGGACTCGATGTCGTGCGCGACCGCTACGCCGTGCGGCGGCGGATCGGCGTGCTGTCCGACGCGCGGGGACTGTACGCACGGCTCACCGGGCGCGAGAACATCCGCTACTACGGCGAATTGCACGGCCTTCGCGGCGTCGAACTGGCGCGCCGCGTCGATGCCCTGGTGGACACGCTCGGGCTGGACGGCGTCGCCGACCGGCGCGCGCAGGGTTATTCGCAGGGCGAGCGCATGAAGACTGCCATCGCCCGGGCGCTGGTCCACGATCCAGACACGATCCTGCTGGACGAGCCCACCAACGGGCTCGACATCATGAGCGTGCGCGGACTGCGCCAGCAGCTCGGCGCCCTGCGCGCGCAGGGCAAGTGCCTGCTGTTCTCGACGCACGTGATGCAGGAGGTCGCGGCACTTTGCGACCGCATCGTGGTCCTCGGCCGCGGTCGGGTCGTCGCCGCGGGTACCGTAACCGAATTGATCGCGAGCTCGGGTGCAGGTTCGCTCGAGGATGCGGTGGTGAGGCTGCTCGGATCCGGCGAGGGGCTCGCCGCATGAACCGCGTGCTCACCATCGCCCGCAAGGAGATGGTCGACAGCGTGCGCGACCGGCGCTCGATCCTGGTCACGCTGGGCACGGCCGCGCTCGCCGGGCCGATCTTCCTGCTGCTGATCTTCAACATGATGTCGCAGCAGGCGGATCGCGCGCGCGAGCTCAAGCTCCCCGTGCAGGGCGCCGGGCACGCGCCAGCACTGGTGGCCTTTCTCGAACGGCAGCAGGTCACGATCACCGAAGCGCCCGACGATTTCGAGGCGAAGATCAAGGCCGGCGAACTCGACGTCGCGCTGGTGATCGATCCGGCCTTCGAGGAAGACGTGCGCAAGGGCCGCGCGGGCACCGTGCGCCTGGTATTCGACCGCTCGCGCGACCGGGCGCGCGCCTCGATCGACCAGGCCGAAACGCTGCTGCGCGCCTACGGCCGGCAGTGGGGACAGACCCGCCTGCTGCTGCGAGGCATCGCTCCCGAGGTCGGCATGCCGCTCGACCTGCAGGGAGTCAACCTGGCGACGCCGCAGCAGTCCGGCGCGCTGATCCTGTTCCTGGTGGCCTTCTATGGGCTGTTCGCCGCCATCATGGGCGGCATGGCCGTAGCACTCGACACCACTGCGGGCGAACGCGAGCGTGCCTCCCTCGAGCCGCTGCTGGTAACACCCGCCAGGCCACTGGAGCTCGTCGCCGGCAAGTGGCTGGCCACCGCGGCGTTCAATGCGCTGGCGGTCGCCGTGACGCTGGCGGGCTTCTGGGCGACGCTGACCTTCGCGCCGCTCCCGGCGGTGGGCATTCCCTTCCTGTTCGGGCTCACCGAACTCGCCCGCTTCCTCGTCGTGCTGCTGCCGGTGATGGCGATGCTTCCCGCGATCCTGCTGTGGGTCGGCGCGCGCGCCAAGAGCTACAAGGAAGCGCAGGCCAACGTTTCGGCGCTGTTGTTCGTCGTAGCACTACTGCCGGCGATCCAGATGTTCCTGCAGCGCCGCGAGCCCGACTGGATCGCGCTGGTCCCGGTCTCGGGCCAGTACGCGCTGCTCAACCGCGCGTTGCGCGGCGAAGGCCTTCCGGCCGGCGAACTCGCGCTGTCGTGGATTGTTCCTTGCGTTATCATCGCGCTCGCGCTCGCCGCCGTCGCGCGGCTGTGGTCGCGAGAAGGAAAGTGAACGAGTGAACAAGTGAATTGAAGCCCGCGACGCGGGCGCTTCATCTATTCACCCGTTCACCCGTTCACAGCGTTCAGGCTAGTTGGCGGATCACGGCCAGCGGCGGCTGGCGCAGCGTGTTGCGGGTGCCGAGCCATCCGGCCAGCGCGACCACCAGCGCGCCGCCGACGATGCCGTAGAGCCAGACCAACGCGTTGGCGTCGAACGGCACCTTGAACACGCGGTCTGCGAGCGTCCATCCGATTGCGGTCGCGCCGGCGGCGGCGACCAGTCCCGCCAGCGCGCCCAGCAGCAAGAACTCGGCGATCTGCGCCGACTGCAACTGGCGGCGCGACGCGCCGAGCGTTCGCAGGATCGCCGCGTCGAAGCGACGCTCGTCCTGCGTCGCCGCCACCGCCGCCTGCAGCACGAGCAAGCCCCCGGCCAGCGTGAACAGGAACACGAACTCGACCGCCAGCGACACACGATCGACGATGCCCTGGACCTGCCGCATCAGCTCGCCGACGTCGATCGCGAGGATGTTCGGATGCTTCTGCACCAGCGGCGCGAGCCAGGCGTTGTCGGTCTCCGGCGCGCGAAACGCGGCGATGAAGGTCGCCGGCATGCTGTCGAGTGGCCCGGGCGGGAACAGCGCGAAGAAGTTGACCCGGAAGCTGTCCCAGTCGACTTTGCGCAGGCTGGTGACGCGCGCGGTGACCCGCGAGCCGGCAATGTCGAAGGTCAGCGTGTCGCCGAGCGTGACCCCCAGCGATTGCGCGATCCCGTCCTCGAGCGACATGCCCGCGGCTTCGCCGCTCGCGCCGGCCGCCCAGAACTTGCCGGCCACCACCCGGTTGCCGGCGGGAACGCGGTCGGTCCACGAGAGGTTGAACTCGCGTTCGGCAAGCCGTCGAGCGCGCACTTCGGTGAACTTGCGCGTGTCGATCGGGCTGCCGTTGAGCTCGACCAGCCGCCCGCGCACCATCGGCCTGAATTCGATGTCGCGCGAGAAGCGCTGCGTCAGCGTCGCGCGAGCGTCGGCTACCTGGTCGGGCAGCACGTTGACCATGAACTGGTTCGGCGCGTCCGGGGGAAGGTTGGCCCGCCACGAGCGCATGAGATCGCCGCGCACCAGCGTCAGCAGCAGCAGCGCCATCATCCCGAGCGCGATTGCGCCGATCTGCAGACTCGACGCGAAACGCCGGCGCGACAGGTTGGCCAGCCCGAACCGCCAGGACACGCCGCGCTGCGGCAGCCGTTTTAGCAGTGCCAGCAGACCAAACGCCGCCAACCCCGCGACGACCAGCAATCCGGCGATGCCGCCGACCATGATCGCGCCGGCTTGCGCCTCGCGTGCCTGCCAGGCGATCAGCAGCGCCACGGTCGCAGCACCCAGCGCGTATGCGAGCATGCCGCCCGCTTTCGGGCGCGGCAGATCTCGCCGCAGGACTCTGAGCGGCGGGACGCTCGCGAGCGCAACCAGCGGCGGCAGCGCGAAACCGAACAACAGCAGCATCCCGGTGGCGAAGGCCGCCAACGCCGGCCCGCCGGCGGGCGCGGGTAACGCGCCGTCCATCATCGACGAGAGTGTGCGCACCAGCAGTTCCTGACCCGCGAGCGCCACCAGCACGCCCACCGCGCTCGCCAGCACCCCGACCACCAGAAACTGGATCACAAACAAGGCGAGCGTATGGCGCACCCGTGCGCCGAGACAGCGCAGCATCGCCGCCGCGTCGAGGTGACGGCGCAGGTAACGCGACGCTGCCAGCGCGACGGCCACCGCCGCCAGCAGCACCGCGACCAGCGCGGCGAGGCCGAGAAAGCGTTCCGCCCGTTCCAGCGTCTGGCGGACTTCGGGCCGCAGATCGCGCACCGTTTCCATCCGCTGGCCGGGCCTCAGCACATCGCCGAGCCAGGTGCGGTAGCGCTCCAGCGCATCGCCGCCGCGCTCGGCGACCAGCAAGCGGTACACGGCACGGTTGCCGGGCTGCAGCAGATTGGTCGCCGGCACGTCGGCGATGTTCAGCAGAAGCTTCGGGCCGAGCGAAAAAACCACGCCGGCGACCTCCGGCTCCTGCTGAACGATCGCGCCGACGGCGAGTGTCGACTCACCTATCGCAAGCCGGGTTCCGATCGACGCGCCAAGCCGATGCGCGAGGCGCGTGTCGATCCAGACTTCGCCCCGCGCCGGGATGCCGTTCGCCACCCGGCCCTCGGCGTGGTCGCGATCGACCAGCCTGACGGCGCCGCGCAACGGATAGCCCTCGCCGACCGCCTTGACGTCCGACAGCACCGCGACCTGGCTGGCCGCCGCCGCGGAATCCGCGACCTGCACCATGCTGTTGAAGCGGATCACCGGCGTGGTCGCGAGCCCGTCCACAGCTGCTTGCTCCGCGTAGCGGGCCGGCAGCGGGCGATCACCCGAGATCATCAGGTCGGCGCCCAGCAGCAGGTTCGCCTGCCGCGTCAGCGCGCCCTTCACCCGATCGGCGAAAAACCCCACGGTGCCCACGCTCGCCACCGCAAGAATCAGCGCGGCGATCAATACCGAAAGTTCCCCCGCGCGCCAGTCGCGGCGGAGCATCCGCATCGCCAGCGCCAGTACGTTCATCCGGGGTTCGCTGCTGATGTGGCTGCATGGAAATCGCCGCCAAGGCCGGTTTCGTCGGCAACGAGGCGGCCGACCGACAGCGACAGCCGCCGCGTGCAGCGCGACGCCAGTGCAATGTCGTGAGTGACCAGCAACAGCGTCGTGCCGTGCTCGCGGTTGAGGCGGAACATCAGGTCCGCGATCTCCACGCCGGTGGCACCATCGAGATTGCCGCTGGGCTCGTCGGCCATCAAGAGCTTCGGTTCGCCGGAGAACGCGCGCGCGATCGCCACGCGCTGCTGCTCGCCGCCGGAGAGCTGGCGCGGGTAGTGATGCGAGCGCTTGCCGAGCCCCACGCGCTCCAGCCAGCTTCGTGCCTTGCGCTCGGGCGCGGCGCTGCCGGCAAGCTCGAGCGGAAGCATCACGTTTTCGAGCGCGGTCAGCGCGGGCAGCAGCTGGAACGACTGGAACACGAAACCCAGCAATCGCTGGCGCAGCGCCGCGCGATCATCTTCGTCGAGCCCCGACATCGCCTGTCCGTCGAGCCAGACCTCGCCCGAAGTCGGACGGTCGAGGCCGGCCAGCAGGCCCAGCAGCGTGGTCTTGCCGGAACCGGAAGCACCGACGATCGCGATCGTCGCGCCCGCATCGACTTCGAACGACACATCGTCGAGGATGATCAGCGGCTCGTCGCCGCTCTGGACGGTCTTGGAAAGCGCCTGGGTGCGCAGGATCGGCTGGGACGACACGACGCGATTCTAGCCGTGCCAGCGTTTTTCGCGTCCGACCCCTTACAATTCCCCTGCCTGCGAGTAGCGTCCGTGACCGGA
Organism: Casimicrobiaceae bacterium; assembly: GCA_046714435.1. Taxonomy (GTDB): domain Bacteria; phylum Pseudomonadota; class Gammaproteobacteria; order Burkholderiales; family Casimicrobiaceae; genus VBCG01. Next base: position 16,412 of record JBKKAZ010000219.1, read on the forward strand.
CGCTTCGCCGCAAGCGCGACAATCCATGAAAACGCCCTGGCGACTGCTGCTGGTTTCAATCCTGTTCCTGGGTTCATCCGGCGTGCCGGCCCAGACAGCGTGGCGTGCCACGAGCCCGGTCATCGCCGTCGTCGGCGACTCGGTGTCGGCAGGCTATGGCCTCGCGCCGGGGCAGGTTTGGGTCGCGCTGCTCGCCGAGCGGCTCAAGGCGGAGCGCTACTCCCACCGCGTCGTGAACGCGTCGATCAGCGGCGACACGACCGCCGGCGGGCGGGCGCGCCTGCCGGCCGTGCTGACCGAGCACAAGCCCACGGTGGTCATCATCGAACTCGGTGGCAACGACGCGCTGCGAGGCCACCCGCTCGATAGCACCCGCGCCAACATCGACGCGATGGTCGCCGCGGCGCAGGCGGCCGGTGCGAAGGTGCTGATCGCGGGCATGAAGCTACCCCCCAATTACGGGCCGGCCTACGTGCGCACCTTCGACGCGCTGTTCGCGGACGTGGCCAAGGCGCGCAAGGCCTCGCTCGTGCCCTACCTGTTCGAAGGCTTCGGCGACGACCTCGCGTGGTTCCAGTCCGACCGTATCCATCCGACCGCCGAAGCCCAGCCGAAGATGCTCGCCACCGTGTGGCCGGTGCTGAAGCCCCTGCTCGGCGCGCCCGCCCCGTGAGCGCCCCGCCGCGCGCGCCGGACAGCGTCGGCGCGGATGCGATCGCGCGTTTCGAAACGATCATCGACGTCCGCAGTCCCGCCGAGTTCGCCGAGGATCACGTCCCGGGCGCGATCAACTGCCCGGTGCTCTCCAACGAGGAGCGCGCGGAAGTCGGGACGCTCCACGCGCAATCCTCCGGTTTCGAGGCGAAGAAGCGCGGCGCCGCGCTGGTCTCGCGCAACATCGCCGGCATCATCGATGACCTGCGCGGGCGCAACCACGACTGGGCGCCGCTGGTCTACTGCTGGCGCGGCGGCCAGCGCAGCCGGTCGCTGGCGCACGTGCTGAACGAAATCGGCTGGCGTGCGGCGCAGCTCGACGGCGGCTACCGCGCGTATCGCCGCCACGTCGTTGCGAAGCTCGAATCGCTGCCGCCGGGACTGCGCTACCGCGTCGTCTGCGGACTCACCGGGTCGGGCAAGAGCCGCCTGATCAACGCGCTGGAAGCCGAGGGCGCCTCGGTCCTCGATCTCGAAGGACTGGCCATGCACCGGGGGTCGCTGCTCGGCGACCGGCCGGACGCGCCGCAACCGACGCAGCGGATGTTCGAAAGCCTGGTCCTCGCGAAGCTTGCGTCCTTCGATGGCTCGCACCCGGTCTTCGTCGAGTCGGAAAGCCGCAGGATCGGGCGCGTGCAGGTGCCCGACGCGCTGCTGGCGGCGATGCGGGCGTCGCCCTGCATCCGGGTCGACTTGCCGAACGCTTCGCGCGTGGCGTTGCTCGAGGAGGAGTACGCGCACTTTCTCGCTGATCCGGCCCTGCTCGCGGCGCGCTTGGCGCCACTGATGCCATTGCACGGCAAAGCGACGATCGAGCGCTGGAACGCGCTCGCCGCCGCGGGCGACTTCGACGCGCTGGTGAGGGCGCTGCTGGTCGAGCACTACGATCCGAGCTACGGCCGCGCGATCGAGCGCAATTTTCCCCGTCATCCGCAAGCGTTGGTCGTCGCGCCCGCCGGCATCGATACCGAAGCGTTCCGCCGCGTCGCACGGCCGCTGATCTCCGATCCTTGATGGAACCACCGATGAGCGACTACGCCTTCCGCATCGTCAACGTGTTCGCGCAATCGCGGCTCGGCGGAAATCCGCTCTGCGTGTTCGAGGACGCAAGAGGTCTTGACGACGCGTCGATGCAAGCGCTCGCGCGGCAATTCAACCTGTCCGAGACGACGTTCATCCTGCCCGGTTCGCGCGCCGACGCCCGGGTGAGGATCTTCACGCCGGAATTCGAGATGCCGTTCGCGGGCCATCCGACGCTCGGCACGGCCGAGGTCGTGCGCTCGGTCCTTCGCACCGGCGACAGGATCACGCTGGAGATGATGGCCGGCACGATCGCGGTCGAGGCCGAGGGCAACCTGTGGACACTCGACGCGAACCCGCCGAAGCATCGCGGTGTGTCCCCGACGCGCGAGGCCGTGGCCGCGATGCTGGGGCTCTCGGCGTCGGACCTCGCCGGCGAGCCGCTGTGGGTCGATACGGGCAGCGAGCAGTTGCTGATTCCGCTCGCCTCGGACGAGGCGGTCGCGCGCGCCGCGCCCGTACCGAACCTCATGCGCGCGATCGCAGCCAATTCGACCGGAGCGATGGCATACCTGTTCCGGCGCGACGACACACGCGTCGTGTCGCGGTTCTTCTTCCTGCAGCGCGGCGCGGTCCTCGAGGATCCAGGCACCGGCTCCGCCTGCGCCAACCTTGGTGGGTGGCTCCTCGCCACCGGCGCGCCACTTCCACAGCGATTGCAGATCGACCAAGGCGCTGCGACCGGGCGAGCCTGCCGCCTCGGGCTCGAAGTGACGGTCGAACGCCGCATCCGGGTCTCAGGGCACGTTGTCGATCTGGCGCGGGGAACGCTGACCCTGTAGACCACGAGCCGGTTACCCGTGGTTACAAATTCGCTCGCCCCGGGCGTCAACGAGCGCGGAGAATGACGCGTTGTCTCGAGTGTGCGGTAGCGACGGGATCGCCGGGGCCGCTCCACGGGGACATCAGTTGCGATGCAGGCTGCGTTTCAACACGGAGATCGTCAACCATGAGAGCGCGCACGGGTCGGATCGCACTTTCAGGCGCAATGGCCTGCGCCGCCGCACTGTTGATGGCCGCGGCGGACGCAGCGCCCACGGATCGACTCGGGAACGCTGACGCTCGGCACCTGCTCGCACGCACCGGCTTTGGCCCGACCGGCGACGAAGTGGGCGCCTACGCGCCGCTGACGCGCGCCGAAGCGGTCGATCGCATCCTGCGTGAAACGCGGACCACGCCGGTCACGCCGCCGCCCACGTGGGCGCTCGAGCATGGACCGTTGCGCCCCCCCGGTCCCGACGCCGACGTCGCGATGCGGCAGGTCTTCCGCCAGAAGACGACGCGCGACGGCCTCGAGCTTCGCGCCTGGTGGATCGGCGAGATGCTCGCCACGCCCTCGCCGCTTACCGAACGGATGACGCTCTTCTGGCACAACCACTTCGTCTCGAGCCAGCAGAAAGTTCGCTTTGCCGAGCTTATGTACCGCCAGAACGCGACATTCCGCGCTCACGCGCTGGGCGATTTCGCGACGCTGCTCGACGCGGCGCTGAAGGAGCCGGCGATGCTGGTCTATCTCGACGCCGTGCAGAACCGGCGCGGCCAGCCGAACGAGAACCTCGCGCGCGAGATGATGGAGCTGTTCACGCTGGGGGAAGGCCGCTACGGCGAGCAGGACGTCCGCGAGGCGGCGCGCGCGCTGACCGGGTGGAGCCTCGACCGGGACTCGGGCCGGTTCGTGTTCCGGCGCGGGTTGCACGATGCCGGCCTGAAGACCGTGCTGGGCGTGACGGCCGCCCACGATGGCGATTCGATCATCGCCCTGCTGCTCGCCCGCGCCGAGACGGCCGAGTGGATCGTCGCCAAGCTCTGGCGCGAATTCGTCGCTCCTGACGTCGATGCCGCCGAGGTTCGCAGGATCGCGGCGGCGTTCCGCGGCTCCAATTTCGCGATCAAGGTCGCGTTGCGCGAGATTCTGCTGTCCGAGCCATTCTATGCGTCCGCGCATCGTGGCGTGCTGGTGAAAAGCCCGATCGAGGTGGTGGTGGGAACGCTGCGGCAACTCGACCTGCGTCCGCAGGACGGCCTGCCGTTCGCGGTTACGGCGGCCGGCATGGGCCAGAACCTGTTCTCGCCACCCAACGTGAAGGGTTGGCCCGGCGGCGAGCACTGGATCAACGCCAACACCCTGCTCGCCCGCAAGCAGTTCCTGGAGCGGCTGACGCGGCTCGACGCCCCCGATGCGATCGCGATGCGGCCGCGCGCGGCCATGGAGGAGCGCACCACGGCCGACGGCCTGGCCACGGCGGACGAGCGTGAGCGGGGCCAGCGCTTCGGTCGCGCAGTCGAGCGCGGCATGCGCGATCTCTCGTTCGACAACCAAGCCTGGGTCGCCGCGCTGCCGGGCGAAACCGCCGGACAGAAGCGCGAGGCCGCGGTGCGATTGCTGCTACCGCTCTCGCCGCGAGCGGATGTCATTGCCGATGCTAGCGGCACCGGCGCGATGCGCGCGCTGCTGCTCGATCCCGCGTTCCAGCTCAAGTGAGGGAGACGCCGATGCTCTCGACAGCACGACGCAGCTTTCTCGCCCGATCCGGCGCGCTTGCGATTGCCACGGCGTACGGCCATGCGAGCCTCGCCTTCGGCGCGGCACCGGCGGCCGCGCGCGACCGGCGGCTGCTGGTGCTGGTGGAACTCAAGGGCGGCAACGACGGCCTGAACACGCTCGTGCCCTACGCCGACGCCGCGTACTACGCGCTCAGGCCGCGGCTGGCCATCGCACGCGATGGTGTCGTGCAACTGACCGACCGCGCGGGCCTGCATCCGTCGCTCGCGCCGCTGGCGAAATACTGGAAGGACGAACGCCTCGCGCTGCTGCAGGGTGTCGGCTATCCCCAGCCGAACCTGTCGCACTTCCGCTCGATCGAGATCTGGGACACGGCCGCCGGCAGCGACGAATACCTGGGCGAGGGCTGGATCGCGCGCGCCTTCGCCGCGGCGCCGCGCCCCGCAAGCTTCGCGGCCGACGGCGTCGTCGTCGGCAGCAACGAACTTGGCCCGATCGCCGGTCGCGGTCCGCGCGCGATCGCGCTCACCGACACCCAGTCGTTCCAGCGCCGCGCGCGGCTTGCCGATCCCGCGCCGGCCCAGCACAACCGCGCGCTGGCCCACATCACCAAGGTCGAAGCCGACATTCGCGAGGCCGCATCGAAGCTGGTTGGAGCGCACGCCTTTCGAACCACGTTTCCGCAGGGAGCGTTCGGCAATGCGATCCGCACCGCTTGCCAGGTCATCGCAAACCCGGCGGGCGTCGGCGTCATCCGTGTCACGCTCGACGGATTCGACACCCACGCGAACCAATCGAACACCCACGCGCGCCTGCTCGGCGAGCTGGCGGAGGGCCTCGTCGCGCTGTCTTCGGCACTGGAGGAACTCGGCCGATGGGACGATACGCTCCTGCTGACCTACGCCGAATTCGGCCGTCGTGCGAAGGAGAACCAGTCCGGAGGCACCGATCACGGAACGTCGAACGTGCATTTCGCGCTCGGCGGCCGGGTCAACGGCGGGCTTTACGGCACACCTGCCGACCTCGGACAACTTGCCGGCGGCGCCAATCCGCCACACGCGCTCGATTTTCGCGCCGTGTACGCCACGGTGCTCGAGCGGTGGTGGGGCATCGACTCGCAGGGTCCATTGCGCGGCCGTTTCGCGCCGGTGCCGTTCGTTCGCGTCTAGCAGGCCGACGCAAAAGGCGTCCGGGCGTTCGGTGCATGATCCACGGTATGGGTGTCATCCAGAGCGGAGCGAAGGATCTGCTGTTGGCGTATTGCCTGACGAAGAAGCAGATCCCACGCTTCGCTCTGGATGACATCGGTGGG
>JBKKAZ010000220.1:0-2226 GCA_046714435.1 Casimicrobiaceae bacterium
GCGGGCAACCGCGTGCGCGTGTTCGGCGAGGTGCGCGACGGCCACTTCGGACCGGAGATCGTCCATCCGCAGTTCAAGGTCGTGGCACCCGGCGCAGCACTCCCCGACCGTCTGACACCGGTTTATCCGACCACTGCCGGCCTTTCGCAGGACGTGTTGCGCAAGGTGATCGGACGCTCGATCGTTGCCGACCCCTCGCGCACCGCGGAAACGCTTCCGGAGGCGCTACTGCGGCGCCATCGGTTCTGGAAGTTCGACGATGCCATCCACTATCTGCACACGCCGCCGCCGCGGCTTGCTGCTGCCGTGCAGCGCGCGCTCGACGAGCGGACGCATCCGGCGTGGACCCGGCTCAAATTCGATGAGTTGCTCGCCCAGCAGCTATCGCTCAAGGAACATCGCCGCGCACGGGCGGCAAGGCGCGCGCCGGTCCTCACCGGCACCGGGACGCTGACCCGGGCGCTGCTCGAGCGCGTCGGTTTCGTGCTCACGCGCGCGCAACAGCGGGTCTGGCGCGAGATCAGCAGCGATCTGAAGCGCGCCACGCCGATGCAGCGCCTGTTGCAGGGCGACGTCGGTTCCGGCAAGACGGTGATCGCCGCGCTCGCCGCGCTGCAGGCGATCGAGAGCGGACGGCAGGTCGCGTTCATGGCGCCCACCGAAATCCTCGCCGAGCAGCACTTTCGCAAGCTCGTGGCCTGGCTGGACGGCCTCGATGTTCCCATCGCATGGCTGTCGGGCTCCCTGCCCGCGAAGGCGCGCCGGGCATCGCTGGTGGCGCTCGCAAGCGGCGAAGCGCCGTTCGCGGTGGGCACGCACGCGCTGTTCCAGGAGGGCGTCGACATGCCGCACCTCGGGCTCGCCATTGTCGATGAGCAGCATCGTTTCGGCGTCGCGCAGCGGCTGGCATTGCGGGGCAAGGCGCTCGCCGACGCGCACCAGTTGATGATGAGCGCAACGCCGATTCCGCGAACGCTCGCGATGTCGTTCTACGCGGACCTCGACGTGTCGGTGCTGGACGAGCTGCCGCCGGGGCGCACACCGGTTGCGACGCGGCTGGTCAGTGAATCCCGTCGCGCGGAGATCGTTGGCTGGGTGGGGAAGCAGTGCGCCGAGGGCCGCCAGGCGTACTGGGTGTGTCCGCTGATCGAGGAGTCCGAAAAGCTCGAATTGCAGACCGCGGTCGCACTGCACGCCGAACTTACCGCCGCCTATGGGGGTCAGAGACGATTTTCCCGCGTTGCGGTGAAGGAGTCGCGCGTGTCCGAGCCCGGGAAAGTCGTCTCTGACCCCATCCGGGTCGGCCTGATCCACGGCCGCATGAAGCCGGACGCCAAGGCCGCGACGATGGAGGCATTCGCGCGCGGCGAAATCGACGTGCTGGTCGCGACGACCGTGATCGAGGTCGGCGTCGATGTGCCCAACGCGTCGATCATGGTCATCGAACACGCCGAGCGCTTCGGCCTCGCCCAGTTGCACCAGCTTCGCGGCCGGGTCGGGCGCGGCACGGCCGACAGCACCTGCGTGTTGCTGTTCGAGGCGCCGCTCACCGATACGGCGAAGGCGCGGCTGAAAGTGATCTTCGAGTCCGGCGACGGTTTCGAGATCGCGCGACAGGACCTCGCAATCCGCGGCCCGGGCGAGTTCCTGGGCGCGCGGCAGTCCGGCGTGCCAATGCTTCGCTTCGCCGACCTCGACAAGGATCTGGCGCTGCTCGAGCAGGCGCGCGCGGCGGCGGACGAGTTGCTGCGATCGGTTCCTGCGGCGGTACGGCAGCACCTCGACCGCTGGCTCGGTGGTCGGCAGGAGTTCGTGCGCGCGTGAGCGAATCAGAATTGCCGCCGGGAAGCCTTTCGACTTCGATCGAGGTCCTCGATCCACGGTTCGCGGACGTTGTTGCGGAGGGGCCGCGGCTCGAGCGGCTGTGCAGCGGCGCCCGCTGGAGCGAAGGCCCGGTGTGGCTGCACGAGGACGACAGCGTGCTGTGGAGCGACATCCCGAACGACCGCATGCTGCGCTGGTCGGCACGCGACGGCATGAGCGTATGGCGGGAACGGGTCGGGTTCACCAACGGCCATACGCGCGACCGCGACGGTTCTATCCTGCATTGCAGCCACGGCCTGCGCGCGGTGTACAGGACCCGACCTGACGGAAGCGACCAGCGGATCGTCGTCGATCGCTGGCAAGGCAAGCGCTTCAATTCCCCGAACGACGTGGTCGTGAAAT
>JBKKAZ010000221.1:0-72002 GCA_046714435.1 Casimicrobiaceae bacterium
CCTGCAAGGAAGTGCTGGGCGAGCTGGGCCTGGAAAACGACCCGCTGTTCAAGCTGGCGATGGCGCTCGAGAAGATCACGCTGGAGGACGACTATTTCGTCACGCGCAAGCTGTACCCGAACGTCGATTTCTACTCGGGCATCGTGCAAAAAGCGATCGGGATCCCGGTACCGCTGTTCACCGCGATATTCGCGCTCGCTCGCACCGTCGGCTGGATCGCCCAGCTGAATGAGATGGTAGCCGACCCCGAGTACAAGATCGGGCGGCCCCGCCAGCTTTTCACCGGTGCCGCGCGCCGCAAGGTGCTGCCGATCGGCAAGCGTTGATCGGGTTCAGCCCCATTTCAGCTGCACGGTGACGAGACGGCACCGATGGTCGGAAAAGCGGGGCCCGACCCTACCTAACGGGAGCGCCGAATGGGCGTAATGCAGGAACTTCAGAACACCTCGACGCTATTCGGCTCGAACGCTCCGTTCATCGAGGAGCTCTACGATAACTACCTCGCAAGCCCGGATAGCGTGCCACAGGAATGGCGCGCCTACTTCGACGAGCTGCGCGAGGGTGCCGACGACGTCGCGCACGCGCCGGTGGTCGAGTCGTTCCGCGAGCTTGCGCGGAGCCGCAAGATCGCGCACGCAATGGTCGACGCCACCACCATGCACAAGCAGGTGCTGGTGCTGCAACTGATCGGCAAGTACCGAGTGCTGGGTATGCTTCAAGCCGATCTCGATCCCCTGAGGCGCGCCGAGACAGCGTACATCCCCGACCTCGATCTCGATACGTACGGCTTCTCGGAGGCCGATTTCGACACCGAGTTCGACATCGGCTCGTTCAAGGCCGGCCCGCAGCGCCTGAAGCTGCGCGAGCTGGTCCAGGCACTGCGAGACACCTATTGCCGCACGTTCGGCGCCGAGTACATGGACATCGCCGAGACAGCGGTCAAGCGCTGGGTGCAGGGCAAGATCGAACCGATTCGCGCGCGTCCGAGCTACGACACCGCCAGGAAGCGCGAGATCCTCGAGCGGCTGACCGCGGCCGAAACGCTGGAACGCTACCTGCACACCAAGTACGTCGGCCAGAAGCGCTTCTCCGCCGAAGGGGGCGAGACGATGATCCCGATGCTGGATCATCTGCTCCAGATTGCCGGCGCCTACGGCATCGAGGAGACGGTGATCGGCATGGCCCATCGTGGCCGTCTCAACGTTCTGGTCAACACGTTCGGCAAGATGCCGAGCGACTTGTTCTCCGAGTTCGAGGGCAAGCATGCGGCCGACCTGTCGGCAGGCGATGTCAAATACCACCAGGGCTTCTCGTCGGACGTGATCACACCCGGCGGGCCGATGCACCTGGCGCTCGCCTTCAACCCATCGCACCTCGAGGCGGTGAACCCAGTCGTCGAGGGCAGCGTGCGCGCACGGCAGCACCGCCGGGGCGACGCGCGGGGCGACCAGGTGCTGCCGGTGCTGCTTCACGGCGACGCGGCGATCGCGGGGCAGGGCGTGGTCCAGGAGTGCCTGAACATGGCTGCTACCCGCGGCTTCTATACCGGCGGCACCATCCACATCGTCATCAACAACCAGATCGGGTTCACGACCTCCGATCCGCGCGACACCCGTGGCACGCTGTACTGCACCGACATCGCCAAGATGGTCGATGCACCGATCTTCCACGTCAACGGCGACGACCCGGAGGTGTGCCTGCTCGCCGTCGAGCTGGCGATGGAGTACCGGCAGCAGTTCCACAAGGACGTGTTCATCGATCTGGTGTGCTTTCGTCGCCTCGGCCATAACGAGGCCGACGAGCCGATGGTCACCCAGCCGCTCATGTACAAGAAGATCGCGGCCCATCGGGGCACCCGCCAGCTCTATGCGGAGCGGCTCGAAGCCGAGGGCGTGCTGAAGGCCGGCGAGGCCAGCGCGATGATCGCCGAGTACCGCAAGGCGATGGACTCGGGGCACCACACCAACAAGACCCTACTTTCCAACTACAAGCGGCCGTACGCGATCGACTGGACCGCGGTCATGGGCCGTCACTGGACCACACCCTACGAATCTCGGGTGCCGATGGAACGGCTGAAAGCGCTCGGAATTCGTTGTACCCTAGCGCCGGAAGGCTTCACCGTGCATCCGCGGGTGCAGAAAGTGATGGCCGAACGTCGGGCGATGGCCGAGGGCAAGCAGCCGCTCGACTGGGGCATGGGCGAGACGCTCGCCTATGCCAGCCTGCTCGATCAGGGTTACGGCGTTCGCCTGTCGGGCGAGGACGTCGGTCGCGGCACCTTTGCCCACCGCCACGCGGTACTGCACGACCAGAACCGCGAGCGCTGGGACGCCGGCACCTGGGTCCCGCTACAGCACCTCCGCGAGGATCAACCGGCCTTCGACGTGTTCGACTCGGTGCTCTCCGAACTCGGCGTGCTGGGCTTCGAGTACGGATACTCGACGTCGGACCCGAACCGGCTGGTGATCTGGGAAGCTCAGTTCGGCGATTTCGCCAACGTCGCGCAGGTGGTGATCGACCAGTTCATCGCGTCGGGCGAGGTGAAATGGGGCCGCGTCTGCGGGCTGGTGCTGCTGCTGCCGCACGGCTACGAAGGACAAGGTCCCGAGCACTCCTCGGCGCGGCCGGAGCGCTTCCTTCAGCTTTGCGCCGAACACAACTTGCAGGTCTGCGTGCCGACCACGCCGGCGCAGATCTACCACCTGCTGCGCAGGCAGATGCTGCGGCCGTACCGCAAGCCGCTCATCGTGCTGAGCCCGAAGAGCCTGCTGCGGCACAAGGAGGCGGTGTCGTCGCTGGAAGCGCTGGCGGACGGCAAATTCTTCACCGCGCTTCCCGAGGTCGAGGCGCTCGATGCCCAGCGCGTGCATCGTGTCATCGTCTGCTCGGGCAAGGTGTATTACGAGCTCGCGGCATGGCGCCGAGAGAGCAAGCGCAACGACATTGCGATCATCCGTCTCGAGCAGCAGTATCCGTTCCCGCACGACGATTTCAAGGCGGCCATCGGCGCCTTTCCAAAGGTCAGCGAAGTCGTGTGGTGCCAGGAGGAGCCGCAGAATCAGGGCGCGTGGTACCGGCTGCGCGCCTACTTCCGGTCCGACATGCCCCCAGCCGCCGTGCTGGCCTACGCGGGGCGCCCGGTGTCGGCCTCGCCCGCGGTCGGCTACCACTCGAAGCACAGCGAGCAGCAGAAGCAACTGATCGAAGACGCGTTCGCCGAGGTGCTTTCGGCTGGCGAGATGCTGATCGGGCGCTGACGAGAACCCAGTCATGCGAGTCGAAGTCAAGGTACCCCAGTTGCCGGAGTCGGTCACCGAGGCGACGCTGGTCAGCTGGCACAAGAAAGTCGGCGAAGCGGTCAGGCGCGACGAAAACCTGATCGACGTCGAAACCGACAAGGTCGTGCTCGAGTTGCCGTCGCCGGCCGACGGCGTGCTGGTGGAAATCACCTACGGCGACGGCTCGACGGTGGGGTCGAACGACGTGATCGCCGTGCTTGATTCCGACGCCAAAGTCGCGGTCACCGCGCCACCCGCGCAACAAGCGACCGCCCCCGAACCTGCGAAGGCCGCTGCCGCGCCGGGTGCCGCCGCGAGTGCGCCGGCTATCCCTGCAGCACCTAGCGTGACGGCGCTGCCGGCGGCACGCAAGCTGATGGCCGAGCAAGGCGTGGCCAGCGCCGACCTGACCGGTACCGGGCGCGGTGGCCGCATCACCAAGGGCGACGTCCAGTCGGCAGTGGCGGCGAACAACAAACCCTCGGGAAGCGCCGTCGCGTCGAAACCGGTAACTCCCGCGCAGCCCGCTGCGAAGGCGCCGGGCGTTTCGGTCCCCGCGGCGCTTGGCAATCGGCCGGAACAGCGCGTGCCGATGTCGAGGCTGCGCCAACGCATTGCCGAGCGGCTCGTGCAGTCGCAGTCGACCGCTGCGATCCTGACCACGTTCAACGAGGTCAACATGCAGCCGGTGATCGAGCTTCGCAACCGCTACAAGGAGCGCTTCGAGAAGGAACACGGCGTCAAGCTCGGCTTCATGGGCTTTTTCGTCAAGGCCGCGGTGCACGCGCTGAAGAAGTTCCCGCTGGTCAATGCGTCGATTGACGGTACCGACATCGTCTACCATGGCTATTACGACGTGGGCATCGCGGTCGGAAGTCCGCGCGGGCTGGTCGTTCCGATCATCCGCGACGCCGATCAGCTTTCGATCGCGGACATCGAAAAGCAGATCGCTGATTTCGGCAAGCGCGCGCAAGAAGGCAAGCTCACGGTCGAGGAACTGACCGGCGGCACTTACACCATCAGCAACGGCGGGGTGTTCGGCTCGATGCTGTCGACTCCGATCATCAATCCGCCGCAATCCGCGATCCTCGGCGTGCACGCGACCAAGGAACGGGCAGTGGTCGAGAACGGCCAAATCGTGGTGCGGCCGATGAACTACCTCGCGCAGTCCTACGACCACCGGATCATCGACGGCCGCGAGGCGGTGCTGTCGCTGGTCGCGATCAAGGAGGCGCTGGAGGATCCGGCGCGGATGCTGCTTGATCTTTAGGCCAGTCATATTGGTTGCTGGACAAGACGTTGCTTGCAGCGGGCGATCGCATGCTCGGAGTCGCATCGCGACGACGCGTGGGCGGGTTGACCGGCGGCCGCAGCGCGCAACATCGTCCATGCGATGCTTCCTGGCCGCCGTGTCCAACCGGCCTGCGCGTCGGGCCACCGGCGGAGAACAGTCCGGGATCGGACGACTGAAGCGAAACTATGGCTGATCTTTACGACGTGGCAGTCATTGGCGCCGGCCCCGGCGGCTACATCGCCGCGATCCGGGCCGCGCAACTCGGCTTCAAGGTCGCCTGCATAGACGACTGGCAGCGCGCCGGCGGCAAACCCGCGCCCGGCGGAACCTGCACCAACGTCGGCTGCATCCCCAGCAAGGCGCTGCTGCAGTCGTCCGAACACTACGAGCACGCGGCGCATTCCTTCGCCGAGCACGGCATCGGCATCAAGGGCCTCACGATCGACGTCGTAAGAATGCTCGCGCGTAAGGACCAGGTGGTCGCGCAGAACAACGATGGCATCCTGTACCTGTTCCGGAAGCACAAGATCACGTTCATCCACGGTCGTGCCGCGTTCACCGGCGGTAGCGCGCGCGACGGCTGGATGTTGAAAGTCGACGGTCCGGGCGCGTCTTCGCTGGTCGCGAAACAGGTCGTCATCGCCACCGGCTCGACGCCGCGCGCGCTGCCGGGGGTAGCGATTGACAACGCGCTGGTGCTCGACAACGCCGGGGCGCTCGCGATCGACACGGTGCCGAAGCGGCTCGGTGTCGTCGGCGCCGGCGTGATCGGTCTCGAGTTGGGCAGTGTGTGGCGCCGGCTGGGCTCGGAGGTCGCCGTGCTCGAAGCGCTGCCGAACTTTCTTGGCGCGGTCGACGAGGCGGTCGCGAAGGAAGCGCACAAGTGTTTCACCAGGCAGGGTCTCGCGATCCATACCGGCGTCGCGATCACCAAGGTCGCGCCGGGGAAGAACCAAGTCGCGGTCCACTGGACCGACAGCGGCGGCAGCGCGAAGTCGCAGACGTTCGACAAGCTGATCGTGTCGATCGGGCGAGTGCCCTGCACCGAGGGCCTGGGCGCCAAGGCGGTCGGCCTGACCATCGACGAACGCGGCTTCGTCGTGGTCGACGCCGACTGTCGCACCAACCTGCCGCAGGTTTGGGCGATCGGCGACGTGGTTCGCGGGCCGATGCTCGCGCACAAGGCCGAGGAGGAGGGCGTCGCGGTCGCCGAGCGCATCGCGGGCCAGCATCCGCATGTCGACCTGAACACGATTCCGTGGGTGATCTACACCGCGCCGGAGATCGCCTGGGTCGGCCGTACCGAGCAACAGCTCAAAGCGGATGGCGTCGCGTTTCGCGCCGGCGCTTTCCCGTTCATGGCCAACGGACGCGCACGAGCGATGGGCGATACGACGGGATTCGTCAAGCTCCTCGCCGACGCGACGACCGATCGCGTCCTGGGCATGCACGTGATCGGCCCGTTCGCATCCGAACTGATCGCCGAAGGGGTGATGGCGATGGAATTCGGCGCATCCAGCGAGGACATCGCGCGCATCTGCCACGCCCACCCCTCGCTGTCCGAGGCGACCAAGGAAGCGGCGCTCGCCGTTGACAAGCGCACGCTCAATCTGTAGCGGCGCGACTTTCGCCGCACGACGCGGCCGCGAGGCGCGGTGCGGTGGCGAATCGCGCTACCATCCGATCCGTGGGGGAAGCGATCGGGGAAAGCGTCGGGGCGCGGGTTGCGCGGATGCTGGCGGCGCGGGGCAGCGTGCCCGATGCCGCGCAGCACTCGGCCGCGGACCGGCTCGAGCGCCTGGCCGGCGAGCTCAATGCGTTCCGCAGGGCGCGATCCTCGCGCCTCAAGCGTCTGTTGTCGCCGCCCGAGGTTCCGCGCGGTGTCTACCTGTGGGGCGGCGTCGGGCGCGGCAAGAGCATGCTGATGGACGCGTTTCACGGCGCCGTCCAGGTTCGCCGCCGCACGCGGGTCCATTTTCACGCTTTCATGCGGGACGTCCACATGGAACTGGCTTCGCTCAAGCGCGAGACCGATCCGCTTGCGACGGTTGCAATGCGCATCGCGGGGCGCTACCGGCTGGTCTGCTTCGACGAGTTCCATGTCGCCGACATCGCCGACGCGATGATTCTGGGCCGGCTGTTCACCGCGTTGTTCGCCCAGGGCGTAGTGTTCGTGCTGACCTCGAACTACCCGCCCGAGGGCCTGTACCCGAACGGACTCCAGCGCCAGAACTTCCTGCCGACGATCGACCTGCTGCGGCGATGGGTCGACACGGTGGAAGTGGACGGCGGTACCGACTACCGGCTGCGAGCGCTGGAACAGGCCAGTACCTACCACACGCCGGCCGACGCGCAGGCCGAGGTGAATATGGCCCGGATGTTCGATGCGATGGCGAGCGGCCCGGACGAGGATCCCCGGCTCACCATCGAAGGTCGGTCGCTGCCCGCGAAACGGCGAGCCGGTAGCGCGGTCTGGTTCGAGTTCACGACGCTTTGCGACGGGCCGCGCTCGCAGCGCGATTACCTGGAGCTCGCGCGCCGCTTCGCGGTGATGCTGGTGTCGGGCGTGCCGAAGATGGAGCCCAGCTCCTCCGACGCCGCGCGGCGGTTCACGTGGCTGGTCGACATCCTGTACGATCATCGCGTCAAGCTGGTCCTGTCGGCGGCCACCCCCGCCGAGTCGCTGTACCTCGAAGGCCCGAACGTCCAGGATTTTTCGCGCACCGTGAGCCGGCTCGCCGAAATGCGTACGCACGAATACATGTCGCTCGCGCACGCGAGCGGTGCCTGACCGGGGCCGCCCCACCCGTTCGCCGCCAGTTCGCCCGAAGGAGAGACCCGTGCAGAAATTCAAGGCCTACCGGACGTTCGAGAACGACAAGATAGTCTCGAGCCGTTTCATCGATCTTGCGCTCGACGAACTGGATCCGGGCGAGGTGGTGATTCGGACCAAGTACTCGACGATCAACTACAAGGACGCGCTGTCGTACAACGGGAGCGGGCGCATCATGCGCAAGTACCCGATCAATGCCGGCATCGACATGGCCGGCACCGTCGAGAGCTCCGC
Organism: Casimicrobiaceae bacterium; assembly: GCA_046714435.1. Taxonomy (GTDB): domain Bacteria; phylum Pseudomonadota; class Gammaproteobacteria; order Burkholderiales; family Casimicrobiaceae; genus VBCG01. Next base: position 7,640 of record JBKKAZ010000221.1, read on the forward strand.
CGCCGCGCGCTGGAAGCGGGGCGACAAGGTTATCGTGCACGGCTACGACATGGGCGTCGCGCACGATGGCGGCTACAGCGAGTATGTGCGCGTACCGGCCGACTGGGTCGTGCGGCGGCCGGAGAGCATGACCGCGTTCGACGCCATGACCCTCGGCACCGCGGGCTACACCGCGGCGCTGGCGGTCCACGTGATGCAGCACAATGGCCTCGCGCCCGACAACGGCCCGGTCGCGGTGACCGGCGCCACCGGCGGCGTTGGCTCGGTCGCGACCGAGATTCTTGCCAAGCTGGGCTACGAGGTTCACGCGTTCACCGGCAAGCCGGAGGAGGCGAAGTACCTGAAAGGCATCGGAGCGAAGGTGGTCGTCGACCGGCGCGGCATCGATCTCTCGAAGATCCGCCCGCTCGACAAGTCGACCTGGGCCGGCGCGGTCGACAACCTCGGGGGCGACCTGCTCGCGTGGCTGCTTTCGACTTCGCGCATCGGTGGTACGGTCGCCGCAGTCGGCATGGCCGCCGACATGAAGCTCAGCACCTCGGTGGCGCCGTTCATCCTGCGCGGCGTGTCGCTGCTCGGAACCGACAGCGCCAACACGCCGATGTCGCTGCGCCAGACGATCTGGAACCGGCTCGCAGTCGAATGGCGGCCCGATCGGGTCCACGACCAGGTCCGAACCATCGACTTCGACGAGCTGCCTACCCACTTCGACGCGTACCTCAAGGGCATGGTGCGCGGCCGCACCGTGGTGCGCATCGGGGCGGATACGCACCCGTAGTGATGCCACCTCTCCCGTTTCATCGCATACCGGGATGCCGCGCAAGTACCGCGCCACGCCTCGTCCCATAACGGCACCACCTTTCCCGTCGCCGTGGGCGCTGCAATACCGTCGAATCACATTGATTGGCTCTGGATTTTCGGTGGCCTTTTTTCAACTGAACGTGCGATTACTACGTTCATGGACAACAGCAATCGCAATTGGGCTATGCACGTAATTGACTGGATGGAAACGCATCGCAGCAAGGATGAAGGGAACCGCTAGCCGCATGCACTCCGAAGCGACCAAGGGCCTAGAAGAAGCTCAAGCACAGTATTTCTCTGACACTCGGGCTTTGCGAGCGGTTGAGTCTACTGCGTAAGTGCGGGCCTCCATCTCGGTGTTGGGTGAAGTGAAATCGAGCGACGGTAGGTCGTCGCGGTCGAGGGCCTCGTGCAGTTCCTGCGTCGGCGTACGGCCTTGCAACGAGTAGCCTCTTCGCGCCAGTGGTTGACACGGGTATAACCAGTGTTATACTCGTACCGTGAAGACTGCGGTTTCCATCCCAGATCGAGTGTTCTTGTCAGCCGAGAAGTTGGCGGTACGCCTTGGTGTTTCCCGAAGCGAGCTCTATTCCAAGGCGCTCGCCGCCCTCGTTGAGAAGCACCGCGAAGATATCATCACTTCTCAACTCAATGAACTGTACGGCCCGGGTGGCGAGGACTCGTCACTGAGCCGTGAAGACAGCGTGCTTCAGGCTCGCTCGCTTCGTCGCGAAAAGTGGTAGTGCACCGAGGCGAGGTCTGGTGGGCATCGTTACCGGAACCGTCGGGTTCCGGTCCCGGGTTTCGTCGGCCGTATGTCATCGTCTCGGCCAACAGCTTCAACCAGAGTCGAATCAGCACGGTGATTGTGGCTGTGATCACCTCGAATCTCCGCCTGGCTGACGCTCCTGGGAACGTCCGACTCCCGGTCCGAGGCACCGGCCTTAGGAAGCCGTCGGTGGTCAACGTTTCCCAGGTCATGACCATCGACAAGTCGCTTCTCACGGAGCGGGTTGGTAGGATTCCACTCGCCCTGATCGCATCCGTGGACGATGGGCTCCGCTTGGCATTGTCGCTGTAATCGAAGGCCAACCAGCACCTGAACGCGGACGCGGCACAAAGCGCCGCGCCGCCTGACCCGATCGTTGGAGCGCTACACGCCACAAGTTGGGGCCGAGTCGCCGCGATCGAAACGCCCGTGCGTGAAAGGATTCCGCGGATGGAACGTTATCGTGAAACCCACCGCCGTTCACTCGCCGACCGCGAAGGGTTCTGGCGCGAGCGAGCCAGGCTGATCGACTGGCAGACCCCGTTCTCGACGGTACTCGATTATTCCCGCCCGCCGTTTTCCAAGTGGTTCGGCGGCGGTCGCACCAACCTCTGCCACAACGCGATCGATCGCCATCTGCCAACGCGCGGCGACCAGGCAGCGCTGATCTACATTTCGACTGAGACCGGCGCGACGCGGTCCTACAGTTTCCGGGAACTGCACGCCGAGGTGAATGCCTTTGCGGCAATCCTCGAGGAACTCGGCGTCGGCAAGGGCGATCGGGTGCTGGTCTACATGCCGATGATCGCCGAAGCCGCGTTCGCGATGCTGGCCTGCGCGAGGATCGGGGCGATTCACTCGGTCGTGTTCGGCGGATTCGCCGCGGCGAGCCTCGCGATGCGCATCGATGACGCCAAACCCAAGGTCATGGTCACGTCCGACGCGGGCATGCGCGGCGGCAAGGCGATTGTCTACAAGCCCCTGGTCGACGAGGCGATCCGGCTTGCAAAGCACCCGCCACAGCGCGTGGTGATCGTCGACCGCGGGCTCGATCCCGGAATGACCGAGGTGGCGGGGCGCGACCTCGACTACACGGCGTTGCGCGAGCGGCACCACAACGCGCAGGTCCCCTGCGAATGGCTGGAATCGTCGGAGCCCTCGTACATCCTGTACACGTCCGGGACCACCGGGACGCCGAAGGGCGTTCAGCGCGACACCGGCGGGTACGCGGTCGCGTTGGCGGCATCGATGCGCGACATCTTTTGCCTCGCGCCGGGCGAAACGATGTTCACGACCAGCGACATCGGCTGGGTGGTGGGTCACTCCTACATCATCTACGCACCACTCATCAACGGATCGGCGACGATCATGTACGAGGGACTGCCGATCCGTCCGGATCCGTCGATCTGGTGGAAGATCGTCGCCGAACATCAGGTGCGGACGATGTTCAGTTCGCCGACCGCGATTCGGGTACTCAAGAAGCAGGATACTTCACACATGCGCAGACACGACCTGGCGTGCCTGCGTTACCTGTTTCTCGCCGGGGAGCCCTTGGACGAGCCGACAGCCCGCTGGGCCAGCGAGTCGCTCGGTGTGGCTATCGTCGACAACTACTGGCAGACCGAAAGCGGCTGGCCGATCCTCTCGGCGCAACTCGGCGTCGAGGACACGCCCCGCAAGTTCGGCTCACCTTCGTTCCCCGTGTACGGCTACGGTGTGAAGCTGTTGCACGAGTTGACAGGCGAAGATGTCGGCATTGGCGAAAAAGGTGTCCTCGCGATCGAGCCGCCGCTGCCGCCGGGCTTCATGAGCACGGTGTGGGGCGACGACGAGCGCTTTGTCAGCACCTACTTCACGACCCTACCGGGTCGTCAGGCGTACTCGACGTTCGACTGGGCGACGCGCGACGCGGACGGCTACTACTTCGTGCTGGGCCGCACCGACGACGTGATCAACGTCGCCGGCCACCGGCTTGGCACGCGCGAGATCGAAGAGGCCGTGCAGGCGCATCCCGGCATCGCGGAAGTCGCGGTGGTGGGCGTCGCCGATCCGGTGAAGGGCCAGATACCGGTGGCGTTCGCGGTCGTCAAGGATGGCGCGCGCGTCGCGTCGCCCGAGGGCGTTGCGGCGATGCGCAAGGAAGTGATGGACACGGTCGACCGCGAGCTCGGTGCGATCGCCCGACCCGGACAGGTTCACTTCGTGACGCTGTTGCCGAAGACGCGATCGGGGAAACTGTTGCGCCGCTCGATCCAGGCCCTGGCCGAAGGTCGCGATCCGGGCGACCTCACCACCATCGAGGATCCGTCGGCGCTGGAACAGATTCGCGCGGCGCTGGCGGTACGCTGAATTCACCGCGGGGCAATCGTGCGGAATACATCGCGGCGTGGGCGGGGGCGGTGTTCAGCGATAATAAGCGGTTCGACCCATTCGACGCATGCCCGTGTCCGCCGCCCCTTCGTCCGCTCACGTTCCACTGACCGCCGTCATCCGCGGCAGCGCGGTCGAGAGCGTGCATTACGGCTCGGTTGCCGTTGTCGACGCGAACGGTCGGCTGCTGTACGCGGCTGGCGATCCGCAAACGCTGACGTTCACGCGCAGCGCGCTGAAGCCGCTGCAGGCGTTACCGTTCGTGCGCGACGGCGGTCCGGCGCGCTACGGCTATTCGTCGGCGCAGATCGCGCTGCTGTGCGCGAGCCATTCGGGCGAGCCGCGGCAGGTTGCCGCGGTATCGGACATGCTCGCGCGTGCCGGCAATGGGGCCGATGACCTCGGCTGCGGCGTTCACGCGCCCGGGTATTTCGACGTGCGCCGCGAGATGCCGCCGCCGCCACCGTATTCGCCACTCGCCCACAACTGCTCGGGCAAGCACGCGGGGATGCTCGCGTGTTGCGCGATGCACGGCTGGCGCAAGTCCGACTATCTCGCCGCCGAGCACCCGCTGCAGCAGGAAATCCGGACCGCGGTCGCCGCGTTCGCCGGTGTACCGGCAACGTCGCTGGTCGCGGGCATCGACGGCTGCTCGGCGCCGAATTACGCGCTGCCGCTGGCGAGTCTGGCCCGGGCGTTTGCCCGACTGGCCGCCGCAGCGGACGACGAAGCGGGCTACGGCAAGGCGTCGCGAACGCTGCGTAACGCCATGATCGCCCACCCCGAAATGGTCTCCGGCGAGGGGCGCAGCGATCTCAAGCTGGCGCGGGCGGGCCGCGGCGACTGGGTGCCCAAGATCGGTGCTGAAGGCGTGCAGGCGATCGGGGTGGCGAGCGCGGGTGTGGGGATTGCGATCAAGGTCGCGGACGGAAACAAGCGCGGTCTGCACCCGGCCACGGTCGCCGTGCTGGATCAGCTTGGCCTGCTCGACGCCGCGGGGCGCGAGGCGCTGGCACCGCTGCGAGGGCCGGTGCTCCACAACTATCGCGGGATGCCCGTCGGCCGGCTCGAATCGCGGGTCAATCTGGACCGCGTAGCCTGAAGCGGCTGGAATACTTGCCATAATTGGCCTGGCGGCAGCAATTGATGAACTTCGGCCCCTTTTTGCGGTCTTTGGGTGCAGTGCGACCCGGGCCGCCGCCGGAAAAGCGATCGGTCGGCCAGGACGACAGGCGCGTTGGTACCTGCGCCCGATCGGGACAACAACGCACGACCAGGGACGTTTGACCCCCGCGGATGGGTGATCGGGAAGTCGATCAGCAACTCGTGGAGCGGGCGCAACGTGGCGACAAGCGCGCGTTCGAGCTGCTGGTCACGAAGTACCAGCGCAAGCTGGGGCGGTTGCTCACGCGGATGGTGCGCGACCCGGCCGAGGTCGAGGACGTGACGCAGGAGGCCTTCATCAAGGCCTACCGCGCGCTCCCGAGCTTCCGGGGCGACAGTGCGTTCTACACGTGGCTGTATCGCATAGCGATCAACACGGCGAAGAACTACCTGGTCGCGCTTGGCCGTCGTGCACCGACGACGACCGAGTACGACCACGAGGACGCGGAGAATTTCGAGGATGCGGATGCACTGCGCGATTCATCGACGCCCGAGGACGAGCTGCATGGCAAGCAGATCGCCGCGACGGTGAACAAGGCCATGGAGGCGCTGCCCGAAGACCTGCGCACCGCGATAGTGCTGCGCGAGATCGAGGGATTGAGCTACGAGGAAATTGCAACGCTGATGAGCTGCCCGATCGGAACGGTGAGGTCGAGAATTTTCCGTGCGCGGGAAGCGATTGCTGCCGAGCTCCGACCGCTGCTCGGCACCGATGAAAACCGGAGATGGTGATGAACGAAGACTTGTCGCGCCTGATGGATGGCGATCTCGACCAGGGCGAGCTTGATCGGGTGGTCGGCGAATGTCGCCGGCCCGAGGCGTTGTCGGCCTGGGCCTGCTATCACCTCATCGGCGACGCGCTGCGGGGCACGCCGGGCAGCGCGCATCGCGGCACGACGCGCGTGATGCAGGCGTTGGCTCAGGAGCCCACGGTGCTCGCACCGCAGCGGCGCGCGGCGAGTCGAGTTGCCTCGTGGGCCTGGGCCGCGGCGGCGACGATCGCCGCGGTCACGGTGGTGGGCTGGACGGCCGTATCGCTGACGGAAACGCCGGGGACCGCGATGGCCAAGGCGCGCGAAGCCGCCGCGATCACGGCCGCGCAGCTGCGCCCGCAGACGCTGCCGCAGGACTACGTGCTGGTGCACCAGGAGTACTCGCCGGCGACGGCGATCCAGGGCGTGCGGCCCTACCTACGCGCGGTTTCCGCGCCGCTGGTCGAAGGCCGCCCCTAGTGTCCCGAGTCAGGAATTGGTTGTGCAAACTGGACCAGTTCGCTCCCAGGCATGGTTGCCCCCGCGCGGCAGGTGACCAACCTCGCCACGCGGGGGCGTCGCGCCTGGAAGTGAACACGGCCCATTTGCGCGAGCGATTCGCGGAGTACCCATAGTGTTCAACGGATCCCTTACTCAGGACACTGGCAGCCGCCGCGATCGCATACTAGTGAGCGAGAAACAATGGTCGTCGCGCGGCACGCCGGCACGGATCGGCCTGCGCCGCCGGCTACTTCCTGGCGCGGCCCTGGTCACGGTCCTCGCCCTATGGATCCCCGCACCCGACGCGCGGGCCGACCAAGCCACCACCTGGCTCGCGCGAGCGGCGGAGGCCGCGCGCACGCTCACCTACGCCGGGACGATCGAGTTCCAGTACGGCGGGCGGGTCGAGACATCGCGCCTGCTGCACCTGAACGACAACGGTACCGAGTTCGAGAAGCTCGTCAATCTCGACGGGCCGGCGCGCGAGGTGATTCGCAGCGACGGCGAAGTACGCTGCTACTATCCCGACGCCAAAATCGTGCGCATCGAGCCGAGGACGTTCCGCAACGTCTTCCCTTCGCTGTCGACGCAGCAGCAGCTGGCGCTCGCCCAGTTCTACCGCTTCCGGATGGCCGAGGTGGCCCGGGTGGCGGGTCTCGAGGCGCAGGCCTACGTGCTGGAGCCGCGAGATGGGCAACGCTACGGCCACAAGTTCTGGGCCGACCGCGCGACCGGCCTGCTGCTGAAAGCGCGGCTGCTCAACGAGAAGAACGAAATCGTCGAGCAGGTCGCGTTTATCGACATTGCCATCGGCGCGCGGATCGATCGCGACATGGTCAAGCCGAGCTGGGCCTCGACACCCCCTGATTGGCAGGAACGCCAGGGCTCGTCGGGCGACGTCGTGGTGACGGACACGGGTTGGGTAGTGACCCGGCTGCCGCCGGGTTTTTTCAAGCTCATCGAGGGCTTCCGGTCCTGGCGCGGGAAACGCGAGACGGTGGCGCATCTGGCGTTCTCCGACGGCCTGGTGGCCATCAGCGTCTTCGTGGAGCCGCTTGCGGCTTCACCACGTCACTCCGCCGGCCCGCAACGGCAGGGCGGGCTCAACGTCTACGCACTCAAGCTCGACGACCACCTCGTTACCGTGCTCGGCGAGGCACCCGCGACCACGGTTCGGCAGATCGCTCAGTCGGTGGTGCGTCGTTAGCGTGGCGAGGCTGCGATGCATTGCCTTTGTCGCGGCCCGGACCACGGGGCCGCGCAATACCGACCGGATTGGACCGTTGTCAGGTTCACGCCTGCAAGGGTTCCGGTGATTCCAACCCTCATGCCAATTTCAAAATGACCACGAACAAGGACGTCAAGATGAAGCATCTGCGTGCGCCGATCGCCTGGATCGGCACCCTTACGCTCGCACTCTGCGCGGCGCTGATCCTCCCCGTTCCGAGCGCCGCTGCGCAGGCACGGACCCAGTTGCTGCCCGATTTCACCGAACTCTACGAAAAGCAGGGGCCGGCGGTGGTGTCGATCGACGTCACCCAGAAGGTGCGTCGCGGACCGCAGAGGCCGGAACTCTCCGAGGACGACCCGTTCTACGAATTCTTCCGGCGTTTCGGCCCACCGCCGCGCGGTCCGCAGCGCGATTACGAGGCGCAGAGCGCAGGCTCCGGATTCATCGTGTCGTCCGACGGCTATTTGGTCACCAACGCCCACGTCGTCGACTCCGCCGACGAGGTCAAGATCCGGCTCACCGATCGGCGGGAGTTCATTGCCAAGGTGGTCGGCGTCGACAAGCGAACCGACGTTGCGGTGCTGAAGATCGAAGCCAAGGATCTCCCGCGCGTCACCATCGGCGATCCCGAGAAGCTGAAGGTTGGCGAGTGGGTGGTCGCGATCGGCAAGCCGTTCGGCCTCGAGAACACCATGACGGCCGGCATCGTCAGCGCGAAGGGACGCGACCTGCCGCAGGAAAACCTGGTGCCCTTCATCCAGACCGACGTCGCGATCAATCCGGGCAACTCCGGCGGCCCGCTGTTCAACCTCCGCGGCGAGGTCGTCGGCATCAACTCGATGATCTTCTCGCGCTCCGGCGGCTACATGGGCCTCGCGTTCGCGATTCCGATCGACGTCGCGATGAACACCGTCAACCAGATCCGCGAAAAGGGGCGCGTCACCCGCGGCCGCATCGGCGTCCAGATCCAGGAGGTGTCGCGCGAGGCTGCGGACTCGTTTGGCCTGAAGCAGGCCTCGGGCGCGCTGGTCAATTCGGTCGAGAAGGGCGGGCCGGCCGACAAGGCCGGTGTCGAGGCCGGCGACATCGTCCTCAAGGTCGACGGCCGCGATGTCCCGAACAGCAACGTGCTGCCGCGGATCATCACACAGATACGGCCCGGAACCAAGGTCAACCTGACCGTGTGGCGTGGCGGACAGACGCGCGACATCGGCGTCGTGGTTGCGGAGATGAAGGAGGAGACGCCGTCACAGTCTCGCCGCGGCTCAACGCCGATCCCCAAGGAAAAGGCCAAGCCAAACCGCATGGGGCTGGTCCTGTCGGACCTAACGGCCGAGCAGCGCAAGGAAGCGGAGGTGAGGAGCGGCGTGCTGGTCGAGGACGTGGCGGGCGGCGTGCGCGGCAACGTGCAGCCGGGCGACGTGATCGTGGCGCTCATCAGCAAGGGGGTCAATACCGAAGCGAAGAGCGCAACGCAGGTGAACGACTTCCTGTCCAAGCTCGAGAAGAACGCCTCGGTCACGCTGCAGCTGAAGCGTAACGATCAGACGTTCTTCGCTACGGTCCGCCTGCCGAACGGTGAGTAGCCTATGCCGGTGCCAACAGCGCAAAGGTCATCGAGGAAACTCCTGATCTGCACAAGTTCGCCCCCGACGCATTGCGTCGGGGGCGTCTAATGAGTCCCTGGGTTCTTGTTTACCTGCGAATGCGGCTGATCCTGCTGTCCCGCGCCTACTGTCACCTCTGCGATGAGATGGAGGCGGCGCTGCGGCCGCTGATCGGCGCGACGCCGCTCGACGTCATCGACGTCGATGCCAAGGGCAATGGCGCGCTCGAGCTGCAGTACGGCGAAGCGGTACCGGTGCTGTTCGCCGGCGCGTGCCAGACCGGCCGCGAACTGTGCCGGTTTCGGCTGGATCCCGACCGGGTGCTGGCAGCACTCGCGGCCGAGTCAGAAATCCGCTAAAATTCAGCAGTTTGGCTTCATCCTCGGGGCCCTCGCGACAGCGGGTGCCCTGTCTCGTTTTCCAAAGGCTTGTTTGGTGCAGCGCATCCGCAACTTCTCGATCATCGCCCATATCGACCACGGCAAGTCGACGCTCGCCGACCGCTTCATCCAGCGCTGCGGCGGGCTCGCCGACCGGGAAATGAGCGAGCAGGTGCTCGATTCGATGGAGCTCGAGCGCGAGCGGGGCATCACCATCAAGGCGCAGACCGCGGCGTTGCGTTACCAGGCGCGCGACGGCGAGATCTACCAGCTCAACCTGATCGATACGCCGGGCCACGTCGACTTCGCGTACGAGGTGTCGCGCTCGCTGGCGGCCTGCGAAGGCGCGCTGCTGGTCGTCGATGCCTCGCAGGGCGTCGAGGCGCAGACGGTCGCGAACTGCTACACCGCGACCGAACAGGGTGTCGAGGTCATTCCGGTGCTGAACAAGATCGACCTGGCGTCCGCCGAGCCCGAGCGGGTGATCGAGGAAATCGAGGACATCGTCGGCATCGACGCCCAGAACGCCATCCGGGCGAGCGCCAAGACCGGCGAAGGGGTCGACGACATCCTCGAGGCAGTGATCGCCCGCATCCCGGCTCCGCGCGGCGACCCCGAGGCGCCCCTGCAGGCGCTGGTCATCGACGCCTGGTTCGACAACTACGTCGGCGTGGTGATGCTGGTCCGGGTGATGAACGGGCGCATCAAGCCGCGCGACAAGCTGCGACTGATGGCGACCGGCGCCGTGCACGGCTGCGAGCAGGTCGGTGTGTTCACGCCCAAGTCGATCGCGCGTGACGAGCTTGCGGCGGGCGAAGTGGGTTTCGTCATCGCGGGCATCAAGGATCTGGCGGACGCCAAGGTCGGCGACACCGTCACCTCCGCGACCAGGCCGGCCGTGGCGGCGTTGCCGGGCTTCAAGGAGGTGAAGCCCCAGGTTTTCGCCGGGCTGTACCCGGTCGAGTCGAACCAGTACGAGGCGCTGCGCGACGCGCTCACCAAGCTCAAGCTCAACGACGCCTCGCTGCACTACGAGCCTGAAGTGTCGCAGGCGCTGGGATTCGGATTCCGCTGCGGCTTTCTCGGGCTGCTGCACATGGACATCGTGCAGGAGCGGCTCGAGCGCGAGTACGACATGGACCTGATCACGACGGCGCCCACCGTTGTCTACCAGATCCTGCTGCGCGACGGCACCACGGTCGAGATCGAAAACCCGTCCAAGCTTCCCGACCTGTCGCGCGTCGAGGAGATCCGCGAGCCGGTCATCGCCGTGACCATTCTGGTCCCGCAGGACTACGTGGGACCGGTGCTGACGCTTTGCACCGAAAAACGCGGCACGCAGAAGGACATGCAGTACCGCGGTCGCCAGGTGGTGCTGCACTACGAGCTGCCGCTTGCCGAGGTGGTGATGGACTTCTTCGACCGGCTGAAGAGCGTCTCCCGGGGCTACGCGTCGATGGACTACGAGTTCCTCGAGTTCCGCGCCGCCGACGTCGTGAAGCTCGACATCCTGATCAATGGCGAGCGCGTCGACGCGCTGTCGGTCATGGTGCACCGTTCGGTCGCCCAGTACCGTGGCCGCGAGGTGGCCTCGAAGATGCGCGGGCTGATCCCCCGGCAGATGTTCGACGTGGCGATCCAGGCGGCCATCGGCGCGCAGATCATCGCCCGCGAGTCGGTAAAGGCCATGCGCAAGGACGTGCTGGCGAAGTGCTACGGCGGCGATATCACCCGCAAGCGCAAGCTGCTCGAGAAACAGAAGGCGGGCAAGAAGCGCATGAAGTCCGTCGGCAGCGTCGAGATCCCGCAGGAGGCCTTCCTCGCCATCCTCCAGATCGGCGAGAAATAGCGGGCGATCGGCGATGGGCGATCGGGAAGGCTTCGGTGGCGTGCCGACCGATCGCAGATTGCCGATTTGCGATCGCCGATTGCCCATCCCCGTTGTGGGACAATCCCGCCCGCGCGCTGCCAGCCGCCGCCGGCACGTGCCCACCACGACACCCCGATGAACTTTGCGCTGATCCTGTTCCTGCTGACCCTCGGCACCGGCATTGTCTGGCTCGCCGACCAACTGCTGTTCGCGCGCCGGCGCGGCAGCGACGCGCCCGAGCCGTGGTGGATCGAGTATCCGAAGAGCTTCTTCCCGGTGCTGCTGATCGTGTTCCTGCTGCGCTCGTTCCTCGCCGAGCCGTTCCGGATCCCGTCGTCGTCGATGCGGCCCACGCTGGTGGTCGGCGACTACATTCTGGTCAACAAGTTCAGCTACGGCTTGCGGCTGCCGATCGTCGAGCAGAAGGTCGTTCCGATCGGCGACCCGGCGCGCGGCGACGTGGTCGTGTTCCGCTACCCGGTCAATCCTTCGCAGGACTTCATCAAGCGGGTGGTCGGCGTCGGGGGCGACCGGGTCGAGTACCGCGACAAGGTGCTCACGGTGAACGGCAAGCCGCTGCCCCAGCGCCCCGAAGGCAGCTACAGCTATCTCGAGGGGCTGCGCTTCGAGACCACGGAACGGCGCATCGAGACCGCGAGCCCGGAGCACGGTACGCACGACTACACGGTCGCCATCAATGTCCAGGCGCCGTCGGTCATGCCGGGAGGGGTTCGGCAGTTCCCGGGCCGGGACAATTGTGACTACAATGAACGCGGCTTCCTTTGCAGGGTGCCGCTGGGCCACTACTTCATGATGGGCGACAACCGGGACGCGAGCGACGACAGCCGCTACTGGGGCTTCGTTCCGGATGATCACATCCGCGGCCGCGCGTTCTTCGTCTGGTTCAACTGGGACGACATCGCCGGCTTCGCGTTCCAGCGTGTGGGCCGCGGCATCCGCTGACGCTGGTTTCGATACTCGAGGGAGAACGCGATGCGCATGACGTTGGCCGACCGGATCGATGACCGGCAGCAGGGCCTGACGATCCTGGGCTTCATGTTGGCGGCGGCGGTCGTGGTGATCTTCGCGATGGTCGGCTTCCGCGTGGTGCCGGCCTATGTCGAGTACTACTCGGTCAAGAAATCGCTGGAGGACACCTTGCGAAGCGGCAACGCCGATCCGAACAGTCCGGTCGCGTTTCGCTCCGAACTCGCGCGAAGGCTCCAGACCAGCTATGTGGAAAACGTGAAGGCGGCGGACGCGGTCCTGAAGCGCACCGGCAACCAGATCAGCGCCGAATTGAGCTGGGAGCGCCGGCTGCACATGGTCGCCAATGCCTACATCCTGCTCGAATTCGAGGCTACCGCGACGCGCTAGTCGCGGTCAGGAAGCGCGTGCCCGACGACCTGCGCCCGCGCCTCGGCTACAGCTTTCGCCAGCCCGAACTGCTCGCGCAGGCGCTCACCCATCGCAGCTTCGGCGCCCGCCACAACGAGCGGCTCGAGTTCGTCGGCGACGCGGTGCTGAACTGCGTCATCGCCTACGCGCTCTACGCTCGGTTCCCTGACATCGACGAGGGCGAGCTGTCGCGGGTCCGTGCCAGCCTCGTCAACCGCGACACGCTCGCCGACGTCGCGCGCCGGCTCGACCTCGGCGCTTCGGTCAGGCTCGGCGAAGGCGAGCATCGGAGCGGTGGAACCGAGCGTCCCTCGATCCTTGCCGACGTGCTGGAAGCGGTCTATGGCGCGGTGTTTCTCGACGGGGGATTCCGTGCTGCGGGCGAAGTGATCGAGCGCACCTACGGCGACCTGCTGCGTGACGCCGATCCCGTCGCCCTCGGCAAGGACCCGAAGACGCGGCTCCAGGAGTGGCTGCAGGCGCGCCGCCTCCCAGTCCCCGAGTACCGGATCGTCGAGGTCGGAGGCGAGGCGCACGCGCAGACCTTCGTCGCCGAATGCGGAATCCCCGCGCTGGACATCACCGCGCACGGAAGCGGTGCGAGTCGCCGCGCAGCCGAGCAGGCGGCGGCCGAGTCGGCGTTCGCTCGTACTGGCGGCATGCTGGCGCCGGCCCCGGCGTCGCGCGACTGAGTGAAACGCATGAGCGCGATCGACCGCTTCCATTGCGGCCAGGTGGCTATCGTGGGCCGGCCCAACGTCGGCAAATCGACGCTCCTCAATCGGCTGGTCGGTCAGAAGCTCTCGATCACGTCGAAAAAGCCGCAGACGACGCGGCACCGGATCCACGGCATCCTGACCGAGCGCGGCCGGCAGTTCGTGTTCGTGGACACGCCGGGATTCCAGACGCGACATCGCTCGCGTCTCAACGACCGGCTGAACCGCGCGGTGCGCCAAAGTCTGTCCGACGTCGACGCCGCAGTGTGGGTCGTCGACGCGGCAAGGCTGTTTGCTGCAGATCGCGACGTCGTCGCCCTGGTCCCGGACGACGTGCCGGTCGTGGTCGCGGTGAACAAGATCGATGTTCTTGCCGACAAGCGGTCGCTGCTGCCACGGCTCGCGGAGATTGCTCCACTGCGCGATTTCGCCGCCATCGTGCCGGTCTCGGCCGAAAAAGGCGCCGGGGTCGCGGCGCTTAAGGACGAGATCGCGAAGCTGCTGCCGGAATCGCCGGCGATGTTCGGGGACGACGAGCTGACCGACCGCGACGAGCGCTTCCTCGCCGCCGAGTTCGTGCGGGAGAAGGTGTTTCGGCTGGTCGGCGACGAAATCCCTTATTCGACGACCGTCGGCATCGACAAGTTCGAGCAGGAGGGTCGGCTGCGCCGCATTTTCGCCAGCGTGTACGTCACCAAGGCCAGCCAGCGCGCGATCATCCTCGGCGAAGCTGGCGCGCGGATGAAGTCGATCGCGACCCAGGCGCGCAAAGACCTCGAGCAACTGTTCGGTGGACCTGTGTACCTCGAGGTCTGGGTGCGCGTCAAGAAAGGCTGGGCGGACGACGATGCGTCACTCACGCGGCTCGGCTATTGAGATGCGATGACCCGGCGCGCCCTGGCCGAGCGGCACGACAACGAGCCGGCGTTCGTGCTGCACGCCTATCCGTACAAGGAAACCAGCCTGATCGTCGAGGCGTTCGTGCGCGACTTCGGGCGTGTGGGCATGGTCGCGAAAGGGGCCAAGCGTCCGCGCTCCGAGCTGCGCGGGCTCCTCCAGTCGTTTCAACCGCTCGCATTGTCGTGGGCAGGGGCGACCGAGCTAAAGACGCTGCTCAAGGCGGAATGGCGGGGTGGCGTGCCGCTGCCTTCCGGGCGAGCGCTGCTGTCCGCGTTCTACCTGAACGAGCTGGTGCTGAAGCTCCTGGCGCGCGAGGACCCGCATCCCAGGTTATGGGGCGACTACGAGCTGGCGCTGGAGTCGCTGTCCGGCGATCCGACCGCGGCCGCGCAAGCCGCGGTATTGCGGCGTTTCGAGGTGGGGATGCTCGCCGAACTCGGCTACGCGCTGCCGCTCACCCACGAAGCGGAGAGCGGCGCGGCGGTCGACCCGGTACAACGCTACCATTACGCGTTCGACAAGGGGCCGCGGCGCGCCGTCGAGGAGCCGGGCGGGCGCTGGCCGGTGGTTCGCGGCGCAACGCTGCTCGCGCTGGCCGAGCAGCGCTACCCTGACGCCGAGACCGCGGCGGAGGCGAAGCGCCTGATGCGCGAGGTGCTCGACCACTACCTGGAGTCCCGCCGCATCGAGAGCCGTCGCATCGTTGCGGACCTGCAGTCGCTCGACGAGGAGGCACCATGAACGGAGCACCGCATCGATGATCGAGCTCGGCGTGAACATCGACCATGTCGCCACCCTGCGCCAGGCGCGGCGGACCTTCGAGCCCGACCCGGTGTGGGGCGCGGTGGAGGCTCACCTGGGCGGCGCCGACGGTATTACGGTGCACCTGCGAGAGGATCGCCGCCATATCCAGGATGAAGACGTGCGCAGGCTGCGCGAGCTCACGCACATCAAGCTCAACCTCGAAATGGCCGCGACCGACGAGATGCTCGGCATCGCCTGCCGCCTCAAGCCTGAAATGGCGATGCTGGTTCCCGAGGGCCGTCACGAGATCACCACCGAAGGAGGCGTGGACATCGCCGCGCAGCAAGCGAAGCTGCGCGCCGCGGTCGCGCGACTCGCCGATGCCGGCATCATGACCAGCGTGTTCATCGACGCGGATCTCGCGCAGGTAGAGGCTGCGGCCCATATCGGCGCGAGGGTGTGCGAGATTCACACCGGACCTTACGCGCACGCGTTCTACGAGCGCGGCCGCGATCCCGAGGCTCCGGCGGTGCTCGCCGAACTCGCGAAGATCCGCAAGGCCGGCGAGGCGATCCACGCCTGTGGCATGCGTTTCAATGCCGGCCACGCGCTCAACTACTTCAACGTCCAGCCGGTCGCCGCGTTGCCGGGTGTGCGCGAGTTGCACATCGGCCATGCGATCGTTGCCCGGTCGCTGTTCGTCGGCCTGCGCGAGGCGGTCCGGGAAATGAAGCGGCTGCTGCGCGAGGCGGCGCACCAAACCGGATCACGCGATGCGTGATCCGAGAGTGACTGCGCCATCCCCGCGCAGGCGGGGACCCGGTGTCTCTCCGTTCCAGCCGGATCACGTGACGCGTGATCCGAAAGCGACTGCGCCGTCCCCGCGCAGGCGGGGACCCGGTGTCTCTACGTACAACGCGTGAGTCCATGACAAGCACCCGGAATCTTCCCCGCGGACCCGTAATGCTCGGGGTCGAGGCGCTCGAGCTCACCGCGACCGACCGCGAACGGGCGCTGCATCCGCTCTGTGGCGGCGTGATCCTGTTCGCGCACAACTTCGCAAACCGCGAGCAGCTGGCCTCGCTTACGTCGGCGATTCGCGCGCTGCGGGAGCCGTCGCTCTTGATCGCGGTCGATCACGAAGGCGGCCGCGTGCAGCGCTTTCGCGACGGGTTCACCAGCCTGCCGCCGATGCGGACGCTGGGCAAGGCCTGGGACCGCGACCTGGTCGCGGCGGTGCGCGAGGCGACGCAGATCGGATGGACCATCGCCAGCGAGCTTCGCGCCTGCGGCATCGACCTGTCGTTCGCGCCGGTGCTCGACCTCGACTACGGCGCCAGTACGGTGATCGGGGAGCGAGCGCTGCACCGCAATCCGAACGCGGTCGCGCATCTCGCCGTCGCGCTTCGCGCGGGACTAAATGCCGGCGGGATGGCAGCCTGCGGCAAGCACTTTCCCGGCCACGGCTTCGTCACCGCGGATTCGCACACCGACGTTCCGATCGACGACCGCGCCTATGCCATGATCGCGGCGGACGACCTGGTTCCCTTCGGCGCGCTGGTCCGCGCCGGACTGGAGGCGATGATGGCGGCGCACGTCGTGTACCCAGACGTTGACCGGGTGCCGGCGGGCTATTCGCATGCCTGGTGCACCGGGATACTGCGCGAGCGCATGGGCTTCGACGGCCTGCTGTTTTCCGACGATCTCGGCATGGCCGGCGCGTCCACGGCGGGCGACATCGTCGCGCGCGCCGACGCGGCGGTCGCTGCAGGCTGCGACGTTGCGCTAACCTGCAACGAGGTCGACGCGGCCGAAGCGCTGCTTGAGCGCTGGAAGCCCGCGGCCCAGCCGCAGCTCGCACGGCGCTGGGCGGCGATCGAGGGCAAGACCCCGGGATCCTGTCCGCTGCGTTGACGTTTCGGGCCGACCTTTTGCCGTTTGGGTCGCGCCAAAGGGTGGTTCGTCGCAACGCGATTGAGCATTGCCTGACGCGCTCGTAGCCTTGGTCCAGCGCGTTGAACGCGATTCTGCGCGCGAGCCGAACCCAACGTAACCAAGGAGAGCACGATGAACGCCAAGCAACGTCTCGGGTCCTTGCTGTCCACCGCTGCCGTAGCGCTGGTCGCGCTCGGCACGACGCTGTCCGCGAATGCGGCCAAATGTGCCTCGCCGCAAGACTTCGGTGAGCGCGCCGCCTGCGCCGCCGCGAAGGAGGGTGTCGATGCCTTGCGGCAGTATGTAAACCGCACGCGCATGATTCATCGCCTGCGGGTGCAGGACTTTGAAAGCGCGCTGCCGCCGACGTCACAGGCGACGGGCCGCGAACCGACCAAGGTCGCGATCGCGAAATAGCGGTTTGCGAAATAGCCTGGCGGCGGGAAGTCGGAGTGCGCGGGGACGAACGCGCCTCCGGGTTCCCGCCGTCTCGTGACGGACGTCGGCGGGACGGGCAGCGGCGTCCGGCAACTTGATCCTAATGCTCTGCAGCTAGCGGCCATGCGGCCGCTTGCCGCCGAGCTTGCGCGTCAGGTCCTCCGCAATGTGCGCGACCAGCGGCCCGAGATGCTTGATGCGCTCGTCGGTGAGCCGTGACACGGGGCCGGCCAGCGAGATCGCGCCGAGGCCCTCGGCGTGCTCGTCGTAGATCGGGCTCGCGACGCAGCGCGTGCCGACCAGGTGTTCCTCGTCGTCGAACGAGAATCCGCGCTGCCGGATCACCTTGAGACTCGCCCACATCGTCTCCGGCGACGTGATCGTGTTTTCGGTGATCCGCGGCAGGCCCTTGACTTTGAGGATCGCGTCGATCTGTTCGTCGGGCAGCGTGGCGAAGATCGCCTTGCCGACGCCCGAAGCGTGCAAAGGCACGCGGCTTCCCAGGCGGACGATGGTGCGCATGGTCTCGTTGCACTGAACTTGGTCGATGAACACGGCCTCGGTGCCATCCAGGATCGCGAGATTGGCGGTCTCGCCGGCCTGCTCCATCAGCCGCCGCATGTACGGGTGGCTCTGGGCGACCCAGTCGCGCGAGGCGAGGAAGCTCGAACCGACGGTAAACGCGTGCAGCCCCACGTACCACAGGCTCAGGGCATCGTCCTGGTGGACGTAACCGCCATGCTCGAGGGTCGCGAGCAGCCGGTGGGCGGTCGACGGCGGGAGTTCGGTGCGGTGCGCGACCTCGGTGAGGGTAAGGCCGCCCTCGGCGCGCGCGAGGCATTCGAGGATCGAGAGCCCGCGGGTCAGGCTTTGCACCTGGCCCGAGCCGGTTGACGACTCTGACGGCGTGCGGCCGCGGCGTCGGGGTGGGGCGGAGCGGTGGAGCGTCATCGCAGTGCGCGCAATCGTTCCCAGCTGTTGGCGAGGTGGGTACGCATCGCGGCGCGTGCGGCATCGGAATCGCCGCGCGAAATCGCCCTGACGACGTCCCGGTGCTCGCGGTTGACCTGCTGCAGATACTCGGAACGATCCTTTCGCGCCAGCGCCGCGCTGTTGATACGGGTGCGCGGAATGATGGTGCGGCCCAGATGCCGCAGCAGGTCGGCGAAGTAATGATTGCGTGAGGCCTCGGCGACGCACAGGTGGAATTCGAAGTCGGGATCGACGGCGTCGTCGCCGGTGCAGGCTGCACGGGCGATCGCCTCCACCAGCGCGTTCATGCGGGCGACCTGACTGTCGCTGCGGCGCTTGGCGGCTAGCGCCGCCGCCTCGGTCTCGAGGCCGATCCGCAATTCGAGCAGCGCGAGCACTTCCTCGAGCGTCGCTCCGTCGACCTGCACGGCCGGAAACGGCACCGTGTCCGGCGGGAGTTCACCCGCGAACGAGCCAATGCCGCGTCGCGTCTTGACCAGGCCGCGTGCACGCAGCTGCGAGATTGCCTCGCGCACCACGGTCCGGCTCACACCGTAGATTCCGACCAGTTCGCCCTCGCTGGGAAGCTTGGAGCCTTCGGCGAATTCGCCCGATGCGATGCGTTCGCAGAGGGCGGCGACCACCTTCTCGGTCAGGTTCGGGCGGTCGAGAGCGAGTGTCGCAGGCACGATGGCGGCTTAGCCGACGGGTCCAGGGCGCGGATCGGTTCGACCCGGTCCCAGGAGCAAGGCGCGCCGGGAGTTGACGAGCCCCACAAGGCGCATGATACCCTTCCTGTACGACATCATACAAGTTGCACCGGTTTCGATCTCTTCCGTGATAGCTGCGCCATCCGCCGTCGAGTACCAACGAGTGTTGTTGACCGGTGCGTCCGGTGGTCTCGGACGGGTCCTGCGGTCCTACCTTCGCGGTCTCGTACCGACGCTCCGCGTAAGCGATCTCGCCGCGCCCGGCGACGTCCAGGCCAGTGAGGAAAGCGTCGGTTGTGACCTCGGCGATAGCGCGGCGGTCATGAACCTGGTCTGTGGCGTCGACGCGATCGTGCATTTCGGCGGGATCTCGGTGGAAGACTATTTCGACCGTTTCCTGCACGCCAACATCGCCGGCACGTTCAACCTCTACGAGGCCGCGCGAAAGCAGGGCGCCAAGCGCGTCGTGTACGCGAGTTCGAGCCAGGTGACCGGCTTCTATCCGACCAGCGAGGTTGTCGACCCGACGATGCCGGTGCGTCCGTCGAGCCTCTACGCGCTCACCAAGTGCTTCGGCGAGGACCTCGCCCAGCTATTCTTCGACCGCTACGGCATCGAAACGGTGTGCCTGCGCATCGCCATGTGCTTTCCCGAGCCAAGCACGCACCGAATGCTGCGCTCGTACCTGAGCTACCACGATCTGTGCGAACTGGTGCGCTGCGCCCTCGCCGCGCGCGACGTCGGCCACAGCATCGTCTACGGCGTGTCCAACAACCGCGATCTGCTTTGGCGCAACCCGAACGCGTCACGGATCGGATGGATGCCGCGCGACAGTTCCGAGCCCTTCCGCTCGAAAGTCGAGGCCGCGCAGCCGGTCCCGGATCTCGCCGATGTGCAGAACCGCTTCCATGGCGGCCGCTTCACCCAGGACGGCCCGTTCGAGGACCG
The DNA here is from genome assembly GCA_046714435.1 of Casimicrobiaceae bacterium. Taxonomy (GTDB): domain Bacteria; phylum Pseudomonadota; class Gammaproteobacteria; order Burkholderiales; family Casimicrobiaceae; genus VBCG01. The sequence goes on from JBKKAZ010000221.1 coordinate 27,846, forward strand.
GCCCCTGTGATGCCGACCGGGTCGCCTGAACTCGTCGCCGGGGCCGCGACCGCTTCACGGCGCAGCGTGGTTCCAGTGCGGCGACGCGCCCCAGGCATGGCGGGAACCGCCGAAACGCATTACGCTTCGCCGGCAGAAGGGGGAACGACCCCTCGCCACTTCCGGCCCCTGCGCCGGTCCACCTAGCAAGGAGGAGTCATGCAACGTAGTCGTCGCAAGTTCGTGGGGTCGACCGCGGCTCTGGCCGCGGCCGCATCGCTGGGACCGGTGGTTCCGGCTTACGGGCAGCAGAAGTCCGTGTGGAAGGCGTCCGACGTGCACCCGCTCGGCTATCCGACGGTTGAGGCGATCGTTCGCATGGGCACGAAACTCGAGACCCAGACCAAAGGCCGGATTTCGATCCAGATGTTCCCGCTGATGCAGCTCGGCGGCGAAAAGGAGATGATTGAGCAGGCTCAGGTGGGCGCGCTGCAGATCGCCCGCATCTCGGTAGGCGCGATGGGTCCGGTCGTCGACGATCTCAACGTGTTCAACCTGCCGTTCATCTTCCGTGACGAAGCTCAAATGCGGAAGGTGATCGACGGCCCGATCGGCACCGAACTGCTCGAGCGCGTCAATAACTCGCCGGACACGAAACTCATCGTCCTGGGTTGGATGGATGCCGGGACCCGCAACGTCTACGCCAACAAGCCGGTGACCAAGCCCGAGGATCTGAAGGGCATGAAGATCCGGATGATGGGCAACCCCATCTTCGTCGAGACTATGAATGCGATGGGCGGCAACGGGGTCGCGATGGGATTCAACGAGTTGATGGGCGCGCTGCAGACGGGCGTCGTCGACGGTGCCGAGAACAACCCGCCGACATTGCTCGCCCAGAACCATTACACCGTCAGCAAGGTGTACAGCCTCACCGGTCACCTGATCATTCCCGAGATCTTCGTGTTCTCCAAGCGCAACTGGGACACGCTGTCGAAGGAGGATCAGGCGATGCTCAAAAAGCTCTCTCGCGAGGCGCAGTTGGAGCAGCGCGTGCTGTGGGATGCGTACGTCGGCGAGGCCACAGCCAAGCTCAAGGCGGCCGGCGTCCAGTTCGTACCGGTGGACAAGCCGGCGTTCTACAAGGCCACGCAGCCGGTGCGCGACAAGTACGGCTCCAAGTACGTCGCGCTGCTGAAGAAGATCGAGGACACCAAGTAGCAGCACTTGTCGAAGGCACGCGGACCGAGTGGATCGCGTGCTTTCTTTTTGCCCGGAGTGGCCTTGACCAACGCGAAGCGGCGCTACCAGCAGGCGATGGAGTGGCTGTATCTCGCCTGTGTCGTGGTCTCCGGCACGGCGCTGGTGGTAATCACGCTGATCATTCCGCTCGGCGTGTTCATGCGCTATTTCATGAACAGCGCGTTGTCGTGGCCCGAGCCGGCCTCGGTGCTCATGATGGTGATGTTCTCGTTCCTCGGCGGGGCTGCCGTGTACCGTGCCAATGTGCACGTCGCAGTTGAGGCGTTGCTCAACGCCGTGAAGCCCGCCACGCGCGGCTTGATGCTCCGGGCTGTCGATGTGTGCATCCTCGTGACGGCGCTGTTCATGCTCTGGTACGGCGTGCAGCTCTGTCTCACGACACGGCACTCGACGATCGCCGAGTTTCCCTGGCTGTCGGTGGCGTACGCCTACCTTCCGATCCCAGTCGCGGGCCTGTTCACGCTGCTGTTCCTGATCGAGCGGGTGTGGGTCGGCAGCCCGCCGCCGACGTCGTTCATGTACACCGACCAGGCCACCGAACTGGAATAGTCGTGGACACCCTCATCCTGCTCGGTTCGTTCGCCGTCCTGTGCGCGCTGGGGGTGCCGGTCGCCTACGCGCTCGGCCTCGCCGCGCTCATCGCCGCGTTCTGGGTGGACATCCCGCTCGAAGCGGTGATGCTCAAGATTTCGGACGGCACCGACGACTTCGCGCTGCTCGCCATTCCGTTCTTCGTGCTCGCCGGCGCGATCATGGCCGAAGGCGGCATGGCTCAGCGCCTGATCAACCTCGCGCGGGTCTTCGTCGGCTTCATTCGCGGTGGGCTCGCGCTGGTGAACATCCTGGCCAGCACGTTGTTCGGCTGCATCTCGGGTTCCTCTGTCGCCGATACGGCCTCGATCGGCAGCGTGATGATCCCGCAGATGGTGAAGGCAGGATTTCCACGTGTATTCGCCACCAACGTGACCATCTGCGGATCAGTGCAGGCGCTGCTGATTCCGCCCTCGCACAACGCCGTCATCTACTCGCTCGCGGCCGGCGGCACGATCTCGGTTGCCCACCTGTTTCTCGCCGGCATCTTTCCCGGGCTGCTGTTCGGCCTGTGCCTGATCGGGCTGGTGCTGTGGATCTCGCACAAGCGCGGCTATCCGAAGGGCGAGGCGGTCGCGCTGCGCGCGGTGCCAAAGATCGTCTGGGATGCGTTGCTGGGATTGGTGACGGTCATAATCATCATGGGTGGCATCCTCTCCGGCGTGTTCACGCCGACCGAATCGGCCGCGGTGGCGTGCGTCTACGCTTTCCTGGTGACGTTCCTGGTCTACCGCGACTACAAGTGGCGCGACCTGCCGCACCTGATCCACCGCGTGGTGAAGACGGTCGCGATGGTGATGATGCTGATCGGCTTCTCGGTCGCCTTCGGCTACATGATGGCGATCATGCAGATCCCGGCCAAGATCACCGCGTTTTTCCTCGGCATCTCGGACAACAAGTACGTGTTCCTGCTGCTGGTCAACATTCTGCTGCTGGTGCTGGGGACGTTCATGGATCTGGCGCCGATGCTGCTGATCTGCACGCCGATCTTCATGCCGGTGATTCTGAAGCTCGGCATCGATCCGGTGCATTTCGGCATGATCATGATCCTGAATCTCGGCATCGGATTGATCACGCCGCCGGTGGGGCCGACGCTGTTCGTCGGCTGCGCGATCGGCAAGGTGACGATGGAGCAGGTGTCGAAGGAGCTATGGCCCTTCTATGGCGCGATGTGCGTTGCCTTGCTGCTAGTGACCTACATTCCTGCGCTTTCGCTGTGGCTGCCGAAGGGCATCGGGTTCTGACCCGCCCGTCGCGGGCATCGGGGTAGGGCGGCGCCCCTATCGTCAGCCGTCGGCAACGACCGGCGTCACCACATGGCATTCGCCGGCGATGTCGACTTCGAATTTCGCGGCGCGCAGCATGGCATCGGTAAGCGGGATGTCGCTGCGGGCATAGCCCATCGCGACGGCACGGCCCAGCTTGCGACTGTAGCCCGCCGATGTGAGTTCGCCCGCGGCGCGCCCATCCATCAGGATCGGTTCGCCGCCCCACGGGAAGGCGGCGGCATCGTCGAACGTGAAGCTCAGCAAACGTTTGCTGAGCCCCTTCGCGGCCTGCGCGCGTAGCGCCTCGCGGCCGATGAAATCCGCCGGCTTGTCCAGCCTCGCCGCGAAACCGATGCCGGCTTCGAGCGGCGTCTCGTCCGGCGACAGCTCGGCGCCCCAGGCGCGACGCCCAGCCTCGATCCGCAATGCGTCGATCGTGTAGTACCCGGCGTCGCGCAACCCGTGGGCGGGACCCGCGTCGTGCAGCGCGTCGTAGAGTGTCAGGCACTGCTCGGCGGGGACGTAGAGCTCGAACCCGGGGCCGCCGACATAGCTCATCCGGGCCGCGCGAACCCGCGCGTAGCCAACGTCGACGTCGCGCGCCGCGGAAAACGCAATCGCCGCGCGCGAAAAGTCGTCGCGCGACAGGCTGCCAAGCAGCGCCTCGGCCTTCGGTCCCATGACCGACAGCACCGACCACGCGCCGGTCACGTCGACGAGCGCCGCGTGCTCGTCGACTTCGACGTGCCTCTCGATCCAGGCAAAGTCGCGTGTCGCCTGGCCCGATCCGGTGACGATGAAGAATTCACGCGGACCGAGCCGGGTGACCGTGAGATCGCTCTCGATTCCGCCGCGCGTGTTCAGCATCGCGGTGTAGACGATCCGGCCAGGTGCGACGTCCATCTCGTTCGCGCAAAGCCGCTGCAGCACGGCGAGCGTGTCGCGGCCCTTGAGCACGAATTTCGAGAACGAAGTCTGATCGAAGACCACGACATCTTCGCGGCAGGCGCGCTGCTCGTCGAGAACATTCGGCAGCCAGCCCGGCGTGTCGAGCGTGGCGGGGGGCTCGACCTGGCGCGGCGCCAGGAAATAGTTCGCGCGCTCCCAGTTGAGCTTGGTGCCGAAGACCGCGCCTTTCGCCTTCAGGCGGTCGTAGAGCGGCGAGCGCCGCAGCGGCCGTACCGTCTGCAATTCCTCGCGTGGCCAGCGCATCGCGTAGTGCAGGCCGAGCGTCTCCACGGTGCGGTCGGCGAGGTGGTGGCGGTTCACGTGAAAGGGCGCGAAGCGACGCAGGTCGACGTCCCACAAGTCCACCGGCGCCTCACCGTCGGCGACCCATTGCGCGATCAGCTTGCCTGCGCCGCCGGAATTCGCGATCCCCGCCGAGTTGAAGCCGGCGCAGACGAAGAATCTCCGCAGCCGAGGCGCTTCGCCAAGGATGAAGTTGCCGTCGAGCGTAAAGCTTTCGGGACCGTTGAGCAGCATTTTCACCGGCGCCGTTTCGAGGCAAGGCGTGCGATGGATCGCGTTGCGCATCAGGATTTCGAACTGGTCCCAGTCCTCGGGCAGCAGCTGGAACTCGAACCGCGGCGGAATCGGATCGACGCTCCAGGGCTTGGCTTGCGGCTCGAAGCCGCCCATCACCAGGCCGCCGACTTCTTCCTTGTAGTAGATGAAGCCGTCGGGGTCGCGGATCACCGGCAGGTCGGGCGTGACGCCTTCGATCCTGTCGGTGACGAGGTAGAAGTGCTCGGCGGACCACAGCGGCACTTCGACGCCCGCGAGCAGTCCCAGCGCGCGAGCCCATTGGCCCGCGCAATTGACGAGGGCGTCGCAAGCGATGCTGCCCGTCTCGTCTCCGCGTGCCCAGCTCACGCCGGCTACGGCGCCATCCCGGGTGTCGATCGCGGTGACGCGGACTTCCTCGAAGATCGCAGCACCTCCATTGCGGGCGCCCTTGGCGAGTGACATCGTCAGATCGGTCGGGTTCGCCTTGCCGTCACCCGGTATCCACACCGCACCTGCGAGGTCGTCGGTTCGCAGAATCGGGGCGATGCGTGCGGCTTCGGCGGGTGAGATGAACTCGAACTCGACGCCGAAGCTCTTCGCGCGAGCCATTTGCCGTTTCATCAGCTTCATCCGCTCGGGCGTCTTCGCGACATTGAGCGATCCGCATTGCTTCCATCCGGTGGCGAGTCCGGTTTCGCTTTCGAGCGACGCATACAGGTCGATGCCATAACGACTCATTCGTGTCGCGTTGCGCGTCGCGCGCGTCTGGCCCACCAGTCCGGCGGCGTGCCAGGTCGTGCCGCAGGTCAGTCGCCCCTGTTCGAGCAGCACGACGTCGCGGATTCCGAGCTTGGTCAGGTGGTAGGCGGTCGAGCAGCCGGCAATGCCGCCGCCGACGACGATGACCCGAGCCTGGGTAGGGAGTGAGTTATTCATCGTCACATTGCAATCATCATAGCCGCAGCGCCGCGACCCCGGCGGCGACACCGATCGCTCCCGCGAGCCGCCGCCAGCCGAAACTTTCCTTGAGGAACAAGGTGCCCATCAGCGCAGCGAACACGACCGACACTTCGCGCAGTGCCGCCACGATGGCGATCGGCGCGAGTGTCATCGCCCACAGCACGATCGCGTAGGCCGCGATGCTCGCTGATCCGCCCAGCAACCCGCGTCGCCAACGTGGCGCAAGGTAGGCGGCGGCCTGCCGGCCGCGTGTCCATGTCACCCACGCGATGAACGGCAGGGCATCGAGGGCCGTCAACCAGACGGCGTACGACCATGGGTTGCCAGCAGCGCGTGCGCCCGCCCCGTCGATCAGCGTGTAGGTCGCGATGATGAGCGCGTTCGCCAGCGCCCAGCCGGCCGCGGCAAGCGTATGGCGGCCGCTCGCGAACCAGGCGATGGTGATGATGCCCGCCGAGATCAAGGCGATGCCGAGCAGGGTTTCGAGGCGCAACCGCTCGGACAGGAACACTATGCCGAGCAGCGTCACTATGAGCGGCGCGACGCCGCGCATCAGCGGATAGGCGAACGACAGGTCGCCGCGGTGGTAGGCGCCTGCCAGCGCGATGTAGTAGGCGAAGTGAACCACCATCGAGGCGAGCACGAACGGCCAGGCGGCCGCCGCCGGCAGCGGGATGAACGGCAGCAGCGGCAGGCACACGGCGCACCCGCCGGCGATGATCAGGACGGTGTCGAGCGTCGCGTCGCCGGCCGACGACTTGAGCAGCGCGTTCCACAGCGCGTGCAGAAAGCCCGCGCCCAGCACGGCGAGCGTGACGCCGAGGGAGATATCGACGGCCGGCACCGGCGTGGTCGGGAGTCAGACGCTGCGCGACGCGCGCTTGGGAAGATCGGCGTCGGGATCCGCCTCGTCCTCGGGCGCGGCGAGCGGCGAACTCTCCAGCGGCGTCATCAGCCGCGTGTGCGCAAGCACGCCCGCCTCCTCGAGGATCGGATAGGCCACCGAACAAACGTGCGAGTTGATTCGGCGCAGATCGGAGATCAGGTCGAGATGCAGCGACGAGGTTTCAATGCTTTCGATGGTGTTGCCGGCGAGCCGGACCAGATGAGAATTGGCGTAGGCGCGTTCGAGATCACGCACCAGCACCTTCTGCGCGAGCAGTTCTTGCGCGCTCTTCAGGTCGCGGTGGAGGAACACGCTGGTCGCAAGCCGCAGATTGGCGACCAGGCGGCCGTGCAGATCCACGATCTCGCCCATGCCGGCGTCGGAGAAATTGCGCCCCTTCTCGATCTTCTTGTCCTCGATGTCGGCGAGAATGCGCTCGATGATATCGCCGACCTGTTCGAGGTTGATGGTAAAGGACACGATGTCCGCCCAGCGGCGGCTCTCGCGCTCGTCGAGGGCGCCGCGCGGCACCTTGGTGAGGTAGAGCTTGACCGCGGTATAGATCTCGTCGACCACGTCGTCCATCTTGCGCAGGCGATGGGCGAGTGCGCGGTCATTGGTCTGCAGCACGGTCAGCATGCCACGCAGCATCTCGTCGATCACGTCGGCAATGCGAAGCGTTTCACGCGCGGCGTTGCCGATCGCCAGCGCCGGGGTCTCCAGCGCCGATGGGTCCAGGTGTCGCGGGCGCGCCTGGTTCGCGGCCGGCGGCGGCGAGGGCAGCAATCGCTCCGCGTAGGCCGCGATGCGGTTGGTAAAGCCCAGCAGGAACAGCGCCAGCACGACATTGAACGCGAGGTGGAACAGAACCACTTCGTGCGCGGGCGAGACCTGCGCGCGCTCGACCAGCACGCCGGCGTAGCCGACCAGCGGCATGGCGATCGCGCAGCCGATCAGCTTGAACATGAAGTTGCCGAGCGTGACCCGGCGCGCCTCCGGCTCGGTGTGAAGCGTCGAGAGCATGCCGAGCAGCCCGCTGCCGAGGTTCGCGCCCAGCACCAGGCCGATCGCGACCGGCAAGCCGATCAGGTTGAGCGATGCGAAGGTTGCCACCAGCAGCACGACGGCGAGGCTCGAGTAGACGGTGATCGTCACCAGCGCGCCGACCAGCACGTCAAGCATCACGTCTCCGGTCAGCGAGGCGAACAGCACCTTCACGCCGTCGGTGCCGACGACCGGCTGCGCCGAGGTTCGAATCCATTGCAGCGCGAACAGGATGAGTCCAAGCCCGATCAAGATCCGGCCGAACTGGCCGGCAGCCGACGCCTGCCAGCGCAGGAACAGCGTGACGCCAGCGATCAGCAATACCGGCGCCAGGAAGCCGAGATCGAAGGACAGTACCAGCGTGACGATCGCGGTGCCGACATCGGCGCCGAGCATCACCGCCAGCGCGGGCGCAGTCGCAATCAGCCCCTGGCCGGCAAACGCGGCGACGATCAGCGCGGTCGCGGTACTGCTTTGCAGCAGCCCGGTCACGGCCAGGCCGGCGGCGAACGCGGAGCCGCGCTTCGACACGCTGTGCCTCAACAGCCGGCGCAGTAAGCCGCCGTACCGGCGCAGGATGCCCTTTCGCACCAGGTGCGTGCCCCAGACCAGCAGCGCGACGCCGGCGAGCAGGTCGAGCAGCATTTTCATGCCGCTACGGCTCCGTGGCTGCGCCGCGACACGCTCGCGAGCGCGGCGTCGATGATCTCGAACGCGCGATCGAGCGCCGGCTCGTCGATGATCAGCGGCGGCGACAGCGTCAGCACGTTGCCCTGGCCGATTTTGAACGACAGTCCGCGCGACAGGCACTCGTACATGGTCTGCTCGGCCTCGTCCCGCGCCGGTGTGCCGTCGGCACGCGTGAGCTCGATGCCGAGCAGGAGTCCGATGCCGCGCACGTCGCCGATCAGCCGGTGGCGCGCCTTCAGCGCCTGCATCCGTTCCAGGGCCCGCACGCCGAGACGCCGTGACCGCTCGAGCAGGCGCTCGTCCTCGATGACCTGCAGCGTTGCCAGTGCAGCGGCGCAGCCCACCGAGCTTTTTTCGTGGGTGTAGTGGCCGAGTGCCAGCTTCGAGGCGACATCGAGGTCCCGGCGGGCGATCAGCGCCGCCATCGGGAACACCGCGCCGCCCAGGCCCTTGCCGAGCACGACCATGTCAGGCACGACATCGTAGTGCTCGAACGCAAACATCGTGCCGGTGCGCCCCAGCGCGATCGGCACTTCGTCGAAGATCAGCAGCGTGCCGTGCCGGTCGCAGGCCTTGCGCAGGCAGCGATAATACTCGGGCGGCGGAATCTGGACGTCGGTACAGCGCACCGTTTCCACGATCACCGCCGCGACGTCTTCCTCCTTGTCGAGCATGTACGCGACATAGTCCGCGCAACGATTATTGCAAACACCGCCGCAGCCAAAGCTGCAACTGCGCGGATCGCATGGCGGCGCGTGCTCGGCGCCGGGCAGCAACGGCCCGATGCCCTTGCGGAACACCGCTTCGCCGCCGATCGAGATCGCATCCAGGGATGCGCCGTGGAAACTGTCCCACATCGAGATCGTCTTGTGACGGTCGGTGGCAACGCGCGCCAGCTTCAGCGCCATGCCGATCGCGAGCGCGCCCCCCGGCGCGAACAGCACCTTGCCCAGCGGGTCGGGCGCGAGCAGGGCGAGCCTTTCCGCGAGTTCCACCGCGTGGGCGTTGGTGAAGCGGCGCGGCGAGAACGGCAGCGAGTCGAGCGCGGCCTTGACCGCGTTGACGACCTGCGGGTGACGGTAGCCGACCTGGTGGACGTTGTTGCCGTGGAAGTCCATGTAGCGCCGGCCTTCGACGTCGGTGAGCCAGATGCCCTCGGCTTCGACCAGCGTGTCGAGGCAGGGCGTGGACAGCGACTGGTGCAGGAACGCCGCACGGTCGCGATCGAGCCAGTCACGCGTCGCCGGACCGATGTTGGCCTTGTCCCAGGCGCGACGCCGCGAGGAGAGGTTGATGTCACCCTCCGCCGCTTCGTTCACCATGGCAGCGAGTAGGTCTTGGTGTTGGTGAAGCTCTTCATCGCTTCCTGCACGCCTTCCTTGTAGCCCAGGCCCGAGTCCTTGATGCCGCCGAACGGGGTCAGCTCCAGTCGATAGCCCGGCACTTCGCGGATGTTAACGGTGCCGACGTTGAGTTCGCTTACCAGCCGCGTGATGTAATCGAGGCGGTTGGTGCATACCGACGACGACAGCCCGTAGTCGGTGCCATTGGCGATCCGGATGGCGTCCTCCAGGGTCTTGAAGCGGATGACCGGCGAGACCGGTCCGAAGGTCTCGGTCCTGACCACGTTCATCTGCGGATCGACGTGGTCCAGCACGGTGGGCGAGTACACGGCGCCGCGCCGCAGGTTCCCGACCAGCAATTTCGCACCGCGCGCCACCGCGTCGTTGACCCGCGCCTCGAAGCTCATCGCCGCCGCCTGGTCGATCACCGTACCCATCTCGTTGGCCGGATCCATCGGGTCGCCGTAGGTCCATCGCTCGGTGAGCGCGACCAGCCGCTCGACGAACGCGTCAGCGACGGACTCCTGCACCAGCATGCGCTTGACCGCCGTGCAGCGCTGGCCCGAGTTTTTGTACGATCCATTCGCGGCCAGCGCCGCCGCCTCGTCAAGGTCGGCGTCCTCCATGACGATGAGCGGGTCGTTGCCGCCCAGTTCCAGCACCTGGCGCTTGTAGACGGCCTTGCCTGCGATGTACTTGCCGACCGCGACGCCGCCGGTAAACGTCACCAGGTCGACCGACGGGTCGGTCAGCATCGCATCGGCGATTTCGCGCGGGTCGCCGGTAACCACCGAAAACATCTCCGGCGGCAATCCGGCTTCGTAGAGGATGTCCGCGAGCAGCAGCGCCGACAGCGGCGTCTTCTCGGCGGGCTTGAGCACCATCCGGTTGTTGGTCGCGACCGCCGGCGCCACCTTGTGCGCGACCTGGTTCAACGGATGATTGAACGGTGTGATGGCACTGATGACGCCCAGCAGCGGCTCGCGCAGCGTGTAGATCTTGCGCGACTTGCCGTGCGGCGTCAGGTCGCAGGAGAACACCTGTCCGTCGTCGGTCAGAGCGGCGTTGCCGGCGAACACGAACACGTCGCAGGCGCGGCCGACTTCGTAGAGTGAATCCTTCTTGCTGATCCCGCATTCGGCGGTGATCAGGTCCGAGATGGCATCGGCACGGCTGCGGATCAGTTCCGCGGTTCGCTGGCAGATCCGGTAGCGGTCGTAGCGACTGAGCTTCGGCTTGTAAGCCTTCGCCACGGCGAACGCATGCTGGATGTCGTCGACGCCGGCCTTCGGCACTGTGCCGACCAACGCGCCGGTGTACGGATTGTGCACTTCGATGACGCGATCATGGCCCACCTTCACGCCGGCAATGCGCATCTTCTCGCGCAGCACGTGGCCCTGCTTGAGTTCAGCAAGTGAGTTCATGTGCAACCCATGAAGAATGAAGCATGAACCATGAAGAATGAAATATGAAAAATGAAGGGCGGCAGCGAGGCGCGCGGCGCCACGCCGATCCTTTCATCGTTCATCCTTCATGCCTTCAAGTGGTTCAAAGCCAAATCGAACGCATCGAAATTGCGCCAGCGACGGAACGGCAGCGCCGCGGCGGGACGATTGGCGATCAGCGGCACCTGCTGCTCGGAGAGCCCGCCGTGAGAACGCAGCGGGGCGTCGAGTCCGGAGAGGTCGTGGCGCGCATGGCCGGTGCCGAGCACCGACAGCCGCTCGGCCACGACCACCAGATCACCGACCCGGTCCGGCGGCAGCTCGAACCGGTGGCACGCCTCGTCGCGGGTCAGCACCAGGCTCACGCCCGGCAGCGACTTGATCCTCACCGCCGCGTCCATCAGCTGGTCGGAGGACAGGTACACGGTGGCGAACGAGCCGAGCGCGCCGTGATGCACCACGTAGGGATCGGTGATCGGCAGGATGACCCGCGTCGTACCGGCGCCGTACCAGCCGTCGAGGAGGTCCTGCAGGAACACGATGTTGGGTCGGCCGAGCGCATCGGTCTTCGCATTCATGCCGTGGTCGGCGGTTACCAGTACCGTAGCGCCGAGCGCGTCGAGCCTCGCGAGATAGCTGTCGATCATTCCGGTGAATTCGTTCGCGGCGGCCGTGCCGGGCGCGTGCTTGTGCTGGACATAGTCGGTGGTGGACAGGTACATGAGGTCCGGCCGCTCGCGTTCCAGCAGCGCGACACCGGTCGCGAATACGAACTCCGACAAAGCGGCGCTGTAGACCGACGGCACCGGCATGCCGGTCAGGCGGAGCACGTCGGCGATGCCGTGCTCGGCGAGGTTGACGCGATCCGCCTGTTCCGAGGAGAAGCAGATGCCCTTGAGCTTGTGGCCGAGCAGCGATCGCAGCTTGTCCTTGGCCGTCACCACTGCGACTTTCGCGCCGGCGTCGCCGAACGCGGCCAGAATCGTCGGCGCGCGCAGGTAGCGCGCGTCGTTCATCATGACTTCGGCGTTGGCGTCACGGTCCCAGAAGTAGTTGCCGCAGATGCCGTGCACGGCGGGCGGCACGCCGGTGACGATCGACAGATTGTTCGGGTTGGTAAACGACGGTACTACGCAATTGGCGGTGAGGCAGGTTCCGCGTGTGGCGAGTCCGGCGAACCAGGGCGCCTTGCCCGCGGAAATCGCCTCGGTGATGTAGTCGGGCTCGCAGCCGTCGACGCAGACAACGACCAGCGGACGGGAAGGCCAGTGATACTCGCGGCCATTGACGGTGATGCTCGGGGGATTCACCGGCCCCTCCTGGCGGGTTTTCGCGAGGGCGTCGCGGGCGCGGCAGCGTCCGGTTGGGCGCGATGGGCTCGCTCTCGGCTGGCCATGACGTGATCGTGCATCAGGCGGCCGGTGGCGGCGGCCTGGCGCGCCGCAATGCATTCGACGATCGCGCGGTGCTCGCTGGACGACACCGGCAGATTGGCCGCCTGGGTGAGCGACGCGCGCCGGTAGAGGTTGAGTTCGTTCACCAGCCGCCGGTAGAGCTGCGACAACTTGGCGTTGCCGGCGAGCTCGACGATGCGGTCGTGGAAGGCGAGGTTCAGCGCGAAATATTCGTCCGCGTCGCCGCGCGACGCGGCCAGGGCCATCCGGTCGGCGAGCTGCCTCAGTTCGCGAACGTCGGCCGGCGTGGCGCTCTGTGCGGCCCGGCGACCCGCGAACGCGTCGAGTACCGCGCGGAGTTCGAATATCTGGTCAGCCTCCTCGAAGCCCAGCTGGCGCACGAACACGCCGCGGTTTTTCTCGAACCGGACCAACCCGGATTCTTCGAGCGCGCGGAACGCCTCGCGGACCGGCCCGCGGGAGACGCCGAGGCGAAGCGCGATGTCGGCCTCGTTCAGCTTCGCACCGACCGCCAGCTCGCCGTCGAGGATGCGCTTGGCCAACTCCCGCTGCACCAGCGCGGGAAGCGAGTTCGACTGCGCCAGCGCGATCGGATGGTCGTCGGGGACTCCCCGGCGCGCTGCGGCGGACGCTTGGTCCTTCAACATGTTGCGATTTAACGCGGTTCGGGTGTAGATTGTCAACAATCTGCAATCGGCAGGAGTTAGCATGCGTGCCGCGCACCCGATTCTGGACCTTGCGGGGGATGACCGCCCGCGCGGCCCGTTGCCGGTACCGTGGGCTGCGAGTAGCATCCTCGGACGCTGATCCCGGAGCCGCTGCGCAGGTTGCCCCGGCGCTCCCGTTCGCAAGCCGGCCGTTCGTATTTTCCCGACCAAGGAGTCCCGTGATGAAACTTGCCCGTGGTTTGTCCCTGGCGGCAATCGCCGCCGCTGCATTCGCGTTGGTTGCGCCGGCCGCGGCGCAGAAGACCGAGCTGCTGGTCTACACCGCGCTCGAAACCGACCAGCTCAAGGCGTACGCGGAAGCCTTCAACAAGGCGGTGCCGGACGTCGAGGTCAAGTGGGTGCGCGATTCCACCGGCGTGGTCACCGCCAAGCTGATCGCGGAGAAGGCCAACCCGCAGGCGGACGTCATCTGGGGATTGGCGGCGACCAGCCTCCTGGTGATGGACAACGAAGGCATGCTGCAGGGCTACGCGCCGAAAGGCCTGGCGGCGTTGGGGAGTCAGTACAAGGACACCAAGAGCCCGCCGAACTGGTGGGGGATGGATGTCTGGGGCGCGACCGTATGCTTCAACACCGTCGAGGCCGCCAAAACCAACCTTCCCAAGCCCGAGTCCTGGCAGGACCTGACCAAGCCGGTCTACAAGGGCAAGATCGTCATGCCCAACCCGGCCTCCTCCGGCACCGGCTTTCTTCAGGTGACGTCTTGGCTGCAGATCTTTGGTGAACAGAACGGCTGGAAGTATATGGACGCGCTGCACGAGAACATCGCGCAGTACACCCATTCGGGCAGCAAACCCTGCGTCCAGGCCGGCAGCGGCGAATTCCCGATCGGCATCTCGTTCGAGTACCGCGCCAACACCATCAAGGCCAAGGGCGGTCCGATCGACCTGGTCTTCCCCAAGGAAGGGCTGGGTTGGGACATGGAGGCGTTCGGCATCATGAAGGGCACCAAGAAGCTCGATGCCGCGCGGAAGCTCGCCGATTGGGCGGCGTCGCGCCCGGCGATGGAACTCTATGCCAAGAGCTACGCGATCGTCGCGTTGCCGGGCGTCGCGCAACCGCTACCCAATGTTCCCGCCGACTATGAAAAGCGGCTGGTGAAGAACGACTTCGCGTGGGCGGCCAAGAACCGTGACCTCATCCTCGCCGAATGGTCGAAGCGCTACGACGCCAAGTCGGAGAAGAAGTAACCGCCGTCCGGTGGCGGCGCCCCGCATCGGCCGGGGTGCCGCGCCACCTCGCGTAGAGGAGATGCGACCGCGTGGCTTTGGATGAGATCTACCTGCGGCTCGAGGGCATCAACAAGAGTTTCGGCAAGTTCGTCGCGTTGCAGGACATCGGTCTCGAGGTCAGGCGCGGCGAACTCCTGGTGCTGCTCGGCCCCTCGGGCTGCGGCAAGACGACGCTGCTGCGGATCGTCGCCGGCCTCGAGTCCCAGGATGGGGGCGCCATCGTTCAGGACGGCAAGGACATCTCCCGGCTCCCCGCGATCAAGCGCGATTACGGCATCGTCTTTCAGTCCTACGCGCTGTTTCCGAATCTCACCGTCCACGACAACGTCGCCTACGGTCTCGTCAACCGGCGCCAGGGCCGCGTCGCGATCGAATCGCGGGTGCAGGAGCTCCTGAAGCTCGTCGGCCTGTCGGAGTCGGGGTCCAAGTATCCGGGGCAGCTCTCCGGCGGCCAGCAGCAACGCATCGCAGTCGCCCGCGCGCTTGCGTCGGCGCCCGGATTGCTGCTGCTCGACGAGCCGCTGTCGGCGCTGGACGCGTTGGAGCGGGTGCGCCTGCGCGGCGAAGTTCGTGCGCTGCAGCAGCGGCTTTCGGTGACCACGGTCATGGTGACTCACGATCAGGAGGAGGCGCTATCGATGGCCGACCGCATCGTCGTGATGAACGCGGGCCATATCGAGCAGGTCGGCACCCCGCGCGAAATCTATGGCGAGCCGGCGACGCCGTTCGTTGCCGACTTTGTCGGCAAGATCAATGTCCTGCCGGCCGTGGCGGAAGGCGACGGGCGCTTCCGCGTCGGCAATGTTTCGCTGGCCACGACCTGCCGCAACGTCGCCGCGGGTACGGCCGTAAAGCTGTACCTGCGCCCCGAGGAGATCACGGTGAACCCGAACGGCGCGGCGACGGGAAACACGCTCGCAGCCACCGTCGCCAAAGTGGAATTCCTGGGCGCGTTTTGCATGGTGGGCATCTCGCTCGAGGCGGCGGGCGCGCCGGCGCTGGTGGCAAACGTGTCCCGGCAGGCCGTTGACGCGTCCCGAATAGCGCAGGGCCAGAGCGTCACCATCAGCGTCCCGCCCGCGGCCCTGCGCGTACTGGGCTGAACGCGCCCCCGCAAGCGATGGCCACTCCCGCCGTTGCGCTCCCCCGGGTCGTGGCGCCGGCGGTCCGACCGCGCGTGCACTGGCTCGACCGGCTCGCGCAGGGCCTGCTGCTGGTGTGCTGCGCGATCCTGATCGCGTTCCTGCTCGCGCCGATGGCGGCGATCCTGGTCAAGAGCGTGCAGGACAACGCCGGCAACTTCGTCGGCCTCATGCAGTTCCGCGATTATTTCGCCACCCCGGCGCTGCGCAGTTCGATCTGGAACACGCTGTGGGTGGCCTCGGTGGTGACCGCGATCACCGTGCCGCTTGCCTTCATCTACGCCTACGCGCTGACGCGCTCGTGCATGCCGGGCAAGATGGTGTTTCGCGTGATCGCGTTGACGCCGATCCTGGCGCCTTCGCTGATGGCGGCAATTTCGTTCATCCAGTGGTTCGGCAACCAGGGCGCGCTCAAGGGGCTGCTGGGCGGGGCGTCGGTCTACGGCCCGCTGGGGATCATCCTGAGTTCGATCTACGCGACCTTTCCCCACGCGCTGATGATCATCCTGACCTCGCTGCTGCTGGCCGATGGCCGGCTCTACGAGGCGGCGGAATCGCTGCGCACGCCGCGTTGGCGCAAATTCATGACCATCACGCTGCCGGGCGCTCAGTTCGGGCTGGTCAGCGCCACCATGGTGGTGTTTTCGTACACCGTCAGCGATTTCGGCATTCCCAAGGTGATCGGCGGCAATTTCAACGTCCTCGCCGTCGACGTCTTCAAGCAGGTGATCGGCCAGCAGAATTTCAACAAGGGCGCGGTGGTCGGCCTGATCCTGCTGGTGCCGGTGCTGCTCGCGTTCGTCGTCGACTGGATCATGCAGGGCCGGATCCAGGCCCAGTTTTCGGCGCGGGCGGTTCCCTACGCGCCCAAGCGCGAACCATGGTTCGACCGGGCCATGCTCGCGTTCTGCGTCGTCGTGGCGCTGCTGCTGCTGGCGGTGCTGGGGATGGCGGTCTATACGTCGCTCATCAAGTTCTGGCCTTACGACAAGTCGATGAGTCTGCGCCACTACACCTTCGGCCTGGTCGACGCCGGCGTCATCGTGTCGTTTTTCAACAGCCTCAAGTTGGCGCTGGCGAGCGCGGCTTTCGGCACGATGTTCATCTTCGGCGTCGCCTACCTGCTCGAGAAGACGCGCGGGATGCCGTGGACCAAGTCCGCAGTGCGCCTGCTGGCGGCGGTGCCGATGGCGGTGCCGGGCATGGTGCTCGGACTGGGCTACATCCTGTTCTTCAACGATCCTGCCAATCCGCTGAACGGACTCTACGGCACGATGAGCATTCTGGTGTTGTCGACCGTCGTCCACTACTACACGTCGAGCCACCTGACGGCGGTCACGGCGTTGAAGGCGCTCGACGACGAATTCGAGGCGGTGTCCGCCTCGCTGAAGGTTCCGTTCTACAAGACCTTCTTTCGGGTGACGGTTCCGGTCTGCCTGCCGGCGATTCTCGACATCGGGCGCTATATGTTCGTCAACGCGATGGTGACCATCTCCGCGGTGGTGTTCCTGTATGCACCCGGAACGCATCTGGCCTCGATCGCGATCCTCAATCTGGACGAAGCCGGTGAAATCGGTCCCGCGGCCGCCATGGCCACGCTGATCGTCGCGACCTCGACGACCATTTGCGTGATCTACGCGGTGCTCACGCGCCTTGTCGTCACCAAGACGCAAGCGTGGCGTGTGCCGACTGTCGGGTGATGGAACGGCAAACCGACGTAAACGAGTGAACAAGCGAACAAGCGAACAAGTGAATGAAAGCGCGCGATGCGTGCGTTGTTCATTTTTTCACCCGTTCACCCGTTCACCCGTTCACCCGTTCACCCATATACGGCATTCCAGGACGAACCATGACCCTTCATTCCCGCGATCCGATCCTGCTCACCCCCGGTCCGCTGACGACCTCGCTGCCCACCAAGGCCGCGATGCTCCGCGACTGGGGCTCCTGGGACGCGAGCTTCAACGCGGTGACGGCGCGCTTGCGCGCCAAACTCTGCGACGTCATTCACGCGACTGACACCCACGTCTGCGTGCCGATGCAGGGCAGCGGAACTTTCTCCGTGGAGGCCGCGATCAATACGCTCGTCCCCCGTCACGGCCACGTGCTGGTGCTGATCAATGGCGCCTACGGCAAGCGGATGGCGAAGCTCACCGGGATGATGGGCCGAAAGCTGTCGACGTTCGAGACCGCCGACAGCGTGCCGACAGCGGCAGCCGACGTGAACCGGCTGCTGGCGCAGGACCCGTCGATCACCCATGTGGCCCTGGTCCACTGCGAGACGTCGACGGGCATCCTCAATGCGCTGCCGGAAATCGCGGCCGTGGTTGCAGGCCAGGGCAGGCGCCTCGTGGTCGACGCGATGAGCTCGTTCGGAGCGCTGCCGATCGATGCGCGCAAGACGCCATTCGATGCGCTGGTAGCGGCATCGGGCAAGTGCGTGGAGGGTCCTCCCGGGATGGGATTCGTGTTCGTGAAAAAGGGCGTGCTCGACCAATGCGCCGGCAATTGCACGTCGCTCGCCCTCGACCTCCACGACCAGTGGGCGTACATGGAGAAGACCACCCAGTGGCGTTTCACCCCGCCCACGCATATCGTGGCTGCGCTCGACGCCGCGCTGGACCAATTTGTTGCCGAAGGTGGGCAGCCGGCGCGCCTGGCGCGCTACACGGCCAACTGCGCGACGCTCGTGCAGGGCATGGCCGAGCTGGGGTTCCGCCCGTTCCTCGAGCCGTCGATCCAGGCGCCGATCATCGTCACCTTCCACGCGCCGGCCGATCCGAAATACAACTTCCGCGAGTTCTACGATCGCGTGCGCGACAAGGGCTTCATCCTCTATCCCGGCAAGCTCACCGAGGTCGAGACTTTTCGTGTGGGCTGCATCGGCGCGATCGGTCCCGACGAGATGCGCCAGGCGGTGCACGCGGTGCGCGATACGCTCGCGGAGATGGGCATCGCGACCGTGGCGCCCGCGTTGGTGCGTCGCGCGGCGGCATAGGCGCAACGAGTGTCATCTGGCGGAGAGAGGTGGCGCCGCGTAACTCGACAGGGAGAGGGCCGGCGCCAGCGTGGTAATCGTCCTGTTCCAGCCGCCCTTCAGGCGACGAACAGCCCGACCGCCACCAGGACCGGCGTCGCGAGATTGACCGCCACGTTGCGAGCCATCGCGGGCAGCAGCGCGTCGATGTCGTCTGAATGGCGCAGCGTGTCGCGCGCGGCAGGAATCGCGAGCGCGATAGTCCCCAGGCCCAGCAGGCACTGCCACGGCAACGCCCCGGCCAGCACGCCTGCCACCAGCGAAACGTACGCAAGGATCAGCAGCACGACGTAGGCGTGTGCCGCGCGCGGGCGGCCCCAGGCGATCGGCAGGTGGCGGCGCCCGGCGGCACGGTCGGCCTCGACGTCGGGAAACTGATTGAGCAGCAGCAGTGCATTGACAAGGAAGAACGGAATCAGCGTCGCCCAGAGCGCGACTTCGTCGATCCTTCCCGTGAGCACGATGTGCGTCCCACCTACCATAATTGGGCCGAAGCCCAGCCCGGGTGCGACGAGGCAAGGCCAGGGATGGCGCGTGATCCACGCCGTATAGGCGACGACGAGCAGTAAGCCGGCGATGCCGAGCGGCACCAGCGCGGCGCCGCGCAGCACGACCAGCCCGAGCCCGATGGCCGCGGCGACCACGAATGCCACGACCGCGATCGCCAGCGCGAGCGGCGCCGCGGCCGGATCGGCCGGCAGCACGCCGCTGCCGCCGGAGAAGGGCGTGCGCTTCGTCTTCAGGTCGAGCCCGCTCCTGAAGTCGAGATACTCGTTCAATGCGTTGACGCTCACGTGCGCAGCGAGCGCGGCGAGGAGCGAGAGGATTGCGAGCGGCCAGGCGACGCGGCCTTGCGCGTGGAACGCGGTCGCGACTCCGAGCAGCACGCAGGAAAGCGTGAGTGGCAGGAAGGGCACGCGCATCGGCCCCATCAGTCGGTGGGCATGATTCATCGGGTCCCTCGGGGTCAGCACTGAAACATCGTTGCTACGCCACGCGGTTCAGCGTCCGTTTCGCAGCGCCCGGTCCATCAGCGCGCATCTGCTTCAGATACCAGCGGATGAATGCGTCCACGTTGTATTCCTTCTGCTGCGACAACGGGCCCGGCACGTACCCGATCGAGTCCACACCCTTCTGCTGCCACTTGCAGATGTCCCAGTCCTGCTCGTTGGTGAGATTCCAGAACGGCAGCAGCTTGTCCAGTGTGTAGTCTTCCCCTTCCCGGGCGCGCTGGTCGACGAGCCAGTAGCCGCGGACGCGGGTCGTGCGCGGGCCGGCCGGCAGCAACCTTGCCACGACCGCATGATCGCAGCTTGCGTGCACCCAGAAGTTTGGCATCGAGCGCATCCGCAGCACGCCGACATCGGCGTCCTGGTAGCTGCCCATCAGCGGCGCCACGCGCTGGCCGTCCATCGATTCGGTGTCCCAGCCCTCGGTCAGTACCGTGCGGTCCGCCGCGTACCACAGGCCGTGCTCGGGATCGGGGAACGGGGCGAGGCCGCCGCGCTGGTGCGTGATGGCGATGCCCTGGGCCGCCCACTTCGATTGCGTGCGTGCCACGGCCTCCGCCAGCTTCGCGCGGATCGCCTCCGACGCGGACGCCTCGTCGTAGACATCGAAGTTCGCCTTCACGTACTGCGGATGACAGCGCACGCAGTGGAAACACTCGCGGTTGTTTTCCCAGACCAGCTTCCAGTTGGCCTCGACGGCGTAGTCGGAGATGTGCGCGATCCTGGCGCGGTCGAAGCCCTGTGGCCGCGCCGCGCCTTCGAAGGTTTCGCGCAGGGCATCGAACGGAGGCGGCGAGGGCGCGAGCGACACGTAGATCAGCCCGGCGCAGACTTCGGCGTGCAGGGGCCGCAGTCCCAGCTGCGACTTGTCGACGCCGTCGTGCATGCCGTGGCAGGCCACGAGGTCGCCTTGCCGCGAGTATGTCCAGCTATGATACGGACAGACGATCGCGCGAACGTGCCCGGCTTCCGCGCGGCAAAGCAGCGTTCCGCGATGCCGGCAGACGTTGTGAAAGGCACGGACGGTGCCGGAATCGTCACGCATCACCAGGACCGGTGTCGCGTCCACCGAAAAGGTGAGGTAATCGCCCGGATTCGGAATCTCGAACGCGAACCCGGCGAACAGCCAGCCGCCAAACCAGATCTGCTCGAGTTCCCGCGCGTACAGCGCGTCGGTGTGGTAGAAGGCGCGCGGCATGCCGTGGCCTTCGCGTCGCGTGGCGAGCAGTGCCTCAAGTTCGGGTGCAAGTGCAGACATGGTCGAATCCTACGCGGGCTGTTGAACTATGCGGACCGTTACTGCTGCCGGTGTCATCCCGAGCTTGCCGAGGGATCTGCTTTTCAATCCGACTCCCTGGCAAGTATCGCCTTGCGATCCGGGTCGTACGGCGCTCGGATGTGACGTACGGCGGGGTAGCGCACCCCCATCACCTCGACGGCATACTCGGCAGCCAGGGGCTCGTCGGCAGCGATGTAGGCGCACAGCAGGTTGCGGGCCACCGTATAGCCGTAACCTGCGCTGGTGACGCGCCCCAGCACGCGCTCGCCCGCCAGCACGACTTCGCCGCCGAACATGTTGACTTCGGGGGGCGCCGTGAACCAGGCGAGTTTCAATTTCGGACCCTCGGCCTTGATCCCGGCCAGAGCAGTACGCGCGAGAAAGTCGCCCTTGTCCAGCGCGACGCAGAAGCCCAGGCCGGCCTGGTAGGGGTTGTAGTCCGGGGTGATGTCCGATCCCCACACTAGATAGTGCTTCTCCAGGCGCAGACTGTTGATCGCCCGGTATCCCGCATTGGCGATGCCGTAGCGCTCACCGGCTTGCCACAGGCTTTCGTACAGCCCCAGCGCGTACTCGACCGGAACGTGCAGCTCGTAGCCCAGCTCGCCGAGGTAGGTCACACGCAACGCGAGTGCGGGGGTGTAGGCGAGGTCGATCTCGCGCGCACTCATGTAAGGGAAGCTCGCATTGTCGAGCGGGGCGTCGGTGAGTTGCGCCAGCACGTCGCGCGAGCGCGGCCCGCAGACATTCAGCACCGCCCGCGCCGAGGTGTGTTCGACGATCGCCACACTGCCATCGTCGGGCAGGTGGCGTTCGATGGTCGAGCGATCGCGCACGCCCAGCGCGCTGCCGGTGACGAAGTAGAAGCGGTCGTGGCCAAGCCGCGTAATCGTCACGTCGGCCTCGATGCCGCCGCGCTCATTGCAAAACTGGGTGTAGACGATGGTACCGACCGGGCGGTCCAGGTTGTTCACCGCGAGCTTCTGCAGGAGCGCGAGCGCGCCGGGGCCGCTTACCTCGTACTTGGAGAACGAACTCATGTCGATCAGGGCTACGCGTTCACGCACGGCGCGATGCTCGGCGCCGGTGGCCTCGAAAGCGGCGGTGCGGTCGAACGAGGGTGTTTCGATCGCCGCGGTGCCCGCCGGCGCGAACCAGTTCGCTCGCTCCCAGCCGAACTTGTTGCCGAACACCGCGCCCGCAGCCTTCAGCCGCGCGTGCAGCGGGCTGCGACGGGTGTCGCGTCCGACGTCAGGCTCGTAGCCGGGCCACGCGATGTGATAGTAGCGGCCGTAGCTCTCGACCGCGCGCTCGTACATGAACTTCTTGACCGAATGCGGCGTCCCGAAACGGCGAACATCGAAGGGCCACAGGTCCATGCCCGGGTCGCCGTCGACGATCCAGTTCGCCATGACCCAGCCGGCGCCGCCCGAGGCCGCGATGCCCGAGGTGAAGCCGCAGCAAAGGTAGAAATTGTCGAGCTCGGGCGACAGTCCGATGATGGGTTCCCCATCGGCGGAGATCGGTATGGGGCCGTTGATGAGCTGTCTGATGCCAACTTCGTTGAGCACCGGAATGCGCGCTGCCGCGGCCTCGGCTAGCGGCGCGAAACGGTCGAAGTCCGACGGCAGCAACTCGGGTCCGAAGTTGGGACGGATGCCGGCGTCACCCCAGGGCACGGTGTTCGCTTCCCACCCGCCAACGGCGAGCGCGCCCGGCTCCGGCTTGACGTAGAAATTGGCGTCGGGATCGCGCAATGTCGGCAGGCCGTCGGGAATGCGCGGGGTCTTGTCGGTGACGAAATACTGGTGCTCGACGGCGCACGCTGCCACGCGCGTGCCGACCATGGCCGCGATATCGCGTCCCCACATGCCGGCCGCATTGATCACGCATTCGGCCTCGATCCTGCCCTGGTCGGTGATCACGCCGGTGACGCGCCGGCCGCGCTTTTCGAGCGACGTCACGACCACGTTCTGGATGATCGTGACACCCCCGGCGCGGGCACCAGCCGCATAGGCGTTGGTGAGGCTGGTCGGATCGACGTAGCCATCGCCTGCGATCCATGCCGCCCCGACCACACCGTCGACTTCGAGCAGCGGAAAGCGCTCCTGCGCCTCGCGGGCGGAAACGAGTTCGACGTGAAAGCCGAAACCCTTCGCCATCGTCGCCGATCGCTGCAACTCCCGCCAGCGCGCCACCGACGAAGCGAGCCGCAGGCTGCCGACGCCGTGCCAGCCAGTCGCCTGTCCGGTTTCGGCCTCGAGCCTGGCATAGAGTTCGGCGGAATAGCGCATCAGCCGGGTCAGGTTGCTGCTGCTGCGCAACTGCCCGACCAGGCCCGCGGCATGCCATGTCGCACCGTGGGTGAGCTGCAATCGCTCCAGCAGGACGACGTCGCGCACGCCGAGCCGGGCGAGGTGGTAGGCGATGCTGCAGCCGATGGCGCCGCCGCCGATGATCACGATGCGGCTCGTGCTGGGGACTGCCATGGTGCAACGCTCGCGTCGATGCTGACCGGGCATTATAAGGTCGCTTGGTGTCGCGACCCTGCTCGCCGGTTGTCGCAGCGATGCCAGCGAAGTGACGGATCGTCAGGCCGCTTCACCGCGCCGAAGCTTTTCGATTCGCGCCTGCGCGACGCTGTGCATGGGAACGAAGCCATGCCGCAGCAGCCAGTCGGCAATCACCAGGCTAGCGTCGGCCGTCACCACGTCCTCGCCCGTCGCGGACCCGGCGAGTTCGGCGACCTGGTCTGGCGAAGTGAGTCGGAATTCGGTCACCTCGCCATCCTGATTGGAGGGGACGAAACGGGCCGGCAGCTCGAGATCATGGACGTGAATCGTGTCGCGATGCAGGCCGTCGGGCTGTGCGCGTCGGATCTGTACGGCGCCAGCCGCGCGCGCGGTGAGTGCGAGTTCGGCGGGTAGGCCGGCTTCTTCCCAAGCCTCCTTGACCAGCGTCGCGGCAATGCTCTCCCCCGTGGGGACGCCGCCACCGACCAGATTGTCGAGTTGGCCGGGATCGATGGCCTTGTCCAGGCTGCGCCGCGCCAACCACATCCGCGTCGCGCCGTCGCGCAGCGTGGTCCCGTTGAGATGGGCGGCGTAGCTTCGGATGCCGAAAAAACGGGCGGCGGCGCGCTCGAGCAGGCAAAGCGGCGGGGCATCGAACGTCGCCGCCACCGCGTAGCGCTCATCCCGCCAGCGTGTCAGCGCGCCCTCGGCGGCAAGTGCCCGCGCGACGTCATCGAGGGCGCGAGTGCGCAAGGCCGGCGTCGTCAACGCAGGTCGGAATCGGACTGCATCCGCGTCGACGCTGAACACGTGGTCGAAGCGAGCAAGCGCCCGTGCGCGATGGTCATCAATCTCGCCGACGATGTGCCCGTCGACGAGCCAGGGACGAAGCGCCATGACTGGCGGCGCGAGCGCCTCGGCCAGGCGGTCGACCAGACGGTTTAGAATGCGCTCCGCGATCATCGGGTCATTGTAGAGTTCCCGATCCGAGAGAAGATCGCCTGCCACCGACATCCATGCCCGCGCGCCTCATCGACGGCAAGTCCCTCGCCGAACGAACCACCCGGGAACTCGCCGAGCGTGTCAAGGCACGTACGCTCGCGGGCAAGCGGATTCCGGGGCTCGCCGTGGTGCTCGTCGGTGACCACGCCGCCTCGCACCTCTACGTGCGCAACAAGCGGCGCACGACGGAAGGCGTGGGCATGCGCTCGTTCGCTCACGACCTGCCGGCAGAGGTGTCCAACGCGGCGCTGGGGTCCCTGATCGACCATCTGAACGCCGATCCCGACGTGTCCGGCATCCTCGTGCAACTGCCGCTGCCCAAGCACATCGACGCCGGAGCGGTCGTGGAGCACATCGATCCCGCCAAGGATGTCGACGGCTTCCATCCTTACAACATCGGCCGGCTGGTCTTGAAGTCACCCACGCTGCGCCCGTGCACGCCCTACGGATGCATGAAGCTGCTGGCGGAGACCGGCGCGGACCTGGTCGGCATGCACGCCGTGGTCATCGGGCAGTCGAACATCGTCGGCCGGCCGATGGCGCTCGAACTGTTGATGGCCCGCTGCACCGTCACCATTTGCCATTCGGCGACGCGCGACCTGCCGGGTATCGTGCGCCAGGGCGACATCGTGGTCGCCGGTGTGGGCAAGCCGAAGTTCGTGCCGGGCGACTGGATCAAGCCGGGTGCGATCGTCCTCGATGTCGGCATCAATCGCGGTGACGACGGCAAGCTCGTCGGCGACGTCGATTTCGAAGCCGCGCGCGAGCGGGCGGCGTGGATTACGCCGGTGCCGGGCGGGGTCGGCCCGATGACGGTCGCGATGCTGTTGTCGAACACGCTTCGCGCTGCGGAATTGCAGGACCCGGCCTCGTAGATTGTCAAATCGTCCCGAGGTCAGCCGCGGTCCGTCGCGGCATCGGGCGCGGGATTCCCCGCCGTCGCGACACGTGGCGCCGCGCGCCACAACAACGTGAAACGCACGAGCTCGTCGAGCCAGCGCAAACGCTCGATGAGCGGCACCTGTGCGTAGGCTCGCAGGCGCTCGTCGGAGATCGTGTAATGGCAGTCGATCGTGCGCATCAGCCGCCCAGACCGAGATGCTTCAGGCGTTCGAGGGCCGCGATGTCCGATGCGTCGATCGAGCGGCCCGCTGCGCGCTTGAGCGCAATGAGATCGTCGATGCTCGCCACCGGGATGGCGAGAGTGCCGACCAATTTCACCAGCGCGCCCGCAGCAAGCCGCTCGAACGGCACGACCGGATCGATCAGGCAGTCGACGGTCGGGCCGACGCCCCGGTCTGGTCGCAGTCCCAACGCGACCATGTTCCTGTCCCGCCGCCAGCGTCGCAAGGTCTCGGGGTCGCGCGCCTCATGGATCGTCACGGGTGCGACCGGCACGAGTCCGAGTGCCTCGAAGGCGTCGATCGCCGCCCCTAGGTTGGACGCATCGAGGGCAACGGCCAGATCAACGTCCATCGTCGCGCGCTCGACGCCGTGCAGGTTCAGCGCCAGACCGCCGACCACCACGTAGCGCACGCGATGGCGGGCGAGGGCGCCGAACAGGTCGAGGTAGAACATGCCGGCATTATCGCCCGACGTACGGCGATCCGGGCGACAAGGGCCCCATGACGGTCCTGCTGTGGGTGCTGGCCATTGCGCTGATCGGCACGGCGGCGAAGGTCGCCACAGCGTTGAATTGTGGTCTGACCCTGCTTTCGCCTGCTTTCGCTCGAAGAGCATTGGGCCACGTAGACTGTCAACATGCTGCGACCGACCCAAGGAGTTGACATGAATGCTCTGCGAATTACCCGTGGAATCGCCATCGCGTTACTGAGCGTCGCCGCGCAAGTCGCGACCGCACAGCCGTGGCCCGCAAAGCCCGTCCGCCTGGTGGCCGTGTTTCCGCCGGGCGGCTCGGTCGATCAGGTGTCTAGGGTGCTGGCGCAACAGCTCACCCTGCAGCTTGGCCAAACCTTTATTGTGGAGAACAAGGGCGGGGCATCGGGCTCGATCGGTACGGCCGAGGTCGCGCGTTCGGCACCCGACGGGACCACCTTCGCAATGGTGTTCGACACCCACGCGGTCAACCCTTCGCTGATCCCAAACCTGCCGTTCAACACGGTCAAGGACCTGGCGCCAGTGATGCTGATCGGCACCTCGCCGATGGCCATCGTCGCGCACGTAGCGCAGCCGTACAAGGATTTCCGCGACGTGATTGCCGACGCGAAGACCAAGCGCGGCGGCGTCGCCTACGGGTCGATCGGCGCTGGTTCGCTTGGCCACCTCGCCATGGCGCAGATCGGCAACCAGCTGGGGGTGGAGTTCACGCACGTACCCTATCGCGGCGGCGGTCCGTTGATGAACGACGCCATCGGGGGCCAGGTCCCGCTCGCCATCGGTACCGTGTTCCTGGTCACGCCGCACGTCAAGAGCGGCAAGGTCAAGGCGCTGGCGGTCACGTCGCGCGGGCCGGACGCACAGCTTCCGGAGGCGCAGCCGGTAGCGCAGCAGGGCGTGCCCGGCTTCGAAGCCATGGCGTGGTGGGGCGTGTTTGCGCCGGCGGGTACGCCGCCACCGATTGTGCAGAAAATGCATGAGGAGCTCGCGAAAGCCCTGAAGGTACCCGCAGTGGCCGAACGGCTCACCGGTCAGGGGATGACGCTTCGCGGCGGAACTCCCGACGAACTCCAGGCGTTCCTGACCACGGAGATCGCGCGCTGGGCGAAGGTCGTCAAGGACAACAACATCAAGTCCGGCGACTGACGGCGCCGCGGCGATGCGGATGGCCGGCGTTTAGTCCAGGCTGTGCCTATGTGCCGCGAAGGTGCCAGGCCTTCGGTCGAGTGAACGTCGTGATACCGTAGGTCGACAGCGTGAGACCCATGCCGGATTGCTTGACGCCGGACCAGGGCAGGCGCGGACTGACCCGGTCGCAGCAATTCCAGTAGACGCTGCCGGCCTCGAGCCGGTCGAGGATGCGCCGGGCGCGCTTCTCGCCCTTCGCGTAAACACCAGCAGTCAGGCCGTAGACGCTGTCGTTCATCAGGCGGACCGCCTCGTCGTCGTCGCGCACCCGCTGGATGCCGATGACCGGACCGAAGCTCTCCTCGCGCATTAGCTGCATGCGGTGGTCGACGTCGACGACCACCGTGGGCTGAAACCAGTTGCCACGCTGCTCGACGATGCCGCCGCCGGTGAGCACCTTCGCACCCAGCCGCTTCGCCTCGGCGACCTGACGCCTCAGGACGGCCAGTTGCGCGCGGCGGGTGACCGGTCCGAGGTACGTAGCCTCATCCATCGGATCGCCCTGGCGGAAGGCCTTGACCTCCCGCACCAGCGCATCGACGAACGCGTCGTGGATCTCGTCAGCCACGTAAACACGCTCGACGGCGCAGCACGATTGGCCGTTGTTGTAGAACGCGCCGTCCGCAACGGCAGCCGCGGACGCCTTCACGTCGACGTCCTCGCAGACGTAGATCGGGTCCTTGCCGCCGAGTTCGAGTTGCACCTTGATCATCCGCCGTCCGGCGCTTGCGGCGATCTTGCGCCCGGTCGCGGCAGAACCGGTGAAGAACACCGCGTCGACCGGTTGCCTGAGCAACGCGCCTCCGGTGATGCCATCGCCAATCACTGGAATGAAGACGTCTTCCGGCACACCGGCGTCCTTGAGCATCAGGGCGATATGCAGTCCAGTGAGCGTCGCATGCTCCGAGGGCTTGTAGAGCACGGCGTTGCCGGCGATAAGCGCGGGTACGAACACGTTGGCGCCGACGAAGTACGGATAGTTCCATGCCGAGATGTTGGCCACCACGCCCAGGGGCTCGTGGGAGATCCGCTCCTCGAGCTTGCTGTCGACGTCGGCGAGCACGGTTTCGCTGCGCAGCATCCGTGCGGACTCGGCCAGAAAGAAATCGATGCGCGCCAGCAGGCCGTTCAGCTCGTTTCGCGACTGCCGAATCGGCTTGCCAACCTCCTCGGTCAGGGTGCGCGCAAGTGCGTCGTGCCTTTCGACGACCAGCGCTCGAAACGCGGCTATTGTCGCCAGCCGCTTCTTGATCGACAGCGCCGCCCACGCCGGCTGGGCGGCCCGGGCGCGCTGGTACTTGCGGCGCACGGCAGCATGCCGGTCCGTTTCGACTTCGGTGATCACCGCGCCGGTGGCGGGATTTTGTATTTTCATCGTGAGTCCAAGAGACGCTGGGTTCCCGCCTTCGCGGGAACGACGAAGGAAGGGAGCGCTACAGCGCGTACGCCGCCGACTTGTGGCGGGCCGTTGTGGCGAGAAAATCGTCGAGCACCGGCGTGTCGTCGATGTAGGAGTGGTCGCCGGGCGGGTGGAACTCGGGGTGCCACTGCAGCGCAAACAGGTACGATGGCCCGGTCCAGCGGATCGCCTCGGCGATGCGGTCGGGCTCCGACCAGGCTTCGACCACCAGGTCCTTGCCCAGTTCCTTCACCGCCTGATGGTGGATCGAATTGGTCTTCACGATCGACGCGCCGGGATACAGGCGGGCGAGCCCGCTGCCGGGCACCAGCGAAGTCGCGTGGCAGTTCCGTTCGTAGATCGACCAATTGCGATGATTGAGCGCGTGCGGAACCTGCGTGCCGAGGTCCTGCCAAAGCGTTCCGCCCATCGCGACGTTGACGACCTGCGCACCGCGGCACACGCCCAGCACCGGCTTGCCACAGGCGATGAAGGCCTTCAGAAGACCGATCTCGTAATCGTCCCTGACGCGGTCGCCACTCCATTCGGGACGGAGCGCGCTTTCGCCGTAGCTTTCCGGACAGACGTCCGCGCCACCCATCAGCACCAGGGCGTCGAGCGATGCCGCATAGGCATCGAGTGTTACCTTGCTGCTGGCGCGCCGCGTGGATCCATCGGGCGAGGGAATCATGAACGCCAGCACGTCGCGCTGCATCAGCCAATGCGCGATATTCTGCTCGATGTACTGCAAGGTCATGCCCTTGAAGATCGGCCTCGCGGGATCGGCGTGGAAGAACGATGCGGAGATGCCGATCTCGAGCATGTTCGTCACAGCGCGGCGGCGAACAGCGCCTCGAAGTCGGCTGCGGTGCAGGGGCGAGGGTTGGTCTGGTGGCAAAGGTCCTTGTCGGCGACCTTGACCAGCGCTGGGATGTCGGCGCGCGTAATGCCGCGCGTGCCGCGGTAGTCGGCAAGCCGCGCCGGAATGCCGATTGCCGCCTTCAGCACGCCAAGCCAGACGATGAACGCCTGGGCGCGGGCCTCGTCCGAACCCGCTTCGCCGCCGGGGACGCGCGCAACGCGGGCGAGTTCGGCCATTTTCGCCGCGGCGACCGGCAGATTAAATCGCATCACATGGTCGATCATGATGCCGTTGGCGAGGCCGTGATGCAGGTCGGCCACGGTGGATAGCGCGTGCGCGCAGGAGTGCACGGCGCCCAGGTCTTTCTGGAACGCGATGGCACCCATCATCGACGCCATCATCATGTCGCTGCGCGCATCGAGATCCCGTCCGTTGGCGACGGCGCGCGGAAGTGCGCGCGCGGCGATGCGCACGCCCTCGACAGCGACCCCGTCGCAGAGCGGATGGTACGCGGGCGAAAGGTAGGACTCGACGTTGTGAGTAAGTGCGTCCATGCCGGTCGCGGCTGTGACCGGTGGCGGCAGGTCGATGGTCAACGCCGGGTCGGCGAACACGGCCCTCGCCAGAATCAAGGGCGAAAACACGATCCGCTTGATGTGAGTGTCGTCCTCCGAGACCACACTGGAACGGCCGACCTCGGAACCGGTGCCGGCCGTCGTCGGCAATGCAACAAAGTAGGGCGGGTCGGCAGGAATCGGCCGTACCTGCGGATGGTCGTACGCGTACTCCAGCGCGTCACCCCCGGCGGTGCCCAGTACGCCGACGATCTTCGCGACGTCCAGCGCGGCCCCGCCGCCGAAGCCTACGACGCAGTCCGCAGCGTGCGTACGAAACGCGGCGCCACCGGCGTTCGCCTGCGAGGCCAGCGGATTGCCGAACACGCCATCGAAGACCGCCACGGCCAATCCTGCCGAACGCAGCGATTCGACGAAATCTCTTGCGATAGGCAGCTGCGCGAGAGCGCGGTCGGTGACCAGCAGAGGTCGTCGCTTATCCAGTTCGGCGAGATGGCGTCCGACGGCTTGCGACGCACCGGCGCCGAAATGGATCGTCGTGGGAAACGCGAAGCGATGGAGTGTCATGCGCAACTCAGGGTTGGGTCGCGTCGAGCTGCACGAAGCGCAGTTCGAGCATGTCGTTGGGCCATTGCACGACCGTGACACTGCGCCGCATCACCCAGGTGAGCGTGCGGCGGTACAGCGGAATCAGCGGCAGGTCGGCATGCATGAGGCGAAGCGCGTCGCCCACCATGGCACGTCGCCGGGCGAGGTCGGGCTCGATCCTGATGCCGTCGATCAGCGTGTCGAGCGTCGGGTTCGAGTAACGGCCGCCGTTGAATGCGCCGAGGCCGCCTTCGCCGTGGGTGCGCACGGTGGCGTTGAGGATCGGCCAGGGGTCGGTCGCCGGCGACCAGCCGAACTCGAAGAAGCTGCTGGTCGCCTGGGTGAGCTTGGGAAAGAACTGCGAGGTCGGCGACGGCTGGAAATTCACCCGTATCCCGACCTGGGCGAGCATGCCGGCGATGGCCTGGCACACGGCGGAACGGAACGCGACGTTCACGCAATCCAACGTAACGCCGAAGCCCTCGGGGTAGCCGGCGTCCTTGAGCAGCGCGCGCGATGCCGCTGGATCGTACAGCAGGCGCTTGTCGAGCTCAGGCAGGTAACCGTCGACCCGCGTGGAAACGTGCGATCCGGTCGGCGCGGCCAATCCGCGCAGCACCTTCGCGACGATCGCATCGACGTCGATCGCCTGGTAGATCGCGCGGCGCACGCGCAGGTCCTTGAACGGGTTGCGGCCCTTGACGTCGGCGAACTGCAGCTCGCCGCGGCTCTGATCGAAACCTAGGTACTGGGTGCCGATGTCCACGGTGTCGACCAGCCTGAACCGGCCCTCGGACTTCAGGCGGGCGACGTCCTGGAACGGCGGATCGATCACGAAATCGACCTGCCCCGAAGCCAGTGCCGCGAGCCGCGTCGCGTCTGACTGGATCACCGTGTAGACCGCCTCCTCGACGTTGCCGCGCTTGCCCCACCAGTGCGCGTTGGCGGCCAGCACCAGTCGGTTGTCCGGCTCGTAGCTCTTGAGGAGGTAGGGGCCGGTGCCATTGGCGTTGCGGACGGCGTGCGTCTCCTGCTTCGCGTTGTAGTCCTGGGGCAGCACGACGCCGTGCTTTTCCGCCCAGGCCTTGCTCATCATGCCGACCAGCGCGAGCTTGTCGGGCAGGACGGCGTCGGGGGCGGCGAGCAGGATGTCGATGGTCAGCTCGTCGACCTTGCGCGCGCTCATGATCCCGCGCATCTGGAAGGCGCGCTGCGAGTTCTTCGCCAGTGCGCGCGCGATCGAGAACACCGCGTCGTCGGCCGTAAATGGTGTGCCGTCGTGAAAGCGCACGTTCGGCCGCAACCGGAAACGCCAGGTGGTCGCGCTGGTCGCCTGCCAGGAAAGCGCGAGCGAAGGCTCGAGCTCGAAGTTGCGGCCACGGTTGACCAGGCCCTCGTAGACCTGGCTGACGACTCGCGAGTGATACAGGAGCGCGAGCGCGTGCGGATCCATCGTCTGCGGATCAAATGCGCTGGCGAAACGCAACGTCGCTGCCTGCAGCGGCGGCGCCAGCGTCATCGCGGCAAGCAGCCCGGCGGCAAGAGTGCGGCACATCGACATCAGATGATCTCAAAGTAGCGCTTCAGCTCCCAGTCGGTGACGGCGTCCTGCCACTGCCGCCACTCCCACTCGCGGGTCGCGGCGAAGTGATCGACGAACTCGTCCCCGAACCAGTCGCGCGCTCGCTCGGAGCCGCGGAAGATGCGGGTGGTCTCGATCAGCGTCCGCGGCGCGCGCGGGATGTCCTCGGCGCCGAGGTTGGTGCCGTGGATGGGCGGGGCCGTGAGCTTCAGCTTTTTCTCGACGCCATGGAGGCCCGCCGCGACGCAGGCCGCGAGCGCGAGGTAGGGGTTGACGTCGGCGCCGGGGCAGCGGGTCTCGAGGCGCGTGGACTTGGGCGAGCCCGGGATCACGCGAAAGCTCGCGGTGCGGTTGTCGATGCCCCAGGTCGGCTTCACCGGCGCCCAGAAGCCGTCGACCAAGCGCTTGTAGCTGTTGATCGTTGGCCAGAACATCGGCGCAAACTCGAGCAGGGTTGCGAGCTGACCGGCCAGGTAGCTTTCGAACAGCTTGCTCATGCCACCGCGGCCGCGGGCGTCGTAGAAGAGGTTCTTCTTGCCGTCCGAAAGGCTCTGATGGACGTGACCCGAGCAGCCAGGATACTGCTGGCTCCACTTGGCCATGAAGCTCGGCATGATGCCGAAGCGCGAGCCGATTTCCTTCGCGCCCTGCTTGAACAGGATCGCGCGGTCGCCGGCCTCCATCGCGCCGCAGTAGATCATCGCGGCTTCGTAAACGCCGGGTCCGGTCTCGGTGTGGAGCCCTTCGATGGGCACGCCGAATGCGCCGAGTTCCGCGAATAGCGCTTTGAAGTAGTCCTTCGCGTGGTTCGCGCGGAGCAGCGAATAGCCGAACATGCCCGGCGTGATCGGCTCGGGTCCGACGCCCTTCTTGTCCGCCCACGACTGCGGCGTCTCGGCGAAGTTGAAGAACTCGAATTCGAGCGAGCACATCGGTGCCACGCCCAGCATGTCGGCGCGGGCCAGCACGCGCCTCAGCACTTGCCGCGGGTCGAGCGGGAAGGGTTCTTCGCCACCCTTTCGCGCCGGGCGGACGCAGCTGCCCAGGAAGAAATCGACGCCGTCGTCCCAGGGCACGTTGCGGTGCGTCGCCAGGTCCAGCCGCGCGATCACGTCGGGAAAGCCCTTGTGCCAGCCGGTCAGCGTGGTGTTGTCGTAGCACTGGTCCTGACTGTCCCAGCCGTAGACGACGTCGCAGAATCCGAATCCGCCCTCGAGCGCCGAGGCGAACTTCTCCTTGTGGATGTACTTGCCGCGCAGGATGCCGTCGATGTCGACGACCGCCACCTTGACCCGGTTGCCCGGCGACGCGCGGACCGCGGCGAGTACGGCCTTGGCGTTGGGGGACGTCGACATCAGGGCTCCTTGAGAGGCTGCATGCGGTTCACTGGGGCGGAAGGCGCCGGGCCGGCGCTCTCGGATTCTAGCCGGGGCGGTGGCAGAATGGCGCGCCAGCCTTCGCGTTGCCGGCCCCTGCTGAGGGTTACAAACGTGGATGACGCATCAACCACCCCCCGCCGTCGTTCCCGCGAAGGCGGGAATCCAGCGACTTTAGGTCGCAAAGACGCTGGGTCCCCGCCTTCGCGGGGACGACAGTTTCAAGGATGTGCGCGTCAACCATTTTCGTAAACCTCAATAGATGCCCACGTCGCCACTACTCACTGTCCTTGCGCTCCACACGGCGGTGGCCCTGTTCGGGTTCGCCGGACTGTTCGGCAAATGGCTCACGCTGCCGCCCTATGCGATCGTCCTCGGTCGTACCGTGATCGCCGCGGTCGTGCTGGGCCTGGTCGTGGCGGCGCGACGCGAGCCGTCGCGCTTTCATCCCGGCCTCGCCGCCAACGGCATCGTGCTCGCGACGCATTGGGTGGCGTTTTTCGAGGCGATCCAGGTGTCGAGCGTTGCGATCGGCCTCTTGGGCTACGCGACCTTTCCGTTGTTCGTGCTCGGACTCGAGCGGCTGTTGCTGGACCGGCGCTTCAGCCGTGAGGAAGCGCTGATCGCACTGCTGGTTACTGCCGGTCTGGTCGCGCTGGTGCCGGCGTTGGATGTGCAGGACCGAACCGTGCAGGGGCTCGCTTGGGGCGTGCTCTCGGCTTTCCTGTTCGCGCTGCTGGTGGTTCGTGGCCGTCGATTCGCGGCCACCCACTCACCCGTGGCGATCGCCTACTGGCAGAACCTGTCCGCGGCGATCGCGCTGTTGCCTTTCGCGTGGATCGGGCGGCAGGCGTTGGCTGAGGTGGAGGGTCGTGATCTTGCGTTGCTCGCGGTCCTGGGCGTTGTCTGTACCGCGCTGGCGCACACGCTGTTCCTCTCGAGCCTTCGCCGCGTCACCGCGCATTCGGCGAGCGTCGTCGCCACGCTGGAACCCGTGTACGGTATCGCGCTCGCGGCGCTTTTATTGGGTGAGACACCGACGGCACGAACGCTGATTGGCGCCGTTCTGATCATCGGCGCGGCGCTGGTGGCCACCACGCGGATTCGCTGACCCGGTGCGGCTAGCCTCGGTTTGGTAGCATCGCGCCATTGCATCATGGATCGCGGACGGCATGGACATCGGCATCGTCGGGCTGGGGCGCATGGGCGGCAACATGGCACGCAGGCTTCGCCGTGGCGGCGTTCGCGTGGTCGGTTTCGACCCCGATCGCGAATTGCTCGGCGCACTGGTCGGCGAGGGTGCCGTCGAACCGGCGGAGTCGGCGATCAAGCTCGTGCATGCGCTGCGGACGCCTCGCGCGGTCTGGCTGATGGTGCCCGCCGGCCAGACCACCGAACTGGTCGTTCAGGACGTGTGGCCCGAGATGCAGCGCGGCGACCTGCTGGTCGACGGTGGCAACGCCAACTACAAGGATTCCGAGCGCCGCGGGGCGTCGCTCGCGACCGCCGGGGTCCATTTCGCCGACTGTGGGGTTTCCGGCGGAATCCACGGACTCGATCACGGCTATACGCTGATGTTCGGCGGCAGTGCCGATGCTGCGCGCCTCATCGAACCTTTTGCGCGGATCCTGGCGCCTGCGCCTGACCGTGGCTGGCTGCACTGCGGGCGGGCGGGCTCCGGACACTTCGTCAAGATGATCCACAACGGCATCGAGTACGGGATGATGCAGGCGATGGCGGAGGGCTTCGCGCTGCTCGAAGGCAAAGAGGCCTACGGTCTCGATCTCGCGGCCATCGCGGAGACTTGGCGACACGGCAGTGTGATCCGCTCGTGGCTGCTCGACCTCACCGCCGAAGTACTGCGCAACGACGCGAAGCTCGCCGGCATCGCGCCGACGGTTGCCGACTCGGGGGAAGGCCGCTGGACGGTGAACGAGGCGGTCGAGCAGGGCACGCCGGCACCGGTGCTGGCCCTCGCGCTGATGAGCCGGTTCCACTCGCAGGGCCGGGCCGACTATGCGCACAAGCTGCTGGCGATGATGCGCAAGTCCTTCGGCGGACACGGCGTCACGGCGGCCAAGGGTGATGGAGGCGGCGCGTGATCCTGGTGCTGATGGGGGTTTGCGGCTGCGGCAAGTCGACCGTGGGTGCTGCGCTCGCGGAAAATCTGAGCTGGCCCCTACTTGACGCCGATGACTTTCACCCGGGGGCCAACGTCGCCAAGATGGCCGCGGGCGAGGCGCTCGACGACGATGACCGCGGGCCATGGCTCGATGGGATCGCGGAGCGGCTGCGTGCAGTCCTCGCGCGCGGCGGGAGTGCCGTGCTCGCCTGTTCGGCGTTGAAACAAGCTTATCGCGACCGGCTCGCAAGCGTAGGCGACGTCCGCTTCGTCCACCTCGTCGGCGACTACGACACCATCGCCGCGAGACTCGCATCGCGGCAGCACCGCTACATGCCTGCCTCGCTGCTCGCGAGCCAGTTCGCGACGCTCGAGGTTCCGTCCGACGCGCTTGAAGTCGACCTGCGCCAGAGCGTTGCCGCGCAGGTGAGCGCAATTCGCGCCGCGTACGGACTCGCGCCGGTTGCGCAGGAGCGCTAGACGCATGAGTTCAAACAACGACCTAACGCCACTCGCGCCCGCGACGCTGGCAGCGCATCTTGGACGCCACCCGGAGCGGCATCTCGGGGCCGTCAATACGCCGGTGTATCGCGCGTCGACCATTCTGTTTCCGAGCTACGCTGACCTGATTGCGTCCTCGCTCGG
Source organism: Casimicrobiaceae bacterium (assembly GCA_046714435.1). Classification (GTDB taxonomy): domain Bacteria; phylum Pseudomonadota; class Gammaproteobacteria; order Burkholderiales; family Casimicrobiaceae; genus VBCG01. The sequence goes on from JBKKAZ010000221.1 coordinate 64,130, forward strand.
TGAGTACCGGGAGGTCGGTTACGGATTGCACGGCCTGCCGACGGTCACGGATTTTCAGGCGGCCATCGCGGCGCTTGAAGGCGGGCACGCCGCGCTCGCGGTGCCCTCCGGGCTGGCCGCGACCACGCTGCCGCTGCTGGCGCTCACGAAGCCGGGCGATCATGTGCTGGTCACCGATTCCGTCTACGGGCCGACGCGGCGCTTTTGCGAACTGCACATGAAGCGCCTCGGTGTCGAGGTCAGCTACTACGATCCGCTGGCCGGTGCCGGCATTGCTCGCGAAATCCGGGCCAGCACGCGATTGGTGTTCGCGGAATCGCCGGGCTCGCTGACCTTCGAAGTCCAGGACGTGCGGGCGATCTCGGAGGCCGCGCACGCGCGCGGCGCATTGGTGATCCTCGACAACACTTGGGCGACGCCGCTCGGCTTTCGCGCGTTCGACCATGGCGTGGATGTGGTCGTGCACGCCGCCACCAAGTATCTCGGCGGCCATTCGGATGTACTGCTCGGCGTGATCGTCGCCAGCGAGTCGACGTTCGCGCCCCTGCATCGGATCTGGACCGACATGGGGGTCACCGCATCGTCGGACGACTGCTTCCTCGGCTTGCGCGGCCTGCGGACGCTGCCGACGCGACTCGCGCGCCACCAGGCCAGCGCGCTGACCATCGCCGAGTGGCTGCGCGCGCGCCCCGAAGTACGCGAAGTGCTCTATCCGGCGCTGCCAGGCGCCCGCGGTCACGAGCTGTGGAAGCGTGACTTTTCCGCGGCAGGCGGTCTTTTCGGCGTGGTGCTGCAGCCGGTGCCGGAAGACCGCATCGCGGCGATGCTCGATGGCATGGCGCTGTTCCGGATGGGCTGGAGTTGGGGAGGCTTCGAGAGCCTGATCATCCCTACCTGGCCCGAGCGCACCCGCAGCGCCACCCAATGGAACGCCGGCGGCCCGAACTTGAGGCTGCACGTGGGGCTCGAGGATCCCGCCGACTTGATCGCCGATCTCGAGCGCGGCTTCGCGCGTCTTGCGGCGTGAGCGGCGCCCGTCCCGAGACTCAGTCAATTACCCGGTCCGCGCGGGAACGGGCCGCAGGCGAAACGGCAACTCCGAGCGCCGCGGCCGTCTTCAGGTTGATCGCGAATTCGAAGGTCGTCGGCCGCTCGATCGGAATGTCGCCGGGCTTCGCACCCTTCAGGATCTTGTCCACGAAGACTGCCGCGCGGCGATAGAGCGCGAAAAAGTTCGGCCCATAGCCGAAGAGTCCCCCCGCGTCGGCATACTCGACGAAGCTGATCGAGGGAAGGCGCTGCTTGACAGCTAGCTCCGCGATCCTCTTGTTGTTTGGGATGAGGACCGCGTCCTCGATCACCGCGAGCGCGTCGACGCTTTCCTTCGCAATCGCGGCAAAGGCGTCGTCCAGGTCTGCGGGGCCCCGCGCATGGAACGTCAGCAACGCCACGTTCAGCTTCCTGGCCGCGATTTCCATGGCTTGGACGGATTGTCCCATTGCGGCGTTGTCCGGATTCGCGAGGACCGCCACTCGGTGCACGCGTGGGATCGCATCCTTGAGCACCTCGAGACGCTTTGCCACGAGTTCGGTAACGAAGAACGTGTCGCCGGTGATGTTACCGCCAGGGCGCGCAAGGCTCGCGACGATGCCCCATCCAACGGCGTCGCCGACGTTGGTCATGACCACCGGTATCGGATTGGTCGCGGTTGCCTGCTTCGCGGCGAGGGCGCCCGGGGCCGAGTGCGTCACGATGACGTCGACCTTGAGACGAACGAGTTCGGCGGCGAGCGCCGGAAGGCGGTCGTACTGGCCTTCCGCAAAGCGATACTCGATCGCGATGTTCCTGCCCTCGACGTAACCCAGGTCGCGCAAGCCTGCCCGGAAGGCGTCGAGGCGCGGACCCCAGGCAACAGGATTGGCCACGCCGAGAAATCCGATCCGCGGCATGGCCGCGGCAGGCTTCTGGGCAAAGCCGCGATGCGGCGTCGCCAGGAGCGCGCCCGCCGCAATCAAGAGCCGCCGGCGTCGAATCTGACTCATGGCTCCCCCCAACGTGGATTATGGCTCAGCCGGGACTCCCAGGTAAACGGCCTGCACGCGCGGATCCGCGCGAACGGCGTCCGGCGTGCCTTCGGCAATGATGCGGCCCCGATCGAGCACGATGACGCGGTCCGCGTGATCGAACACGACGTCCATGTCGTGTTCGGTGAACAGTACGGCCACGGAATCGCGGCGGGCGAGCACGCCGGCCGCCGCCAAAAGCGCTGCGCGATAACGCGGGGCCAAGCCGGCCGTGGGCTCGTCCATCAGCAGCAGCTTGGGATTGCCGGCCAGCGCCAGCGCCAGTTCGACGCGCTTCAAGTCGCCGTAGGGCAGGATCGCGCAGTGCCGGTCGGCGAGGGCCTCGATACCCGCGCGCGCCAGCAGCGCGTCCGCGTGCCTCGACTGCGCGCTCGCCATGCCTCCGCCTACCGCCCTGCCGCGACCGGCGTGCGACAGCAACGCGACTTCGAGATTCTCGCGCACGGTCATCGACGCAAAGGTGGCGGCGACCTGGAAGGTGCGTCCCACCCCGGCGAGTCCGATCTCTCGCGGCGACCGGCCGGTGATGTCGGTGCCGGCAAGCGTTACCCGGCCCGCGTCGGGCCGGACCTGGCCGTTGATGCAGTTGAAGCAGGTGGTCTTGCCGGCGCCGTTCGGTCCGATCAGAGCGGCGAGTTCGCCGGCCGCCACGCGGAACGACACGTCGCGAACCGCGTGCACGCCGCCGAACGACTTGACCAGACCGTCGACAGCAAGCACCGGTTCGTTCACGTCGCGCGCTCCACGCGGGTTCGAGCGCGCAGTTGGCGCAGTCGCGTGATGCCCCCGCCGATGCCGAGCGGAAACAGCAGTACCAGGACGAGGATCAGTGCGCCTGTGGCGGCACGCCAGTAGTCGCTCTCGCGGGCCAGAGTGTCCTGCATCCAGGTAAATGCGGCAGCACCCAGAAGCGGGCCGCCGATTGCATTCAGTCCGCCGAGCAGGACCATCACCAGCGCGTCGACGGAGCGGGGGATCGCCAGCGTTTCCGGCGAGATGCTGCCTTTGGAAAACGCGAACAGTCCCCCGGCGAGTCCGGCGAACGCGCCCGCGATCGCGAAGGCGCGCGCCTGCATGCCCTTGACGTCGATGCCGACGGCCGCAGCACGAAGCGGCGAATCGCGCGCCGCGCGCAGCGCGAACCCGAACGGCGAATGCGCGATTTTCACCACGGCCAGCAGCGCCGCGGCGACGATGACCAGCGCGAACAGGTAGTAGTGCGCGCGGTCGGTGAGGATCGCGGGCGGCCAGATGCCGACCAACCCGTTGCTTCCGCCGGTCACGGCATCCCACTGGAACGCGATCGACCACAGGATCTGCGCAAAGGCGAGCGTCAGCATGGCGAGATAGACGCCTGCGAGCCTCGCTGCGAACCCGCCGAGCATCCACGCCGCCGTCATGGCGGCTAGCGGCGCGAGCGCCAGCGCCGCGGGCATCGGCCATCCGTGCCGAACTGCAAGCGCTGCGGCGTACGCGCCGACGCCGAAGTAGGCGGCGTGCCCGAAGCTGGTCATTCCGCCGGGGCCCATGATGAACTGCAGGCTGGCGGCGAACAGCGCCGCGATCAGCACGTCGGTCGTGAGGACCAGCGTGTAGTCGTCACGCACCAGCGGCAGCACCAGCAGCACGACCAGCACCCCCACGGCGACCTTGGCCGTGCGGCGTCCGGGGGCGAGGACCAGCGCGCGCTGCTCGGGCAACGGCGTCGTTGCCGGCGCCGCCGGCGCCTGTCCCAGCAGGCCGTACGGCCTGATCGCCAGCACGATCGCCATGACGATGAACTCGACTACCAGCGTGATCCTGGGAAACGCGATCGGCAGACCCGCGACTTCGACCGTGCCCAGCGCGATGCACAGCGCCTTGACCAGTCCGATGATCAGCGCGGCGACGAAAGCGCCTGGAATCGATCCGAGTCCGCCGACCACGGTGACGACAAAGGCCTCGGCAACGACCGCGAGGTCCATGTTGAGATTGGCCGGCTCGCGCGGGAGCTGCAGCCCGCCGGCGAATCCAGCGAGGAACGCGCCCAGCGCGAACACTGCCGTGTACAGCAGAGCCTGGTGGATGCCGAGCGCGGATGCGAGGGCGCGGTTCTCGGAGGCGGCGCGTATCAGCACGCCGAAGCGGGTTCGGGTAACGAGCCAGGTGAGCGCGGCCAGCACCAGCGGCCCGACGACGATCAGGAACAGGTCGTACTCGGGAATCGGGTGACCGGCGAGCACGATCGCGCCGTCGAGGCCCTGGACGCGCGGTCCCAGCTTGTCCTCTGCACCCCCAAGCCAGAGCACGGCATCGCGCACGATCAGCACCACACCGAAGGTCGCGGTGAGCTGCAGGAGCTCGGGCGCGTCGTAGAGCCGCTTCAGCAGCAGCACTTCGATGAGCGCGCCGACCGCGGCGACGATCAGCGCTGCAACGATCACGCTGCTGGCGAAGCCTGCCAGCGATGTTCCGAACACCCCGCCGAGGCCCCAGCAGAGGTACGCGCCCAGCATGAACAGCGAACCGTGGGCGAAGTTCACCACACGGGTCACGCCGAAGATCAGCGTCAGCCCGGCGGCGACCAGAAACAGCGCGGAAGCGGAAGCGAGGCCGTTGAGGAACTGGAGGGCGAAGGTAGCGAGTGACACGGGGTGCGGCCTTGCGCGATGCAGCAGGCCGAGCGGATTCTAGCCGACGGCCGCCATTCGCTACGATCCCGGGCGCGCACCCTTGGTGACGACGCTTTCGTAGGTCTTGACCCACTTCGCGTGCATGTCCAGGGCCTGCCGCGGGTCGATGTACTTGAGCGGAGACCTCGTCAGCGCCGATTCGAAACTCTTGCTCGTCGGCACGTAGCTGTTGTCGGCCAGCAGCTGCTGGCCTTCGCCCAGCATGAAGTCGTAGAACAGCAGCGCGGTGTACGGGTGCGGCGCCTTCCTGAGCATGCCGATCGTGCTGAATTGCGCGATCACCGGCTGAATCGGGTATCCCTCGATCGGAGCCCCCTTCTGTTTCAGTTGCTCGGGATTCCAGCTGTACACCGTCAGCCCCAGCGGCACATCTCCCGAAGCGACCAGCGTGGTCAGCAGCGAGTGCCCCTTGCGCACCGAGATGCCGTTGCTTGCAACGATATCGGCAAAGAGCTTGTGCGTCTGAGCCTCGCCCAGCGCTTCGGAAAGCGTGGCGAACCAGTGCTGGTCGTCAACCTCGATCCCCAGCCGGCCCTTCCATCGCGGGTCGAGCAGGTCCTGATAGGACTTGGGCAGTTCCTCTTTCCTGATCTTGCTGGTGTTGTAGGCGGCGATGAAAATATCGCGCGTGATTCCCACCCAGGCGTTGTGGGCAGGGCTAGCTTCGGGGACCAGGTCCTTGAGAAAGGGGGACCTGACTTCCTGCAACAGTTGTTCCCGATGCGCAGCCTCGTTTTCCGGCGCGTTGTTCTGCACGATATCGACTTCATGGCGCCCGGCACGTGCCTCGGTCGTGAGCTTCTGCAGCACGCCCTCCGAACCGGATCTCCAGGCCTTGACCTTGATGCCATATTTGTTCGTGAACGCCGACATGACCGCCGGCAGGTTCGGGTACACGTGGTAGATCGATAGCTCGCCGCCCTCTTTCCTGGCGGCCGCCAACAGGCGTTCTTGACGATCCGCTCCCTGATACACGGCCATTTCCGCTACCGACAGCTGTCCCGGGACCGGATCGGCGGCCAACGATGACCCAGCGGGAGCGCCTGTCAACAGGGCCAACGCAAGAAGATCGATCAAACGGTTGCTCATCTGAAGTCCCCTCAGGAAATCGATCGCGGATGCTCCGGAGTATCGATGGAGGCTCGCGCAACCACGTGCAAGCAATGGATGACCGCAGCGCGCCCGATCACGAGTTCGCAGGACGCGTCGACTTGCGCCGCAGGTACTCGAAATTGATGTTGAATTGCTCCGGACGCGTGATGTTGTAGTGCAGCCGCTTGATATCCTCCTGCGGGAACTCCTCGCCGATCCCTCCGGCCGACTCCGCCAGCAGCTGGATCCGGCAGGCGTTGTCAAGCAGGATCGCCAGGATCGTCGATTCCTCGACCGAAGCACCGGCTACGGCCACGCCATGATTGCGCATCAGCGTCGCCTTGCACATGCCGAGCGCACGCGCGACACCGGCGCCCATTGCCTTGGTGCGAATCAGATCGATGGTCTCGGTGAAGTAGGGCAGGCCGTCGGCGAAAGCAACGCTCGGCTGGCTGATCGGCCGCAAGCGTCGACCGGTGGCCGAGAAGGCGACCACGAAGCTCGGGTGCGCATGGATGACACTGGTCACGTCCGGGCGCGCCCTGAAGATTTCCGAGTGGATGAACACTTCGCTGTGGCGTCGGCCCCCGCCGCCGACCTTTTCGCCTTCGAGATTGCAGATGACGATGTTCTCCGTCGTGATCTCGTCAAAGCCATGGCTGTGCGGCTTGATGAAGAAAAGGGATGGGTCGCCAGGCACGCGTACCGAGACATGGCCTCGCGTGAGATCGCCCTGTCCTGCCGCCTCCAGAATGCGCCCGGCGTCGATGAGTTTCTGCTTCGCTTCGTCGGCAGTCATCATGTTCCCTCGAAAATCCTGACCAGATCCTGCGCGATCGGGGAATACCGGGCGTGGGTGCGAAGCATGAAACTGGAGAAGCCGTCGCTGTTGTGGTGCTTGCTGGTTTCGTTAGGCAAGTCGATCCGGAGATTGCGCTGCGCGTCCCGAACGATGCCCATGGGATCGACGCCCTGTTCCATTTTCCTGATCTCGCGCCGAAGCGCACGGCGGTAGACTGCGACACCCTTGTCCGATGCCCCCAGATGCTCCTTGCTGCGGTCGGCGATCGAACCCTGGCTGATCCAGGCCATCATGTCCTGACCATCCACGTTGTCCACGATGAACTCGCCGTTCTCGTCCTTGAACGGCACGTCGTACAAGTGAACCCGGTCGGTCAGGTGGGCAGGAACGATGGCGTCCCTGGGCGGGATGTAGGCGTTGTACCAGAGATGGAGCGTGTGCTCGTCGTCGACCGGAACCCGGATTTGAAAGGAGTAGTAGCGCGACGTCTCGTCGCCGTTGCCGACGGCAAGCATATTCGGGAATACGATCGGGTGGCCGATCCGCCAGTCGTCGGAGTCTTCGGATTGGCCCGTAAGCAGACGGTGCTTGGTGATGCCGAACTCGAATTCACGGAAGTCGATTTTTTCGTGCCGGGCACTGATCGCGACCTTGACGCCTTCCTGCTCCTTCTGGAACTCGTAGTGATGCCCATGGAGCCACTCGGTATGGATCGGATCCATCGAGTTCTCCATGATCTGCAGCCAGTTGATGGGCAGCAGCGCACGCCCCATCATCCGGATCGCACCTTCGGCCACAAAGCCGTCGAAGCGCGGTAGCAGCGGCCTGGGCTCCGGACCCAGATACGCGAAGGTGAGGCCCCCGAGCTCTTCCACGGGATAGGCATCCGTCGAGACCCTCGCGCGGAAAGCACAATTGTCCGACTCGTTCGGCTGGCTCAAGCACTTCCCTGCGGCGCTGAACTCCCAGCCGTGATACGGACAGCGTATCCCGTCTTGGGTGGGAATGCCGTACGCAAGGGAAGCCTGGCGGTGCGGGCATTGCTCTGCAATCAAACCGAGGCGCCCCTGGCGATCCTTGAACAAAACCAGATCCTCGCCGAGCAGGCGGACACGCTTCGTCCAACGCTTCTCCAGCTCCGCCGCAGCCGCGATTGGCTGCCAGTAGCGCCGCAGCAGACTACCCATCGGGGTTCCGCGCCCGACCTGGGTCAAGAAGCGATT